>DATFGV010000545.1:0-41139 GCA_035249115.1 Vineibacter sp.
ATATCGGCGCCCTGCAACGCTACGCCACCGACTGGCTGTTGGAACGCGGCGTCCAGCCGTTCCGGCGCGCCGCGGCCAGCGGCCGGCGCATCGCCGTCGTGGGTGCCGGTCCGGCCGGCCTGGCCTGCGCCCATCGCCTGGCGCTGCTGGGCCACGAGACGACCGTGTTCGAGGCGCGCGTCAAGGCCGGCGGCCTCAACGAATACGGCGTTGCCGCCTATAAGGTGGCGCATGACTTCGCACAGCGCGAAGTCGATTTCATCCTGTCGCTGGGCGGCATTGCGCTCCGCCTCGGCCAGGCGCTGGGTCGTGACGTCACCCTGAGCCAGCTGCGTCGCGAGCACGATGCGGTGTTCATCGGCACCGGGCTCGGCGGTGTGAACGCGCTGCAACTCGAAGGCGAGGCAATCGCCGGTGTCGAGGATGCCGTGGCTTACATTGAGCGGCTGCGCCAAACTCCTGACAAGGCGAGCCTGGCGATCGGCCGCCGCGTGGTCGTGATCGGCGGCGGCAACACCGCGATCGACATCGCGGTGCAGGCACGGCGGCTGGGCGCCGAGGATGTCACCATCGTCTACCGGCGCGGCCCCGAAAGCATGGGCGCCACCCGCCACGAGCAGGAATTCGCGCAGACCGAAGGCGTCGGCATCAGGCACTGGGCACGGCCGGCCCGGCTGATCGGCGGCTCCGGCAGATTGACGAGCGTCGAGTTCGAACGCACGGCGCCGGACACCGGTGGCCGCGTGACCGGGACCGGGGCGCGCTTCATCCTGGCCGCCGACATGCTGTTCACGGCCATCGGCCAGACCCTGCTCGCGCCGCCGGCGCACGAGGGCGCGACGGAGCTGCTCGAGCTGCGCCACGGACGCATCGCGGTCGACAGCGACGGCCGGACGTCACTGCCCGACGTGTGGGCCGGCGGCGACTGCGTCGAGGGGCCGGATCTGACGGTCAACGCCGTGCAGGACGGCAAGCGTGCCGCGCACGCCATCGACCGCTTTCTGCGAAACGAGTGAGGGAGGACCGCCATGGCCGACCTGCGTTGCACATTTGCCGGGATCAGGTCCCCGAACCCCTTCTGGCTCGCCTCGGCGCCGCCGACCGACAAGGAGTTCAACGTGGTGCGGGCCTTCAAGGCCGGCTGGGGCGGCGCCGTCTGGAAGACCCTGGGCGAAGCCGGCCCGCCGATCGTCAACACCGCCTCGCGCTACGGCACGCTAGAGCTCAACGGCCAGCGCATGGTCGGCTTCAACAACATCGAGCTGATCACCGACCGGCCGCTGGAAGTCAATTTGCGCGAGATCAAGCAGGTCAAGCGTGACTGGCCGGACCGGGCGCTGATCGTGTCGCTGATGGTGCCGTGCGTCGAGGAAAGCTGGAAAGCCATCCTGGCCGCCGTCGAGGACACGGCCTGCGACGGCGTCGAGCTGAATTTCGGCTGCCCGCACGGCATGTCCGAGCGCGGCATGGGCTCGGCTGTCGGCCAGGTGCCGGAGTACATCGAGATGGTGACGCGCTGGGCCAAGCAGCACACGCGCATGCCGGTGCTGGTGAAGTTGACGCCCAACGTCACCAACATCCTCGGCCCAGCCCGAGCTGCCAAGAAGGGCGGCGCCGACGGCGTGTCGCTGATCAACACCCTGAACTCGATCATCGGCGTCGACCTCGACCTCATGGCGCCGGCGCCGACCGTCGACGGCAAGGGCACGCATGGCGGCTATTGCGGTCCGGCGGTGAAACCGATTGCGCTGCACATGGTGGCCGAGATCGCGCGCGATTCGCAGTGCGCTGGCCTGCCGATTTCCGGCATCGGCGGCATCTCGACCTGGCGCGACGCCGCCGAATTCCTGGCGCTCGGGGCCGGCTCGGTGCAGGTCTGCACCGCGGCCATGCACTACGGCTTCAAGATCATCGACGACATGGTCGACGGCCTTGCCAACTGGCTGGACGAGAAGCGCTATGCCGACCTGGCGGCGGTGATCGGCCGCGCCGTGCCGAACCTCACCGACTGGCAGTATCTCAACCTCAACTTCAAGACGTTGGCCAGCATCAATCAGGATCTCTGCATCAAGTGCGGCCTCTGCCACATCGCCTGCGAGGATACCTCACATCAGGCGATCGCCGCGACGCGGGCCGGCGGCGAACGCCACTACGAAGTGATCGACGCCGAATGCGTCGGCTGCAACCTCTGCCTGCATGCCTGCCCGGTGACGGGCTGCATCAGCATGGTCGAGGTGGCGAACGGCAAGCAGCCGATCAACTGGACACAGCATCCCAACAACCCGATGCGCCAGGCGGCCGAGTAGTGCGGGCACATTCGGCACGATCATTGCTGGAGGGCGGTCCAGTAGCCGGTCTGTCCCAGCATCGACATTGCGCGTCAGGTCGGCGTTCTGCCGGTGCGCGCCTTAGTAACGGGCATGTACGGTGTCAGGCTTTGAGCGAGGTTTCCGGCGGTGAGCACTGCCCGCATGTCGGCACCTGACGCGAGCCCGCGACCGGCGGCAATCGAGGCGCCGGTCGCGATCGACATCCGCCGGTTGTCCCTCACCTACCGCACCGCGGACGCGCCCGTTGTCGCCCTGTCGGACATCGACCTGCAGATCCGCGCCGGCGAATTCGTGTCGTTCATCGGTCCGTCGGGGTGCGGCAAGACCACCCTGATGCGGGTGATCGCCAACCTGGTGGAGCCTACCGATGGCTGCATCTCGGTCAACGGCATGACCCCCGAGCAGGCACGCCTGCAGCGCGCCTACGGCTACGTCTTCCAGGCGCCAGCGCTGTACCCCTGGCGCACGGTGCGCCGCAACTTGACCTTGCCGCTCGAGATCATGGGCATGAGCCGCGAGGAGCGGGCGCGACGGGCGGAGAAGTACCTGGCGCTTGTCGGCCTGGAGGGTTTCGAGAACAAGTTCCCGTGGCAACTGTCGGGCGGCATGCAGCAGCGCGTCTCGATCGCGCGGGCGCTGGGCTTCGAGCCCGGCCTGCTCCTGATGGACGAGCCGTTCGGCGCGCTCGACGAGATCACCCGCGACCACCTTAACGAACATCTGCTGCGCCTGTGGCATCGCACGCAAGTCACGGTGGTCTTCGTCACCCACTCGATCCCCGAGGCGGTGTTCCTGTCGAACCGAATCGTGGTGATGTCGCCGCGACCCGGCCGCATCGTCGAAGTCATCGAAAGCGACCTGCCGGCCGACCGCTCGCTCGACGTGCGCGAGACGCCGGCCTTCCTCGACATCGCCCATCGGGTGCGCGTCGCGCTGCGGGCCGGGCATAGTTATGACGACTAGTTCCGGATCAATCCTTCCCCGAGCAGCGGGGAACATGGCCGAAGGCCGGATGGGGAGCCGACGTGGTCTCTCCGTCATTGACACCACGTGGGCTCCCCTCCGCCCCTTCGGGGCACCTCCCCAACTTCGTTGGGGAGGGACGGCGTCATGAGCATCGCGACTGCATCCGCGACACCTGCTGCTGCATCAGCTGGGCGGCGCTGGCGCGAGGGCTACGCCCTGCCGCTCGCCACCGTGCTCATGGCGCTGCTGGTGATCTGGTACGCCGCCGCGGTCTGGCTGAATGCGCCACAGGTGATCGACCTTGCCTTCCGCGACCGGCCCGAGTGGACGGCGGCCGACCTGGTCGAAGCCACGTGGTCGATGGAGCGGCCGGTGCTGCCGGCGCCGCACCAGGTCGCAATCGAGTTCTACGAGTCGGTGTTCGAGCACGAGATCACGTCGCGCCGCAGCCTTGCCTACCATGCGATGGTCACGGCCTCGGCGACCCTGGTCGGCTTCCTCTTCGGCATCGGTCTCGGTGTCCTGCTTGCCGTCGGCATCGTGCACCTTCGCACACTCGACCGCTCGCTTTTGCCCTGGATCATCGCTTCGCAGACCGTGCCGATTCTGGCTATTGCGCCAATGATCATCGTGGTGCTGGGCAACGCGGGCTTTACCGGCTTGCTGCCCAAGGCGGTGATCTCGATGTATCTCTGCTTCTTCCCGGTCGCCATCGGCATGGTCAAGGGCCTGCGCTCGCCGGACCCGCTGCAGCTTGACCTGATGCGCACCTACTCGGCCTCGCAGGCCCAGACCTTCTGGAAACTGCGCAGCCCCGCCTCGGTGCCGTTCCTGTTCGCCTCGCTCAAGGTGGCGATCGGCATCAGCCTGGTCGGCGCCATCGTTGGCGAACTGCCGACCGGCGCCCAGGAAGGCATCGGCGCGCGCCTGCTGACCGGCTCCTACTATGGGCAGACGATCCAGATCTGGGCGGCCTTGGTGATGGCGGCGTTGCTGGGCATGCTGCTGGTGGCGCTGGTCGGGCTGCTCGAGCGGCTGACTCTGCGGCAGATGGGGGTGCAGCCGTGAGCCGGCAGGTGAACATGTTGTCGGCCGTCGCTCTGCCTCTTCTGCTGCTGGCGTTGGTCGTGCCGGCGGGGCTGAACGATTCCACGCCCGTGTATTGGTCGAACCAAGGCCTCAACGTGGCGGGCCTCCTGATCGCGGCCGCACTCGCTCTCTGGTCCGCCGTGCGGCATCCCCAGGGTGTCGCGGCCGGGTTGGCGCTGGCGCTCGGCGTGGTGTTGGCCGCAACCGCACCGTTGCGCTTGCTGGATGGCAGCTTGACGCTTGGCATCGACGCGCCCGGGCTATGGCTCGTGGTCGCCGGCCTGCTCTGCCTGACCTGGCGCGCGCTTGAGCTGCTGGCGGGCAGCCGCGACAACCGGATCGTGCATGACGTCCTGGTGCCCGGCCTGTTCGGGCTCTGGCTGCTGTACCTCTGGGAGATCATCGTCGGCGGCTTCGCGATCCCGCGGGTGCTGCTGCCGAGCCCGAGCCAGATCGGCCACGTCATCGCCGCCAGTCTCGATGTGCTGGCGCAGGATTTCCGCCAGACCTTCCTGAAGTCAGTGCTGGCCGGCTTCGTGCTCGGCTCCGGCAGCGGCTTCATCGCCGCCGTCCTGATCGACCGCTCGCCGTTCCTGCAGCGCGGGCTGCTGCCTCTGGGTGCGTTGGTCAGCGCCATCCCGATCGTCGGCATCGCGCCGATCATGGTGATGTGGTTCGGCTTCGACTGGCAATCGAAGGCGGCGGTGATCGTCGTCATGACGTTCTTCCCGATGCTGATCAACACGCTCACCGGCCTGCACGCCGCCGGTGAGATGGAACGCGACCTGATGCGCTCCTACGCCGCCGGTTACTGGCAGACCTTGCTGCGGCTGCGGCTGCCGAACGCGCTGCCGTTCATCTTCAACGCGCTGAAGATCAATTCGACCCTGTCGCTGATCGGCGCTATCGTCGCGGAGTTCTTCGGCACGCCGATCGTCGGCATGGGGTTTCGCATCTCGACGGAGGTCGGGCGCATGAACATCGAAATGGTCTGGGCCACCATCGCCGTCGCGGCGCTGGCCGGCTCGCTGTTCTACGCGGCCCTGGCATTGGCCGAGCGGGCTTTGACGTTCTGGCATCCATCCTATCGGCAGTGAGGCGAGGTAGAGTCGAGGACAATCAGCGAAAGGAGAGAGGCATGAAATTGATTGGATTGCTGGCCGGCGCGGCGGCCGTCGCGGTTGCGGCGACAGCGCAGGCCCAGGACAAGCTGACTCTGCAGCTCAAGTGGGTGACGCAGGCGCAGTTCGCCGGCTACTACGTCGCCAAGGACAAGGGTTTCTACAAGGAAGAGAAGCTCGACGTCACGATCAAGCCCGGTGGTCCCGACATCGCGCCGCCGCAGGTCATCGCCGGCGGTGGCGCCGACGTGATCATCGACTGGATGCCGTCGGCGCTGGCGTCGCGCGAGAAGGGCGTGCCGCTGGTCAACATCGCACAGGTCTTCAAGCGATCCGGCATGATGCTGACCTGCCGCAAGGACAGCGGCATCAAGAGCCCGGCCGACTTCAAGGGCCGCACCTTGGGCGTCTGGTTCTTCGGCAACGAGTACCCGTTCCTGTCCTGGATGGACAAGCTCGGCCTGAAGACGGCCGGCGCCAGCCCGGACATCAAGATCCTGAAGCAGGGCTTCAACGTCGATCCGCTGCTGCAGAAGCAGGCCGACTGCGTCTCGACCATGACCTACAACGAGTACTGGCAGGTCATCGATGCCGGCCTCAAGCCGGACCAGCTGCTGGTCTACAAGTACGAGGAACAGGGCGTGGCCACGCTCGAGGACGGCCTCTACACCACCGAAGCCAAGCTCAAGGACGCGGCCATGGCCGCCCGGCTGGCCCGCTTCGTGCGCGCCTCGGCCAAGGGCTGGGACTATGCCATCAAGAACCAGGCCGAGGCGGTCAAGATCGTGCTCGCCAACGACGCCACCGGCGCCCAGAAGCCGGCGCACCAGACCCGCATGATGGGCGAGATCGCCAAGCTTGTCGCCGACCAGCCCAAGGGTATCGGCTTCCTCGAGCCGGCCGACTACGATCGCACCGTGGCCACGCTGCTGGGCGGCAAGTCCGATCCGGTGATCACCAAGAAGCCGACCGGCGCCTGGACCCACGACATCATCACGGCGTCGCAGAAGAAGTAGGAGCTGTCGTACCTTCCCCCGCTCCGCGGGGGAAGGTACGAGGACTACTCGGCCGCCGCGCGCGGTACGGCGCGTGGCCGTTTGGCCTCGGCCTGGCGTTCGGCCGCATCAAAGTACGGTGCGAAAGTCGGCCGGTTGATGTAGCGGCCGGCGCCCTTGACGGCGTCCAACTTGCCGTCGGCCCACACGACCTTGCCCTGTGCGATGGTGTGCGTGGCGACGCCCTGCACGGTCATGCCTTCGAAGATATTGAAGTCAACCTGCTGGTGGTGCGTCTTGGCCGAGATCGTCCGGCTGGCGGTGGGATCCCAGACCACCAGATCGGCGTCTGCGCCGACGCTGATCGATCCCTTGCGCGGATAAATGTTGAAGATCTGCGCCGCGTTGGTCGACGTGACGCGCACGAACTCGTTGGCCGTCAGCCGACCCTTGCCGACGCCGTGGTGCCACAGCACCGACATGCGGTCCTCGACCCCGCCGGTACCGTTGGGGATCTTGGTGAAGTCGGTGCGGCCGGCTGCCTTCTGCGGCGCGCAGAAGCAGCAATGATCGGTGGCGGTGGTCTGCAGGTTGCCCGACTGCAGGCCACGCCACAGGACCTCCTGATGCTCCTTGGCGCGGAACGGCGGACTCATGACGTAGGCGGCCGCGGCGTTCCAGTCAGGGTTGCGGTAGACGCTGTCGTCGACCAGCAGGTGGCCGGCCAGCACCTCGCCGAACACGCGCTGGCCCTCGTTGCGCGCCCGGACGATCGCCTCGAGCGCCTGCCGACAGGAGTTGTGCACGATGTATAGCGGCACGCCGATCACCTCGGCGATGCGGATCGCCCGGTTAGCGGCCTCGCCTTCGACCTCCGGCGGACGCGACAGCGGATGGCCTTCCGGCCCGTTGATGCCTGCCTTGAGCAGCTCCCGCTGCAGGTGAAAGACCAGCTCGCCGTTTTCGGCGTGCACCGTGCACAGGGCACCCAGCTCGCGGGCCCGCGAGAAGCTGTGCACCAGCACCTCGTCGTCGGCCATGATAGCGCCCTTGTAGGCCATGAAGTGCTTGAAGCTGTTGACGCCATGCTCCTTGGTCAAGGTACCCATGTCGCGGTGCACGCTGTCGTCCCACCACGTGACGGCGACGTGGAACGAGTAGTCACCAGCCGCCTTCTCGGCCCAGCCGCGCCACTTCTTGTATGCGGCGAGCAGCGGTTCCTGGGGATCGGGAATGACGAAGTCGATGATCATGGTGGTGCCGCCGGCGAAACCGGCCGCGGTGCCGGAGTAGAAATCCTCCGACGCCACCGTGCCCATGAACGGCAGCTCCATGTGGGTGTGCGGATCGATGCCGCCCGGCATCACCAGCTGGCCGCCGGCGTCGACGACCCGCGTGCCGGACGACACGTCGAGCTTGTCGCCGATCGCCTGGATCTTGCCGTCGGCGCACAGGACATCGGCGCGGAAGCTGTGCTCGGCCGTCACCACGGTGCCGCCGCGAATGAGTGTCGCCATGGGTCCCTCCTGCGTGCCCAGAGTCGCCAGGCGCCGCACTGACTGGCCGATCGATCGCGGAAGTCTAGCGCGGAACCGCCGCCAGGGGCTAGGCGCAGCTCATCGCCAGGTCGTGGCCTTGTCTGGATCGGCAATGGCGTAACGGCGCACGCATCCGGTCAAGCGGCTATCGCCGCCGACACCTTCGCCGACGGTCCATGCGTGGCCAGCCTGTCCGCCGAACCCGTTTTTCTGTCCGTTTGGCCGCCGACAACCGGCTACCCGCTTTCGGTCGCGTTCCTGGGAGAGCAGACATGCCGCGGCATCTGGCCCTCACTGCGGCTGCAATTGCCGCAGGATGCTCTCGTCCTTGATCGTGTCGTCGGCCGCCAGCATAAAGGCCTTGGACAAGATGATCGACAGGACCTGATCGCCCTCGAACGGCAGGACGATGTCGTCGCGGCCGTCCAGCGGTCGCCGGGATGTCGGCACGATACACAGGTACTGGTCGTTGGGCTCCATCAGGATGTTTGCGGAGCCGATGTGAATGCGATAACTGCGGCGCTTGCCCTGAACATGCAGAAAGCGTCCGACGACCTGACATTGATCGGCGATCGACAGCTTCGGGATAAGTTCCTCCAGCAAGGCCTGGCGCGCCTGCGCCATGACACCAAGCTCGCCGAACGCCTCTCGCTGCCAGTACGCGTGGGCAACATGCTGCCGCCACTGATTCGGATGCTGCGCTGCCGCGCCGGCGTCGCGCCAGTTCGGGTCGGCGGCGATGGAGGCCACGCCGACGAACAGGTCGCACATGCGCATGACCTCGGAGAAGACGACCGGCGGCACGTCGGCCATCTCGATCGCCACGTCCCGCGCCGGCCCCCTCGCTGTCATGGTGGCCGGCACGTATCTCTGCGCCAGGTGATGGAATCGCACCTGGTCGGTCGACAGGTACAGATAGGCCTGGCTCTCGGTCACTTCGGGGTCGTCGCCGCCCGCACCTTCAGTCCAAAACTCGGCCATGAGGCCATAGGCCGGCACGACAAGATGGGTCGGCTCGTCGTTCGGCACATCGGCCCAGATGCGATGCGTCACGTTCCAGCCGCTCAGTCGTGCCAAGGTCATCATCTGGTGTTGTTTCAGGATGTGGCCGGCAAAGCGGTTCGAGTATACGCCGGTGCGGCGTTCCGCCTCCGTCACGAGATAGACTTCGCGGTGTGCCTGCTTGAACGGTTGTATGACGCCCAGCTCGGCGAGGTGCTCGCGCCAAGCCCGCACTTCTTTCACCGGACAGCTGAGCGGATGCCACAGCGTGATGACCGCATCATTGGCATCGACCGGCTCGTCGGTGACGCCGCGCAGCTTGCCGTCACGCCACAGCGCCGCCGTGCGGCCCTCGCCGCGATGCACATTCCAGATCAGAGCCGAGGCGAGCGGCGCGACGAGCGGATGCTCGGCGTAGCGCTCGCGCCAGGCGTCGACTGTCCACCGGCGATTCTCCAGGTAAAGCCGTTGCAGGCGATAGACCTGCGCCGCCAGATCGGCCTCGATCTCGCTCGCGGCCCGGCGCGCCGCCTTTATCCCGGCTTTGTCGGCCTTGAACGCCGCCGGCACCGACTGCGAAACGCGACCGCTCGCTGGCCGCCAGGTGATTTCCGCCGACCGGCCGCCGTTGACCGAGATGACCGCCACGCCGTCGCCAATGGCGATCTCGACCGTCCCATCGGGCCCAAGATCGTGGGTCGGCACGCTGAGCTCGTCGAGTTCGGCCCGCGTGATCCCCGCCTTGGCGGCGGCCTCGTCCAGCGCCGCACCGATCTTCTTCTTGACCGAGGGGTACTTGATCCGGGTCAACAGGCGGGACAGGTACGGAACGCCGGCGCCGTCGGGCAAATTGATCAGCGTCCACAAGCAGGCGTTGCCCAGGCGCGCGCCCTTGATGCCGACACTCTTGACGGTCTTGAAGCAAACCCTGTGCGCGTAGCGCGCCAGGATCGGCGCGACCGAGTCCGCTGGCCAGTCGACGGCCAGGTAGATGAGTCCCCTTGCGACGTTGTCGGAGGTCAGGGGTAGACGCGCGTCGGGCTCAACGATCGACAGTATCCGTTCGAGCAAGTTGACGCGCTGCTCCTCGCCGAGTGTCGTGAGTGCCGACCTCGCGGACTTGATCCACTTCGCCGCCGGCTTCGTCTTGCCTTCCAGTTCCCGCCCGAGCACCGACAGGTCGACCCATATGGCTTTCAGCTCGTCCGGCAGCGCCGCGACGCCTTTCAACCTTGCAGCAAGCATCTGAACCGGCGCCGCGTCGTCGGGCTTCCCTGTGAGCTGTACGGCTTCGGCCACGCCCTCCACACAAGCGACATGGCGCGCCGTGGATTTTCGCAGGTCGGCCAGATCGCCATACTCATCGCGAAGCCGGGGCATCAGGAAGAAAGGATGCGTCTCAGTGATGGTCGGTGGTTCCAGTTCCCCCGTGTCCGTGCGACCTAAAGCCAGCGCATCCTCGAGCCGACGCAACGCCGCGTCGCGGTACTGCCTGGGATAGGTTCGGGGGATACCCCGAAGCCAGTATAGCGCTTGCCGTGCCGCCGTGCGTGTCAAGGGCGCGCTTTCGGCGGCCAACTTCTCCTCCACAAGCTTGATGACTCGCAGGTCTCGGCCCCAATGAATGTCCGGTACCGACGCCATGACGCAGGCCAGACCTTCATCAGAGATTTCAATCTTTCGCCCCAGCAGCTTCCTGAAGAGGTCGTGCAGCTTCTGCCCGATGCCATCAAAGCTGAGAGCCTCATGCTGGCGCTCTTTCAGGATTGGATGGATCCGTAGAAGTCCCGCCAGTGTTCGGCCCCTGCTCTGCGGTGCGGCGTCGAGGACCGCCGCGCGGGCGTTTGCGATCTGCTCGGCAGTTGCCGTTGGCAACGGATGCCCTGCGACAAAACTCGCGAGCACTGCCCGTGTGTATGCGTCGAGCAGGGCGCTGCCGCTGCCCGTCAGACGGTCGACCTGGTCCTGCCTGCGCGCCTGCCTTGCGGCCTCCGCGCTGAGGATCTGACTGGCACTCTCCGGCAATCCGAGCGCGGCGTGGAGGCGCTTCAGTGCCTTGAACATCCAGGTCGAGTGCCAACGACTAAGTTCGATGCTCAACCGGAAGCGATTCAAGGCAGCCAGGCGCTCTCGTGAGAGGGGCCTGCCTTCATTGGCGAGGATCGAGTCGAGGACGGGAATGTCGTCAGGGTGAAACCCAACGTACAAGTTGGAATCCTCGACCCTAAGGGCGATGATCCGCAGGACAGTCTCTGCCTGCTCCTCGGAGAACAGGATCGGCTTGTCTTCCAATGTCCCAACGACGATGTTGAGTATAGCAACTAAGTATTGACGCCGATCAGGCGGGAAACAGCCACGGTTCGGATCGACATATCTGGCGACCGGGAGGCGTTGCGCCGCCAACGTCAGGATTTCGCCACGAAGCGCGGGCGCCGCCTCGACGATCGCGGGTCCTGTCGGCAACGCGGCCAGCGGCACAAATGACGTTTCAGGATGGTCGAGGCGCTCCGCGATCACCGCGTCGAGCAGGGCGTTTCCGGTCCGCGTCAGGTAACGTCGGATTTCGTCGACATCCGTGTCTTGGACAAAACGCCTGACTGCGGCCACCGCGGCGGCGACGCCGAAATCCTGGTGGGTCACCTCGTCGTTGCAACCGGCGTCGCTGCGAGCGGCTCGCGCACCAAGACCAAGACGGCGCAGATGGTCGATCAACCCCATGAGTTCAACCTCCGACCAGGGGCACAAGTTTGATGAAGTTCAATTGGCTGTTTGGCGTGATCGTCAGAACCGAATCGAGTTCGGTGACCTGACGACCGTCCAGGAGCATCACGAACCGATTTGTCGTGAACCCGCTCAGTGCGGTGCTCACGACAGCTTCGCGATCAACGCCGCCCTTCTTGGCTGCACTCTCACCGTGATCGCGTACCGCGGGCCCGTAGTCTCCTCGATCGCCGTTGAGAGCCCGCTCATGCAGGCTCGGGGTGACGAGCCACGACACCATGCGAGCCCGCAGCTCATCGAGCGCGCATTTCTCGGCGGCGGCCAGTTCGTCAAGTTCTGCCTCCACGCGCCGACGGATGAGCTCCGAGGCGGTCACGCGCGTCGATACAAGAGCCAGTTCGCGTCGAAACTCCTGCCGCCGCCCGACATTGTTGTCGAACACCTTGAGCGCAAATGCCATCGTGGACTCCAGTCGGTTCTGAGCAAGGTCAAGTACAGGACTCGGCAGATTGAGAACGCGATTCCAGCGGCTCGGCCGACAGACCCTCTTGGCGACGACCCTGACACCTCGGCCATTCGGCGACGCCGCCGCGCGGGCGGCGTCGACGTCACCGATGTACTGCCGAACCGATCATCAGGTTCGGCCGCACTATCAGAGGCGCTGTTGGGAGAGGAATCGCTTGTAAATCAAGCCGATCGTCCACAGAACGGACCAAGCACACCAATGATTTTCTTCAGTGTCCATGTACGAAGTTGAACTATAGCGATCTAGTTACACTACCATGAGCTGTCCGTCCAGCCCGCACCGAATTCTGAAGATCACACCGCGCCGCGCGCCCTCAATCCGGCGATCGCCTGAACGTCGTAGCCGAGCCCGCGCAACACATCGTCGGTGTGCTGGCCGAGATCCGGTGTCGGGCGCATCCCGGGCGGCTGCGGCGCAGCGCTCATGTTGATCGGTTGGCCGACCACCTTGATGTCGCCCAGCTTGGGATGATGCACTGGGCGGGCGATGCCGAGATGCTGCACCTGCGGCTCGGCGAAGGTCTGGTCGATGCTGTTGATCGGCCCGCACGGCACGCCGGCCTTGTTGAGCGCCGCGATCCAGTGGGCGCCAGGCTTGTGGCGGGTGATCGCCGCGATGCGCTCGTTGAGCGCCTTGCGATGGCGCGAGCGCAGCTCGCCGGTGGTGTGCTCGGGATGCGTCAGCAGCTCGGGCGCGCCGATCGCCTCGGCAAAACGTTTCCACAGCCCGTCGCCGGAAGCGGCGATGTTGATGTGGCCGTCCGAGGTCGGGAATACGCCAGTCGGGATGCCTGTCGGGTGGTCGTTGCCCGCCTGCTTCGCGACCTCGCCCTTGATCAGCCAACGCGCCGCCTGGAAATCGAGCATGAAGATCTGTGCCTCCAGTAGCGACGTGTGCACCCACTGGCCGACACCGGTCTTGTCGCGCTGCATCAGCGCCAGCAGGATGCCCTGCGCCAGCAGCAGGCCCGAGGTCAGATCGGCGATCGGGATGCCGACCCGCATCGGCCCCTCGCCCGGCGCGCCGGTGATCGACATCAGGCCGCCCATGCCCTGCGCGATCTGGTCGACGCCGGGCCTTGTCGCGTCAGGGCCGCTCTGGCCGAAACCGGCGATGCTGGCGTAGACGATGCGCGGATTGATCTTGCGTACGCTTTCGTAGTCGACCCCCAGCCGGTACTTCACGTCGGAGCGGTAGTTCTCGACCACCACGTCGGCGCTTTGCGCCAGCTTCATGAAGATCGACCGCCCCTCCTCGCTCTTGAGGTTGAGCGTCATGCTCCGCTTGTTGCGGTGCAGGTTCTGGAAGTCGAAGCCGTCGCGCCGGCTGCCGGTGGCATCGCCAACGTCAGGTCCCGGTTGCTCGATCTTGACCACCGAGGCGCCCCAGTCGGCCAGCTGGCGTACCGCCGTCGGGCCGGCGCGATGCGCCGTCAGGTCGAGCACGGAAAGATCGGCCAACGGAAGTGCGGTCATGGTCATCGTCCCTGGAAGGCGGGCTTGCGCTTTTCCATGAAGGCACGGCGGCCTTCGGCGTAGTCCTGGCTGTCGAAGCAGGCCTGCGTCATCTTCTCCAGCCGCGCGTGGTCGCGTTCCGCCGCCGGCCTGGCGATCTCGCGGGCCGCCGCCTTGGCGAGCGCGATCGTGAGCGGCGCGTTCTCGGCGATCTGGCCGGTCACCTCGGCGACAACCGCGTCGAGCTCGGCGTCCGGCGCGACGCGGTGCACCAGGCCGATCGCCAGCGCCTCGGCCGCCGGGTACTGGCGGGCGGTGAACAGAATCTCCATGGCCCGCGGCAGGCCGACGATGGTCGCCAGCCGCTCGATGCGCATCAGGCCGTAACCCAGCCCCAGCCGCGCCGCCGGGATGCCAAAGCGTGCGCCCGTGTTGCAGATGCGCAGATCGCAGCAAGCCGCCAGGTTCATGCCGCCGCCGATGCAGTAACCGGTGATTTTGGCGATGGTCGGCTTGGGGAAATCGTACATCGCCTCATAGCCGCGCCGTGAGATGGCGTCATAGCGCGCCTGGGCTTCGGCGTTGGCCCGCTCACTCTCGAACTTCGAGATGTCGGCGCCTGACACGAAGGCCTTGCCGCCGGCACCGCTGACCACGACACAGCGGACTGCCGCATCGGCCTCGAAATCGCGCAGGATCTCGAGCAGCCCGTCCCACATGTCGAGCGACACGGCATTAAGCTTGGCGGGGTTGTTGAACACGACGTGGCCGACCGGCCCGTCGCGATGTCCGATGATCTTGGCGTCCGGCATGGGTCTCCTTTCGGGTGGCCGGCACTATAGCGCGCCGTTCGATTGTCAGCCCGCCCCCTTTACTCGATAGCGGAAAAGCAGCGTCGTCGGCCCGGCATGGCGACCGCCGGCCGCTGGGCGTGGACAGCCCGCAGCGAACGTGCCAGCGTCCGGCAACGTGGCGTGCGCAGAGGACCTTGTATGCCCAAGCTCCTGTCCGAGGCGGCAGTCTCGGCCTATCGGAAAGATGGGTACTTTTTCCCGATCGATATCCTGTCGGAAGCGGAGACGGCGGACCTGCGCCGGCGGTTGGAAGCACACGAATCCACGAGCGGTGGCCCGATCCAGGGCGACCGCCGCCACAAGGCGCATCTGTACCTCACCTGGCTGAATGACCTGATCCGCCACGACCGCATCCTCGACGCGGTCGAAGACGTGCTGGGGCCGGACCTGCTGTGCTGGAGCACCAGCTTCTTCATCAAGGAAGCGTCCGATCCCGGCTTCGTGTCGTGGCACCAGGACGCCACCTACTGGGGACTGAGCTCACCCGATGTGATGACGGTGTGGGTGGCCTTCACGCCGGCCAACCTGGTGAACGGCTGCATGAAGTTCATGCCGGGCTCGCACGTCCAGCAGCTCAAGCACCGCGACACATTCGACAAGCACAACCTGCTGAGTCGCGGCCAGGAGATCGCGGTCACGGTCGACGAGTCGAAGGGCGTCGACGTGATCCTCAAGCCCGGCCAGGCGTCGCTGCACCACGTGCTGCTGGCGCACGGCTCGGCGCCCAACCGCTACAACGACCGCCGCATCGGCTTCGCCATCCGCTACATCCCGACCCATGTGCGACAGGTGGCCGGCGCGCGCGACAGCGCCACCCTGGTGCGCGGCGTCGACGCCCATCGGAATTTCGAACCGGAGCCGCGCCCCAGCGCCGACTGCGCGCCGGACGCGCTTGCCGCCCACGCCGCGATCGTCGGTCGGCAGGTGCAGATCCTCTATCGCGGCACCGGACAGGAGCACTTCCGGCCGTAGCCAGCCGCCTCTCCCCGGCGGGGAGAGGTTATGAACATCGCCACTGCACCAGGGTAAACGGCGGCTTGGCGTCGTCGTGCGGCTCGAAGACAGCCTCGACTTCCGCCCCGATGCGCACGTCCTGCTTTGGATCGCCCAGCAGGTTGCCTAGCATGCGGATGTTGCCGGCGTGCGGCAGCTCGACCAGCACGACGATGTACGGCCCCTGCTCCTTCAGCGCCGGGTGCACGGGATGCCACGGCCGCTCCCAGCTGTAGATGCGGCCCTTGCCTACGATCGTCTCCCAGCCAACCTCGAACGACAGGCATTTATGGCAGATCCACTCCGGTCCCCACTGCCAGGTGCCGCAGGCCTTGCAGCGCTGCACCTTCAGCTCGCCCTTGCGGGTGCCCTCCCAGTAGGGCGCGTCGAGCCCGTCGTTCTCCGGCACCGGCGCCGGCAGGCCCGGCCGCAGATAGGTCGTGGCCGTCATTGCAAAGTCTCCGCGCTTCCGAGGATCATGCTCGACACCGGCGTCACCATCGGGCCGGAGATCACCATCGACACCTCGGCGTCCGGCACCTGCGCCGTCGACTCGCCGCGCAGCTGGCGCACCGCCTCGATCTGCAGTTCGAGCCCGTGCATGTAGCATTCCGCAAGGTTGCCGCCGCTGGTGTTGAGCGGCAGCTTGCCGGACGGCGCCATCAGGTTCTCCGGCACCAGGAAGTCGTTGGCCGCCTCGGCGCTGCAGAAGCCGTGCTCGACCAGGCTCATCAGCACGCCGCCGGTGAAGTTCTCGTAGCTCTGCAGCACATCGACGTCCTTGGGCCCAAGCTTCGCCATGGCGTAGAGCTGTGGCGCCACGGTGGTGAAGCTCGAGGTGGCGTAGAGTGGCGCGTTGTGGCCGCGCGCGCCGTTGCGATACTCCGAGCCCTGTGTCGACGCCAGCAGGTAGGCCGGCTTCTTCCTGAAGTCCTTGGCCCGCTCGGCGGGTACGACGATCAGCGCGGCGGCGCCGTCGTTCTCCTGGCAGCAGTCGAACAGGCGCCACGGCTCGACGATCCAGCGCGAGGCGTCGTAGGCCTCGGCGGTCAGTGGCTTTCCGTGCATTACCGCCCGCGGATTCTTCTGCGCATGGTGGTAGGAGGCGAGCGCGATGGCGCGCTGCGGACCGTCGCCGATCTTGTTCTCGTGGATGAAGCGCATGGCGCGCATGGCGTAGCGCTGCGCCGGCGACATCACACCGTAGGGCGCGTTCAGCGCCGGCTCGCCGCTCGCGACCCCGCCCGGCGCCGCCGCGCCGAAGCGCTGGTACTGGCCCTGCGCCAGCGCGCGGAACACGACGACGCAATCAGCGATGCCGGTGGCGACCGCCGCCGCGGCGTTGCCGACGGCGCCCGAGCCGCCGCCACCGCCGCCGCCCCACTGCATGTTGGAAAAGCGCAGCGCCGGCAGGCCCAGCGCCGCCGCCAGCCGCGACGGATCGCAACGGTCGTTGCTGTAGGAGGCAAAGCCGTCGATCTGGCGCGGGTCGATGCCGGCGTCGGCGCAGGCGGCAAGGATCGCCTTCAGCGCCAACATGAATTCCGGATCAGGCGACTTGCCGTGGCGATAGTAGGTCGTCTCGCCGATCCCGATGATCGCCACCTTGCCGCGCAACGTGCGCTCGGTCATTGCGTCTCCTTGATTTCAAGCTGGGGGCGCGCCACTCCAGTGGCGCGTCATGTGCGGCTGGCGATGAAGACGCGTCACTGGAGTGACGCGCCCCCGGCAGGAGGGCATTCAACCCCGATACTTCGCCGGCACGTCGAGCTTGAGGAAACGCGCGGCGTTCAGGCCGAGGATCTTGGCGCGGCTGGCGTCCGACAGATGCCCCATGGTGCGCTCGATCGCCTCGGCCGAATGCGGCCAGGTGCCCTCGTGATGCGGGTAGTCGTTGGCCCACATGAAGTTGTCGGCGAGATCGTGCGACTCGGCGAGGTCGAGGCCGGCCTTGTCCTCCTGGAACGAGGAGAATCCGTGCGCTTTGTAGTAGTCGCTCGGCAGGTTCTTGAGCTTGGGCCGCACCCAGAAATGATGCTTCTTGTAGGCCTCGTCCATCGCGTTCAGCAGCCACGGCACCCAACCAATACCGGCCTCGATGGTGGCGAAGCGCAAGCCGGGGAAGCGCTCGAGCACCCCCGAGGCGCAGAGATTGGCCACCGGCTCGATGGTCGGCGACAGCGAGTGCGAGACGTAGTTCACCACGGCGCCGCCGTTGCCGCGCGATGCCCGCGGGTCGCGCCCGGTCGAGACGTGGAAGGTGATCGGCAGGTCGGCATCCTGGATCGCGGCCCACAGCGGATCGAAATGCGGCAGGTTGTAGTTGACGTGGTTGACGTCGTGGCCGCCCCACACCGGCTTGCACGGCAGGGTCAGGCAGCGGAAGCCGAGCTTGGCGAGCCGCCGCACCTCGGCGATCGAGCCTTCGAGGTCGGCGGTCGCGATGGCGCCGGCGACCACGACTCTTGCCTGGTGTGCGGCGAACATCTCCCACACCCAGTCGTTCCACGCCCGGCATTGCGCCATGGCGAACTCCGGATCGGGCGTCGCCCACATCGACAGGCCCTTGTTGGGGAACATCAACTCGACGTCGATGCCGTCGCTGTCGTGGTCGGCGATCCGCGCCACAGGATCGGCGCCCGCCTTGTTGCGTGCCGCGTCCTCGCCTTCCAGGGTCGAGAGGCGCAGCCGGTCCGGCCGGTGGCCTTCCGAGATGCGCCACTGCACGCCGTCCTTGTCGGTGATCACCCGCGGCAGGCGCTCGTGGTACTTTTTGTCCATGCGTTTGAGCCACAGATCGACGGGCTCATTGGCGTGGCAGTCGGCCGACACCATGAAATACTTGCGGGCCGCGTCCGGGCGCGCCGTGCGCTGCCAGCCGGCGCTGCCGGGCGTCTCCAGGCGCCAGCGGTTCGGGGCGTTGACGACAATCTGGTTCATCACATCCTCCTTGATCGCCTCATTCGAACATGGCGTTCAGCCGTTGCCGGGCCTCGACAAGCTCGCTCATCATCTCGTAGACGACGTCCTTGACCGACGCCTGCTCAGTCATGTCGCCGACGATCTGGCCCACCGGATAGGTCAGGAAATCAGGAGCGCGCACGCGCTCGACCCGCACCCGTCCCTCGCTCCACCACAGAATGTTTTGCACCGGCGCCGGCAATGGCGTCGGCGCCCCGGGCCTATCGTAAGCGTCAGTGAAGGCGCAACGCAACGTGCGGCAGGGCTTGCCCGTGACGCTGCGCGTCAGCACGGCATCGTCGGAGTCGGCGGCGAACATGCGCGCCTTGATTTCGGGGATCACCTCGCTCTGGATGGTCTTCAGCCAGATCGAGCCGCACCACACCCCTTCGCAGCCCAGCGCCAGCGCCGCCGCCACCTGGCGCCCGCGGCCGACGCCTCCGCCGCCCAGCACCGGCAGCGGCGCCACCGCGTCGACGATGCGCGGCCACAGCACCATCGAGGTGACCGAACCGGTGTGGCCGCCGGCCTCGGTGCCCACGGCGATGACGAAATCGCAGCCGTTCTCCTTATGGCGCAGCGCATGCTTGGGCCTGCCAGCCAGCGCCGCTACCTTGATGCCCTTGGCGTGCGCGGCCTCGACCAGCGCCTTGGGCGGCGAGCCCAGGGCGTTGACGATCAGTTTGATCGGATGCTCCATCGCGACTTCCAGCATCCGCGCGCTTTCGGCCGGCGTGAAGGAGAGCTCGCTCAGGAGGCCGCGCACGATGGTCTCGGCATCCTCAGCCGGTAGCGGCGGAATGCCAGCGTCGTCCAGCAGACCGCGGACAAACGCGAGATGCTCGGGCGGGAAAAGGCGGTCGGGATCGAACTTCAGCTCGCCGGCGTCCTGGTAGGTCGTCGGCATCAGGACGTCGATGCCATAGGGCTTGCCGTCGATATGCGCGTCGATCCAGGCCAGCTCGCGCCGCAGCCGCTCCGGGCTCATGCGCGCCATGCCCAGCACGCCGAGGCCGCCGGCCTTCGACACTTCCACCACGACGTCGCGGCAGTGCGAGAACGCGAAGATCGGCACGTCGATGCCGAACATCTCGCACATCCCGTTGTTCATCACGCCGCTCCCGTCGGACGCCGAAAACCGGATTGACAGTGTTCCGATATCAGAACATCATTCTGGTAAAGGAATTCTGGCACCAGCATGTCGGGCAACGCAACAGTAACCGCCGGCGAGGCACCGCATGCCGGCTCTGCGCCGCGCTCACCGGGCCGCGTCATGGGCGTGATCGAGGCGCTGGCACTGCGGCCCGACGGACTCTCTCTGGCCAGCCTCAGCCGCAGTCTCCGCCTGCCCAAGACAAGCCTGTTCAACCTGCTGCGCGCGCTGGAGCACGACAGCTACGTCGTGAACGCGCAAGGCGCCTACCGCCTGGGGCCGGCGGCGCTCCGGCTCGGTTCGATGATCGGCGGCGGCGCGCCCGGCTGGCGCAGGATCGGCGTGCTGCTGCCGGCGCTGGCGGCACGCTGCGGCGAGACGGCACTGCTGGCGGTGCCGACCGAGGACAGACAGGAGGTGCTGTACGTCGACATCGCCGACGGCCCCGAGGCCATCCGGTTCGCCGCCGTGGTCGGCACCCGCCGGCCGCTCTACAATACGGCCGCCGGCCGCATCGTGCTGGCCTATTCGGACGACGCCTTCGTGCAGGCCTATCTGTCGGCGCCGCACCGCAGGGCCTACACCCCGCGCACGACCACCAGCCGGCAGGCACTGCGCACCGCGATCGAGCAGGTGCGAGGCTCGGGCATCGCCGAGACGCACGATCAGAGCGTGGTCGGCCTGTGGGGCTTCGGCGCACCCGTGCTTGACGCCGACCGCCGCCTGGTGGCCGCGGTGATGATCGCCGCACCCGCCGAACGCGCCCGGCCAAAGCGGGCAGCGCTTGTTTCAAGCTTGCGCCGCGCCGGCGAGGAGATGTCGCGGATACTCGGCCTGTCCGGCGCCTACGTCGACGCCGAGTGAAGCTGGACCCGCGCGTTGAGGCGCGCCTTGCCTGGCATGCGGCAATTCCGCCTTGAGCCGGCGCACGGCCTTGCGGCAGCATCGGACGCGCGATGAGAACGGGTGGGAGGCACCATGAAGATTGGCGCAGCGATGTTCTTCACCGACTACTCGATGACGCCGGGCGAGTTCGGCCAGGCGCTGGAAGCGCGCGGCTTCGAATCGGCATGGGCGCCGGAGCACTCGCACATCCCGTTGTCGCGCAAATCGCCGTTCCCCTCGGGCGGCGACGTGCCCAAGGCCTACTACGACGTCATGGACCCGTTCGTGGCACTGACCGCCGCCGCGGCGGCCACCCGCAGCTTGAAAGTCGGCACCGGCGTCTGCCTGGTGGCGCAGCGTGATCCCATCCAGACCGCCAAGCTGGTGGCGTCGATCGACCTGGTGTCCAACGGCCGCTTCCTGTTCGGCGTCGGCAACGGCTGGAACCAGGATGAGATGGAGAATCACGGCACGGTTTTCGAGACGCGCCACAAGCTGGCACGTGAACGCATCGAGGCGATGAAGGCGATCTGGACGAAGTCCAAGCCGGAGTATCACGGCGAGATGGTGAAATTCGATCCGATGATGACCTGGCCCAAGCCGGTGCAGAAACCGCACCCGCCGGTGATCGTCGGCGGTGCCTTTCCCTACGCAGCGCGCCGCGCGCTACGCTACGGCGACGGCTGGATGCCGCACCGCGCCCGCAAGCACTATGAAGACGTCGCTGCCTTCCTGCCGCAGTTCCACCAGATGGCGGCTGAGGCCAACCGCGATCTCGCCAGCGTGCCGGTCACCATCTGGGGCGCCAAGGACGCCGACCAGGTCAAGCGCGATCGCGACCAGGGTGTCGGGCGCATCGTCATCACGATGCCGTCCGACAAGGCTGACAAGGTGCTGCCGGAACTCGACCGCTGGGCGAAGGTGATCGCGGCGTTGGCGTAGGACGTTTGCACATTTGAACCGCTGGCGCTTACCGCAACCCTCACCCTAAGGAGGCCGCGCAGCGGCCGTCTCGAAGGGTGGGCTGCAAACGCGGAGTTTCGATGTCCTTGACGTCGCGGCGTCAGTGGTGCGCCTGACCCTTCGAGACGCTCGCTTCGCTCGCTCCTCAGGGTGAGGATTCAGTGGTTGTCGCTTCAGCCGGAAGCCGTCGGCAACCCGCTTTGGATCACGCGCGCGAGGCGGTCGGCGAAGGCGCGGGGGTCGGCGGGTGGTTCGCCGTCGAGCACGCGGGCCTGGTCGAGTAGCAGCTGCGTGGCGTCGGTCTTCAAGGCGCCGTCGTCGAGTCGTGCGAGAGCCGCGATCAGCCCATGCTGCGGGTTGATCTCGATCACCGGCTTGCTGGCCGATTTCAGGCGGCCGGCGCCGGTCAGCATCTTTTCGAGCTGGCGGTCCGGCCCCGACTCGGGCGCCACTAGGCACACGGCGCTGTCGGTGAGCCGCTGTGACAGGCGGACATCGGAAACGGCGTCGCCTAGGGTCGTCTTGACGAAGCCGACGAACGCTGTCATCGACGCGTCAGTGTCTGGCGCGGCATCCTCCTTGGCGTCGCTGCGCGGGATCAGCGCCAGGTCGGCGGCACCCTGGGTGATGGAGCGGAACGGCTTGCCGTCGAACGACGGCGACATCGTCACCCAGAAGCTGTCGACCGGTTCGCTGAGCAGCAGCACCTCGACGCCCCGGGCGCGGAAGCCTTCGAGATGCGGCGAAGCTTGCAGGCGATCGGCGTCGTCGCCGGCGATGTAGTAGATCGCCGTCTGATTGATCTTCAAATCGGCGACATAGTCCTTGAGCGAGCGCCAGCCGGCGGGCTGCGCCGTCGTCTTGAAACGCGCCAGCCCGAGCAAGCTGTCGCGACGCACGAAATCCTCGTACAGCCCCTCCTTGATGACGCCGCCGAAGGCATCCCAGACTTTGACGTAGGCCTCGGTCTCATTGCCCGCCAGCTTCTCCAGTTCGTTCAGGACCCGGTTGGTGACGCCGGTGCGGATAGCCTCAAGGATCGGGCTTTCCTGGATCATCTCGCGTGAGACGTTGAGCGGCAGGTCGGCGGAATCGACCAGACCGCGGACGAACCGCAGATAGCGCGGCAGGATCTCAACGTCGTCGGTGATGAAGACGCGCCGGACATAGAGCTTCAGCCGTCCCTTGCGCTCGGGATCGAACAGGTCAAAGGGCCGCGATCCTGGCACGAACAGCAGCGCGGTGTATTCCTGCCGGCCCTCGGCGCGGTAGTGCACGGTAAGCGCCGGATCGTCGAACTGGCCGGCGACGCTGCGGTAGAAATCGGTGTATTCGGCAGGGGTGATCTCGGCCTTCGGCCGGGTCCACAACGCCGCGCCATCGGCGATCTCAGCCGGCGCGTCGCCAGGCTTGTCGACGATCGATATCGGCACCGGCACGTGGCCCGACTGCGCCTTGACGATACGCTCCAGCTGGCCGCGATCGGTATAGGCGCCGGTATCGGGCATCAGGTGCAGGATGACGCGCGTGCCGCGGGAAGGCGCCTCCGCCGCCGCCGGCGCGACCGTGAAGGTGCCCTTGCCGTCCGAAGACCAGGTCCAGGCCTCGTCCGATCCGGCGCGCCGCGACGTGACGTCGACCCGTTCGGCGACCATGAAGGCGGAATAGAAGCCGACACCGAACTGGCCGATCATCGTCGCGCCCGGCGCGTCTTCGGCAGTCTGGAGTCGGTCGAGAAAGGCCCGCGTGCCGGAGCGCGCGATCGTACCCAGCGCCTCGACCATCTCGTCGCGGCTCATACCGATGCCGTTGTCCTCGACCGCCAGCTGCTTGCTTTCGGCATCGATGACCAGCGTGATCCGCAGCTTGGGATCGTCGGCCAGCAGTGCCGGTTGGGCGATTGACTCGTAGCGCAGCCGCTCGCAGGCGTCGGCCGCGTTGGAGATCAGCTCGCGCAGGAAGACGTCCTTTTCCGAGTAGACCGAGTGCACCATCAGGTGCAGCAGCTTGGCGACGTCGGCCCCGAACGGCAGGCTCTGTGTCGACGCAGCGGCGGCTTCCGTCATATCGATACAGGCTCCCTGGCGTTTTCAGCGGCATAGCAGATGGCGCGGCTCTCGCGCTGGATCAAGAGGGTACAGGACGCGCGCCTGCAAGCCTCTCCCCAGCGGGGAGAGGTCGAGCGTTTCGCATTGATTTCTTATCTTGCAACCCGCCGTCACACCTTCGCCAGCACATCGGTGCGGAAGCGCCGCATGTTCTGCAGCACCGCGTCGGGCGTGCCGCCGGGGAAGCCGAAGTCGAGGCTGCCAACACCCAGGTCGCGCAGCGCCTGCAGGTCGGCGATCGCATCGGCGTCGCTGCCGCTGAACAGATGGCGCTGGCCGTCGCTGGCCTTGGCCGGCACGCCAGCGCCGACTCGCGCGACTCGCAGGGCGATGGCGACATCCTTGGGATTGCGCCCGGCGTCCTGGGTCAACTTGCGCAGCTTGTCGATGCCGGCACGGAACTGCGCGAGGCTGCCCAGCGGGAAGGACGGGTTGGTACCGATCGGATACCACGCGTCGCCCAAGCGCGCGGTGCGACGCAGCGCCGGGCCGCTTTCGCCGCCGACCCATATCGGCGGATGCGGCTTCTGTGTCGGCTTGGGTTCGAACCTGATGCCGCCGAAGCGCACGTATTGGCCTGCGAAGCGCGGGTCGGCCTTGGTCCACAGTTCCTTGCAGGCCAGCAGGTACTCGTCGGTGACCTTGCCGCGCTGCGTGAAGTCCGGTGCGCCGATCGCCTCGAATTCCTCGTGCATCCAGCCGGCGCCGATCCCCACCGTCAGCCGCCCGCCGGACAGCACGTCGATGGTCGACAGGATCTTGGCGGTCAGCACCGCCGGCCGGTGCGGCACCACCATCACCGACAGCACCAACCGCAGCTTCGTGGTCTTGGCGGCAATGTAGGCTACCTCGGTCAGCTGCTCGTGGCGGTCGGCGGTGGCGCCGCCGGGGAACTCACCGGTCTCGCTGTAGGGATACTTGGCGTCGATGCTGGTCGGAATGACAACGTGGTCACTGAAGGTGGCGTAGTCGTAGCCCAGCGCCTCGCCTTCAACCACAATCCGGGTAAGGGCATCCGGGGTCGATAGCGGGCCGGCGGTCGGGGCGTTGAAGCCGATCTGCATTGCGCGATCCTCCCATGCATTGCGTGACACGTAGCGATACGACACGATGACGTTCCAGGACAGCGCCGGCAAGCGGCTCACACGGCCCCGCGCCATCGGCGACGAAAAGGACAATCGGGCATGACGGGTGTTTCCCTGATCGAGCGTCTGGAGCAGGCGCCGCTGGCCGAACTGACGGCGGCCGCCGCCGATCTGCGTGACCAGGGCCACGGTCGGCTGATCTCCTATTCGCGCAAGGTATTCATTCCGCTCACCCACCTGTGCCGCGACGTCTGCCACTACTGCACCTTTGCCCAGCGGCCGCGGGCCGGCCAACCCGCCTACCTGTCGGCCGAGCAGGTCCTGGCGATCGCCCGCGCCGGCGCGACCGCGGGCTGCACCGAGGCGCTGTTCACCCTGGGCGACAAACCGGAGCTGCGCTATCGCGCGGCGCGCGAGGCGCTGGCGGCGCTCGGGCACGAGACCACGATCGGCTACCTGCGCGAGATGTGCGCCCTGGTGTTGCGTGAAACGGGCCTGCTGCCGCACGCGAATCCCGGCGTGATGTCACGCGATGAGATCGCTGCCTTGCGCGAGGTGACGGCGAGCCAGGGCATCATGCTGGAGTCGACCAGCACGCGGCTATGCCAGCCGGGCGGCGTGCACCATGGCCCGCCCGACAAGGACCCGGCGGTTCGGCTGGAGACGATGCGGCTGGCCGGTGAGCTCAAGGTACCGTTCACGACGGGCATCCTGATCGGCATCGGCGAGACCCGCGCCGAGCGCCTCGCCTCGCTGCGCGCCATTGGTGATCTGCACGCCCGCTATGGTCACATCCAGGAAGTGATCATCCAGAACTTCCGCGCCAAGCCCGACACCAAGCGCGCCGACGCGCCTGAGCCAGACCTCGACGACTTGCTGTGGACCATCGCCGCGGCGCGGCTGCTGCTGGGCGCCGAGATGAACATCCAGGCACCGCCCAACCTGTCGCCCGGCGTCTACCAGCGCCTGGTCGCGGCCGGGCTCAACGATTGGGGTGGCGTATCGCCGGTGACGCCCGACCACGTGAATCCCGAGGCCCCGTGGCCGGCCATCGCAGAGCTGGCGCAGCGCACGGCCGAGACCGGCAAGCTGCTGGTCAATCGCCTGCCAGTTTATCCCGCCTATGTCCGGGCGGCAGACGCGTGGCTGGCGCCCGAGATCGCGACGCGCGTGCGCCGCATGAGCGACGCCGAGGGCCTGGCGCGCGATGACGACTGGGCGCCGGGCAACACGCTACCGCCACCCAAGCCGCACGTCATTGCGACCGCGGTCGATCCGGCCGTCTTGCGCATCGTCGAGCGCGCCACGTCGGGCGCGCGGCTGGATCACGGCGAGATCGTCCGACTGTTCGCGGCCCGCGATGCCGACGACCGCTATGTCACAGCTGCTGCTGACGCGCTGCGCCGTGCCGTGAGCGGCGACGTGGTGCGTTACGTCGTGAACCGCAACATCAACTACACCAATATCTGTTATTTCCGCTGCCGCTTCTGCGCCTTCTCCAAAGGCAAGACGCATGACGATCTGCGCGGCGCGCCCTATGACCTGGCGCTGGAGGAAGTCAGTCGCCGCACCATCGAAGCCTGGGATCGCGGCGCCACCGAGGTCTGCCTGCAGGGCGGCATCCATCCCGACTACACGGGCGAGACATATCTGGCGATCTGCCGGACCATCAAGGCGGCCGTCCCGGAGATGCACATTCACGCCTTCTCGCCGCTGGAGGTCACGCAGGGCGCTGCCACCCTGGGACTGAACGTCAGCGACTTCCTGGCGCGGTTGAAAGCTGAGGGGCTCGGCACCCTGCCCGGTACGGCGGCCGAGATCCTTGACGACGAGGTGCGCGCCATCATCTGCCCGGACAAGGTCAACACGGCGCAGTGGCTCGACGTGGTGCGCGCGGCGCACAGGCTCGGCCTGCGCACCACCTCGACGATCATGTACGGCCATGTCGAGACGCCGCTCTCCTGGGCGCGTCACCTACTGGCGCTGCGCGACCTGCAGCAGGAAACCGGCGGATTCACCGAGTTCGTGCCACTGCCCTTCGTGCACATGGAAGCACCGATGTACCGCCAGGGACGCGCGCGGCGCGGGCCGACCTTCCGCGAAGCGGTGCTGATGCATGCCGTGGCGCGGCTGGCACTGCACCCGCACATCACCAACATCCAGACCTCATGGGTGAAGATGGGACCGGCCGGTGCCGCGATCTGCCTGCAGTCGGGTGCCAACGACCTCGGCGGCACGTTGATGAACGAAAGCATCTCGCGCGCCGCCGGCACGCAGCACGGCCAGGAGTTTCCCCCGGCCGAGATGGAGGCGCTAATCCGCTCGACCGCACGCACACCGCGGCAGCGCGATACGCTCTATGGGTCGGTACCGGACGAGCGACGTGCTGCCTCGTTCGCAGCCGGCGATCTGGCGCCGGTAGTGCTCACCCCGCCGCGCAAGCGCGCCGTGGCGGTGGCGTAGGCCTGCGTGGCGAGTCCGTCCGCTCGAGGATAGCCACCTGTTGACGCGATGGCCACATGTAGCTACAAGAGGTTGATGAAGACGGTATCAATTCGTGACGCCAAGAACCGACTGACCGAGCTCGCACGTGAGGTGGAGAGCGGCGAGACGATCGTGGTCACGCGAAATGGGCGCCCCGTTTTCGATCTCGTGCCGCACCAGAAGCAGGGTGGATTGGATCTCGCCGCCGGCAAAGCCTATCTGAAAGCGAAGGGCATCAAGGATCCTGTGCCCTTTATCGCCGACGACTTCGATGCGGAGTTGTCGGAGGACTTCTTGCTCCGTCCCCTGCCGCGGACCTGATGCGTGCCCTACTCGACACGCACGTCGCACTGGAACTTCTCCGCCAGGGCCTCGGAAAGCGATATCCCGACATGGCACGATGCCTTGCCGAACCGACGACGATTGGTTCTGTGAGTGTGGCCAGCCTTTGGGAGATCGCGATCAAGACACGTCTCGGCAAGCTGGACCCAGGCATGGCGCTGGAAGACATCGCCGGCTATTTCGTGGCGCTCCGGCTCTCGATACTGCCGATCCAAACGCGCCACGTGATAGTCGCGGTCCATCCTGAACCGCAGACCCGCGATCCGTTCGACCGGCTCCTGCTGGCCCAATGCCAGATCGAGGGCCTCAGCCTGGTGACCGTCGACCGTGCCCTCGTCAACCACCGCTTGGCACTCAAGATCTGACGGTCGGGGTGCCAACGCTCTACCGGTCGCGCCGATTCGCCAACAGTCACGGCACACCGGCCTCTTCCAGGAACGCGCGCGTGCGCGTGCCGGCCGATTGCGGCAGGCGCAGGAACGCCGCAAGGTCGGGCGGATGGTCGATGTCCATGGCGATGCCGGGCTGGCGCAAGATGGTCGGCTCGATGCCACAGCGCCGCGCCGCGTCGAGATGCGGGAAGAAGCTGTTCTCGCCGAATCGCAGCGGCACGGCGTCTGGCGGCGAGCAGACGACCGCATTCGATCCCAAGTCGTCGTGCGCTGGCGCGATGGTGAAGGCCGGCGCGGTGCGATGTGCCGCCAGCACCGCCTCGATTTCCGCCGGCGTCACGGCGGGGATGTCGCCTGGCAGGGTGATCATACCGGCCCGGCCCTCGCGCGCCAGAAGTCGGACCGCCGCCGTCACGCTGCCGGTATGGCCGTCGCGCGCGCCGTTGGCAAGCAAGCGTGCGCCAATCCGCGTCGCCAGCGCGGTGATCTTCGGATCGACCGTTACGACCAGGATGCCGGCCAATCCGCGTGCCGCGGCGATCGCCGCCAACACCTCGCTGACCATGATTTCAGCAAGCGCGCTGCGCTGCTCCGGCGTTAGCAGATCGGCCAGGCGCTGCTTGGCGCCGTCCAGTTTCTTGACGGGGACAACGGCCCAGATATCGGTCTCGCCGTTCATGTCCCGCGCCGCAGCGAATCGGCCACGTCGAGCACCACCCGTGCCAGGGCCTCGCGGTCAGCCAGCGAAGTCATGAGCGTCGGCGCCGCGACCACCTTGGGGCGCACACCGGTGATCGCGGTCGCGTCCTGCGGCTCGGCAATGTAGCCGGCCAGCAGGTCGCCATAGCGGCGCGCCACCGCGGCGGCGCTCGCTTCCAGGCCGAGTTCCTGCATCATCTTGGCGGTCGGCCCCTTGACCGCGCGGCCGGCGATGATTGGCGACACCGCCACCACCGGCGCGCCGCTCTGCGCGATGGCGCTCCTCAGGCCGCGCACGGCGAGGATCGGTTCGATGCTGATGAGCGGGTTGGACGGGCAAATCACGATGGCGCGTACACCGCCGCCGCGCAACGCCGCTAGCACGTTGGCTTGCGGCCGGGCGGTCGCCGCCCCCTCGAACGCCAGCTCGCGCACTTCCGGCCGGCATTGCTGGCGTACGAAATAGTCCTGAAAGTCGATCCAGCCGTCATCGCTGCGGACGCGCGTGCGTACGCGATCGTCTGTCATTGGCAGAAGTTGCGGGCCAACTCCGAGACGACGGCAGAAATCCGCCGTGACCGCCGACAACGTCTCGCCAGCGCGTAGCCGACGCGTACGCTCGACATGGGTGGCGAGATCGCGATCGCCGAGACGGAACCAGGCCTCGCCGCCCAGCGCCGCGATGCTGTCCATGAACGACCATGTTTCGTCGCGCCGGCCCCAGCCGGTCGCCGGGTTGTCGAGCCCGGCCAGCGCGTACATCAGGGTGTCGAGATCGGGCGAGATGCTCAATCCAAGATGCTCGAAATCATCACCGGTGTTGGCGACGATCAGCAGCTCGTCGGCCGACAACACGCGGCTCAGGCCCAATGCCAGCTTGGCGCCGCCGACACCGCCGGACAGCGCCACGACGAGGCCTGCGCTCACCGGAACAGGTCCTCACCCGGCGGACGCACCATCTCGGCCGCGTTGCTCGACGGCGCGCGCCACTCGAGCCCGCGCACCAGCGCCACGGGTTGCCCTTCGTCGGCCTGGCCCATCACCAGCGAGGCGGCGGCGGCGATCTCGTCGGCGAAGCCGGCGATGCTGACCTGCAGCGGTCGTCCGAACAGGTCGGGATTGCCGCGCAGGTCGATGAGCGCCGGCAGCCCGGCGACGCCGATCGCCGTGCCGACAATGCCGCGCCGCCAGGCACGACCGAAACTGTCGTTGATGATCACGCCGAGCTTGGTGCCGTGGCGCGCCGCTAGCCGGACCCGCAGGACCTCGGCGCTGCCGTCGGGATCGCGCGGCAGCAACAGCGCCATCTCGGCACCGTCGTCGCCGGCGATGTTGGACTGATCAACGCCGGCGTTGGCCATCACGAAACCCAGGCGGTGTTCCATGATCATCAGCGCCGGCCGGGTGCGCACCACGCGCGCCGATTCCGACAGGATCACTTCGACAACGCGCGGATCCTTGCCGACCTCGGCTGCCAGTTCCAGCGCGCGGGCCGATGGTGTCACCGTGTCCAGCCGGACGGCGCGACCCTCGGCTTTGGAAACGATCTTCTGCGCCACCACCACGACGTCGTGGTCTTGCAGCGCAAGGCCGGCCCGCGCCAGCGCCGCCTCGATCAGCGCCGCAAGGTCGTCGCCCTGGCTGACCAGCGGAATGCCCGGCAGCGCCAGGATCTGGACAGTACTGATGCCGCTCATATGGAGGATCGCTCAGCGCGACACACTTTGCTCCCCAACGAAGTTGGCGAGGTGCCCCGCAGGGGCGTAGGGAAGCCGACGTAGTTTCGGTTGCCGGCACCACGAGCGGTCCCCTTGCGGCCTTCGGCCACCTTCGCCACTGCGTGGGGAAGGAATGAGGCGGCGCGTCGAATCACCGGTTCCCTCACCCGAATTTCCGGCGCAGCCGAGGCAGGACCTGCTCGCCATAGAGCCGCAGGAAACGCTCCTGGTCAGGGCCGGGCGCGTGGAACACGAGGTGACGGAAACCCAGTCCGACATAGGCGCCGATCTTTTCGACCTGCTCGTCGGGATCACTCGAGACGATCCAGCGGCTGGCGGCACGTTCCAACGGCAGAGCATCGGCGAGGCGCTCCATCTCGACCGGGTCCTCGACCGACATCTTCTCTTCCGCGGAAAGCGCCAGCGCCGCCCAATGCCGCGTGTCCTGCAAGGCCCGATCGCGGTCGGTGTCGAACGACACCTTGACCTCGATCATGTGGTCGTAGGGCCGGCCGGGCTTCTCCGCCAGGCCCTCGGCGACTTTCGGTAGCAGGGTTTCCGTGTAAAGATCCCACTTCTTGCCGCTGGTGCAGATGAAGCCGTCGGCGATGCGGCCGGCGTACTTCGCCACCAGCGCGCCGGCGGCGGCGACATAGATCGGCACCAGTTCGGCCGGCCGGTCGTAGATCGTCGCTTTCTCGGTGCGATAGTATTGGCCCTCGAAGCTGACCCGCTCCTCGCTCCATAGCTTCCGGATCAACGTCACCGCCTCGCGCAGGCGGGCGAAGCGCTCCTTGAACTCCGGCCAGGCTTGGCCAGTGGCCGGAACCTCGTTCAGCGATTCGCCGGTGCCAATGCCCAGCACGACCCGACCGGGGAACATCGACCCCAGGGTGCCGAAGACCTGTGCCACGATCGATGGATGGTAGCGGAAGGTCGGGGTCAGCACACTGGTGCCGATGACGATGCGCGACGTGCGAGCGCCCAGCGCGCCCAGCCAGGCCAGCGACGAGGGCGCGTGACCGTCGTTATGCTTCCACGGCTGGAAATGGTCGCTGACGAACACCGAGTCGAAGCCGACCGATTCGGCGAGGCTGGAGAACTCCAGCAGCGGCCGGGGCGCGAACTGCTCGGCGGACGCCTTGTACCCGAGTTTCAGCACGATGCCGCCCTCCTCTTGCGAATCCCCGGACGCTGGTTTGCGTCGGCGGAGTCTATAGACTGCCGGCCGATCCGGAACCAGACGCAGAGAGGTGAGGCGCATGCAACTCGGTGTCGCGATGCCGCTGGGCGATATCGGCGGCGATCCCGCTACGTTGCGCGAGTTCGCGCAAATGGCCGAGGAAACCGGCTATTCGGGCCTCGCCTTGCCGGACCACGTGCTGGGCGGAAATCCGGCAACCATGGCCCAGGCCAGTGGCCGGCCGAACGCTTCCTCGCTGTACCATGACCCCTTCGTGCTGTTCGGTTTCGTGGCCGCCTGTACCACGAAGGCCGAGTTGTCGACCCAGGTGCTGATCCTGGCGCAGCGCCAGACCGCGCTGGTCGCCAAGCAGGCGGCGAGCCTCGACGTGTTGTGCGGCGGCCGGTTCCGCTTCGGCGTCGGCGTCGGCTGGAACGAGCTCGAGTTCATCGGCCTGAACGAGAACTTCCATGACCGTGGCAAGCGCTCCGAGGAGCAAGTCCAGGTGATGCAGGCCCTGTGGGCCGAGCCATACGTCAGCTTCAAGGGCAAGTGGCACACCATTCCCGACGCCGGCATCAACCCGCGACCGCCGCGCGGCCGCATCCCGCTGTGGTTTGGCGGCCACATGGACGTCACCCTGCGACGCACCGCCAAGTGGGGCGACGGCTGGATGATGCTGGCGCATCCGCCGGGCGATGCCGCCATCGCCGAGTTCGACAAGTTGCGCCGCTACACCGAGGCCGAGGGCCGCGATCCGAAGAGTGTTGGCTTGGAGGTCTGGACCTCGACAGCTGTCGGCGCCGAGGCCGAGTGGCGCGAGGAGTTCCTGTACTGGAAGAAGGCCGGCGTCACGCACGTCAGTTTGCACAATTCTTACGGCGGCTATTACCACAAGCGCATGCAGGGCCGCACCATGGCCGAGCACGTCGCCGCCACAAAGCGCTACTACAAGGCGGTGGCGGATCTGTTGTAGGCAATCCTCCCCAACGAAGTTGGGGAGGTGCCCCAAAGGGGCGGAGGGGAGCCAGCGGGATCATGGAAACTTAAACTACGACGGGTCCCCTCCGCCCCCTTCGGGGGCAACTCCCCACTGCGTGGGGAGGATTCAAGTGTCAGCCAGCGCCGCAATCATGCGGTCGCGGTGGGCGACGTCGCCGTCGGCGTGCACCGGCTGCAGGCAGACATGCGTGGCGCCGGACTCGAAATGCCGCCGCAGGCCGCGCTTGATGGTCTCGGCGTCGCCCCACAGCACCATGGCGTCGATGAAGCGGTCGCTGCCGCCGTTGGCCAGCTCGGCCTCGCTGAAACCCAGGCGCAGCCAATTGTTGCGGTAGTTGGGCAGCACCATGTAGCGCGCCAGCTCGGCGCGGCCCAGCGCCCGGGCCTTTTGCGGATCGGTTTCCAGGCACACCTTCTGCTCGACCGCCAGCCACTTCGACGGTCCGAGGATCTTGGCCGCCTGGGCGGTATGCTCCGGCGTCACGTTGTACGGCACGGCGCCGCGCGATATCTGGGCACTGAGCGCCAGCATCTTCGGGCCGAGCGCCGCGACCACCACCGGCCAGTCGGCGGCGCCCGCTTCGCCCTTGGCGAGCGCATCGAGATAGGCACGCATGGCCGGGATCGGCTTGTCGTAGCGGTGGCCGCGCACGCCCTCGACCATCGGAATGTGGCTGACGCCAAGGCCCAGGATGAAGCGGTTGTCGTACAACCCGTTCAGGGTCAGCAGCGCCCGACGGGCGGTGTAGGCGTCACGGGCATAGATGTTGGCGATCGAGCTGCCGACCATCAACCGCGTGCTGTTGCCCAGCAGGAACGCCGCCAGCGACATTGATTCGTAGCTGCGCGACTCCGGATACCAGAATACTGCGTAGCCGCTGCCCTCGATGGTGCGTGTCAGCGCCCGCAGCCCCGCCGCGTCGAGCCGGTCGGTCGGATACCACACACCCAGTCGTCCCAACGTCATGACACCCTCTCAAGATAAGACATTCGGTCCAAGCCAACCTAGCCCACGAACAGCGCGCCAGCGACGGCGTCGCATTGAAACGACCTTCACGCAGCGCATGCGGTCCCTGCTGAAACCAGGTGTTTCGCCCGTGCCCCGCCGTGCCAAGATGCCACCGGCCAGGCGGCGGAGCATGGCGTCGGCCACGCCAGCGTGAACCTGGCCGGCGGGGACTGGGAGGAGACATGGCGCTTCCAACACCGACACTCGACCATGTGGTGATCAACGCCCGCGATGACATGGATTCGGCGGCCGACACCTATCGCCGGCTGGGCTTCACCTTGACCGAGCGAGGCTATCATTCATTGGGTTCGATGAACCACCTGGCGATGTTCGGCACCGACTATCTCGAACTGATCGCCATCCCCAAGGGCGCCACGACCGGCCGGACCGACCTGCTGGGCTACGCCAACGGCCTCAACGGCCTGGTGTTCGGCAGCGAGGATTCAGCTGCGACCCACGCCGCGCTGGCGGCCGCCGGCGTGCCGTTCGACCCGCCCAACGAGTTCACCCGGCCGGTGCGGGTCGACGGCAAGGACCACGACGCCAGGTTCCGCACCGTCCGGCTGAAGTCGGGCGTGGTGCCGTACGGCCGTGTCTATTTCTGCCACCACTTCACCCGCCACCTGGTCTGGCGCGATGAATGGCGCCATCACGCCAATGGTGCGGTCGCCGTCGTGCGCGCCACCATCGTCGAACCCGATCCGGCCGCGGCGGCTCGGCTCTATGCCGACATGTTCGGCCCGGAAGCCGTGCGCGATATCGACGGCGGCAAGACGGTGATCATCGGCAATTCGCGCTTCGACATCGTCACGGACGCGGCGCTGCGGCGACAGTATGGCGATGCCATGCCGGACGCCGCCGGCCGCCCGGCCTACATGGCGGGACTTACCATCCGCACCGTGTCGCTGGCCAAGGCGGCGCAAACCCTGAAGGCAAGCGGCGTGGGCGGGTTCACCCAGAGCGCCGGCCGGCTGCTGGTGCCGGCCAGCCAGGCGTTCAACGCCACCTTGGAATTCGTCGAGTAGCCGTCACCTCGCCTCGCCCGCCAGTTCATGTCGATCCGATTCAACAATCTCGGTGACGCCATCTCCGGCGAGGCGGCACGCGAGGCGCTCGCCCTGCTCGATGTCGGGGACGAGCGGCGCACCGAACGCACCTACAGCTATGCCGACCTGGTGCGGCTGTGCGACGCCGTGGCGCGCGGCCTGCTGAGGCGCGGCCTGGTGCGCGGCGATCGGGTGGCGATCCTGGCGGCGAATCGCGCCGAATATCTCTTGACCTTCCTCGGCACAATGCAGGCCGGCCTGGTGTCGGTGCCGGTGAACTACAAGCTGCCGGCCGATACCGTGCACTATGTGCTGGCCGACTGTGACGCGAAGCTGGTGATCGGCGACGCGGCGCGCCTGGCGTTGGCGCCGGCCACACTACCTAAAGTGTCGTTCGACTCGGCGGGCGCCGACGGCTTCGATGCGCTGCTTGACGAGGGATCCTTCGCACCGCTTGCGGTCGATCCTGCCGAAGCGGCGATGTTCCTCTACACCTCGGGGTCGACCGGCCGGCCCAAGGGCGTTGTCCTGTCGCACCATTCGCATCTCTGGGCGATCGCGCAACGGACCCGGCGACCCGGACCGCTGGGCCGCCGCGCCCTGGTGGCGGCGCCGCTCTACCACATGAACGGGCTGGCGATGTGCCAGACGACCTTCGCGCAGGGCGACACCATCGTTCTGCTGCCGCAGTTCACCGCACCGGCCTACATCGACGCCGCCGTGCGCCACAGGGTCGCCTTCCTGACCTCCGTGCCCACCATGATCGCCATGGTGATGCGCGAGCGCGAGCTTCTGGCGCACGCCGATTTGTCGGCGGTCGAGGCGGTGCGCATGGGATCGGCGCCACTCACCCAGGCGCTGATCGACCAGACGCGCGCGGTGTTCCCCAAGGCGCTGATCACGAACGGCTACGGCACCACCGAGGCCGGCCCCGTCGTCTTCGCCCCGCACCCGCGCGCCATCCCGCAACCCGAGTTGTCGGTCGGCTATCCGCATCCCGAAGTACAGCTGCGGCTGGTGCGCGATGGCAAGGAAGTACCGGACGAGGGCGAGCTGGAAATGCGCTGTGGTGCGCTGATGACGCGCTACCACAAGCTGCCGGAAGCGACCGCCAAAGCGATCACCGCCGATGGCTACTATCGTACCGGCGACGTCTTCCGTCGCGACGCAGACGGCTTCTTCTACTTCGTCGGCCGGGTCGACGACATGTTCGTGTGCGGCGGCGAGAACATCTATCCCGGCGAGGTCGAGAAGATGCTGGAACGGCATCCGGCGATCAACCAGGCGGCGGTGATTCCGGTTCCCGACGAGCTGAAAGGACACAAGCCGATCGCCTTCGTCGTGCCGACGCCCGGCGCGGCGCTCGACGAACAGACGGTGAAGGCGTTTGCGCTGGCCAACGCACCCGCCTACCAGCACCCGCGCCGCGTGCTGTTCGTCGACGAGTTGCCGCTCGCCGGCACCAACAAGATCGACAAGCGCGCGCTGGCGCAACGCGCGCAGGCGGAAGGCATGACGGTGGGCTGAAGGCAGGAAACACGCGGAAGCAACAATGCAAGTCGTATCCTCCCCAGCGAAGCTGGGGAGGTGCCCCGAAGCGGCGGAGGGGAGCCCACGCAGTAGCTCAGTGGGAATCACCACGTAGGCTCCCCCTCCGGCCATCGGCCACCTCCCCCACTGCGTGGGGGAGAATGAAGCAGGAGTGACAGCACATGAAAGCGGCGGTGGTGCGCGAGCATGGCGGTCTGGACCGCATCAACATCGAGACCGACTTCCCTGACCCCAAGCCCGGTGAGGGCGACGTCATCGTCGCGGTCAAGGCCTCGTCGCTGAACTACCACGACGTCTTCACCCGCCGCGGCATGCCGGGCATCAAGGTACCGATGCCCTGCATCATGGGCCTCGACGTCGCCGGCGAGATCGCCGAGATCGGCCCCGGCGTCAGCGGCTGGACGCGCGGCGATCGGGTGCTGGTCGACCCGATCAACCGGGTCGAGGGCGGCCTGATGGGCGAGACCATCCATGGCGGGTTGGCGGAGCTCTGCCGGGCACGGGCGCATCAGCTGGTGCGCATTCCCGACGGCGTGTCGTTCGCCGACGCCGCCGCGCTGCCGGTGGCCTACGGCACGGCGCTGCGCATGATGCGCACCAATGGCCATGTCGCCGCTGGCGAGAAAGTCTTGATCCTGGGCGCCAGCGGCGGCGTTGGCGTCTGCTGCGTGCAGCTCGCCAAGCTGGCCGGCGCCGAGGTCATCGCCTGCGCCGGCAGCGATGAGAAGGCGACGCGGCTGGCGGCTTTGGGCGCCGACAAGACCATCAACTACATCGAGAAGGATTTCGTGCAGGAGGTTTACAACCTCTACGGCAAGCCGACCCGGCGCGGCGCCGGCACCGACCGCGGCGTCGACGTGGTGGTGAACTACACCGGCGGCGACACCTGGGTGAAATCGCTGCGCCTGCTGAAGGTCGGCGGCCGCCTGCTGACCTGCGGCGCCACGGCGGGCTTCGACCCCAAGGAGGACATCCGCTTCATTTGGACATTCGAGCTCAAAGTCCTGGGCTCCAATGGCTGGGCGCGCAGCGACATCGAAACGCTGTTGCAGATGGTGCAGCAGGGCCAGCTCAAAGCTTTGATCGAGAAGGTCTACCCGCTGGACCAGGCCCGCGAGGCGCTGCGCGTCATTGAGGACCGCCAGGTATTCGGCAAGGTCGTGGTGGCGCCATAGCGCCGCGCAGCGACCCATCCGTTTCATTCGATTGTCAGGATCGGCCATGTCCCAGATCACCACCAATATCGCCACATCCAACGCCACCAGCATCACCGTGCGCGGCAAGGACCTCGTCAACGACCTGATGGGGAATTGCAGCTACACCGAGATGATGTACTTCCTGATCTGTGATCGCATGCCCACACCGGCACAGACGCGGGTGCTGGACGCCTGCCTGGTGACCCTGATGGAGCACGGCTTCACGCCCAGCGCGCTGATCACGCGGCTGATGCTCGATAGCGTGCCCGACCAGGTGCAGGTGGCGATGGCCGGCGGCCTGCTGGCGGTCGGCAGTGTCTTCGTCGGCACCATGGAAGGCTGCGCCGTCATCCTGCAGCGGGGCGTGACGGAAGGCGGAGACCTCGACGGCTATTGCCAGCGTGTCGTAGCCGAACACCGTGCGGCGCGCCGGCCGTTCCCCGGCTTCGGTCATCCCTTCCACAAGCCTGACGACCCGCGCTCGCCGCGCCTGCTCGGTATCGCGACCGACGCAGGTGTCGCCGGCGCCCATGTCGATTTGCTGAAGCGGTTGAGTGTCGAGATCGACAGTGCCTATGGCCGGCACCTGACCATCAACGCCACCGGTGCCATCGCGGCGCTGCTGCTGGAGATCGGCATCCCGGCCGAGATCATGCGCGCCATCGCCGTCGTGTCGCGTTGTGGCGGCCTGCCCGGCCACGTGATGGAAGAGTGGCGCACGCATTCCGGCCGCAAGATTTGGCAGCTGACCGAAGAGCACATTCCTTACGCGGGGCCGTCGCGTGGCGCCTGACGCGTCGCCGCCAGCCGAAACCGACGGCATCGAGCGCATCAGGATCGCCTTCGCCGAGGGCGAAACCACGGCGATCCGGTTCGGTGGCGAGGGCCCGCCCGACCTCGTGTTCCTGCACGCCACCGGCTTCAACGCCCTCACCTACCGGCCGATCCTGGCGGCCATTGGCCGGCGGTTCCGCGTCGTGGCGATCGACCAGCGCGGCCATGGCGGCAGTCCGTTGGCGGCGCGTCCCGAGCGATTTCGCGACTGGACCGACTATGTCGACGATCTCGTGACCTTGGGCGCGCGCTTGTGGGGTGATGCGCCGCCGCCGGTCGTCGCCGGCCACTCGATGGGCGCGTCGGTGGCGTTGATGACCGCCGCGCGCCGCCCCGACCTCGCCGACCGGCTGGTGCTGCTTGACCCCGTGATGCTGGCCAGCCGGTTGCGCCTGTTGTCGCTATGGCTGCTGCCGCTGCGGACGCGGATCCGCCGCATGCCCATCGCCCGCAGCGCGGCGCGGCGGCGACCGCGTTTCGCGACCCGGGCCGAGGCGCTGGCCAGCTATCGCGGCCGTGGCGCCTTCACAACATGGTGGCCTGGCTTTCTCGAGTCCTACGTCGAGGCCGGTTTGGTCGACAGCGATGCGGGTGATGTGACACTGGCGTGCGATCCGCTGTGGGAGGCGACCACGTTCGCAACCCAGCGCAGCGACATCGCGAAGGCGTTCGGCCGCCTGAAGTGCCCGGCCCTGATGCTGTGTGGCAGCCGCGACTCGGCGGTCGGTGTCAGTCCCACGCGGCTGCAGGTGCTCAAGCCCGACCTGAGGATCGAGACGGTAACTGGAACCACCCATTTCCTGCCAATGGAGGTGCCCGATCTGGTGTGCGAGCGGCTGATCGAGGCGCTCGAGCAACGGGCCGCCGGACGCGCGATCGTGGCCCGAGCCACGTCGGCGTCCAACATCGGCGCTGCACTGGCGACCGATGGAGTTTCCTGATGGCAGCCTGGGAACTTCTCATGCCAACCGGCATCCGGCGGCGGTGCGGTTCGTGATACAACCGCGGCCGCGAAGGCAGGTCAGAGGATCGGCATGAGCTGGCGCAAGGAGCTCGAGGAGATCGCACAGCGACGCGACGCCGCCCGGAAGCTGGGTGGCGATACCGCCGTCGGCCGCCAGCATGCCAAGGGACGGCTGACGATCCGCGAACGCATCGATGGCCTGCTCGACCCGGGTTCCTTCCGCGAGGTCGGACCGATCGCCGGCGCGTCCGAGCACGACGAGTCGGGTGCGCTCGCAAAGTTCACGCCCGCCAATTTCGTGGTCGGCTTCGGGAAGATCGACGGTCGCCCATGTGTCGCAGGCGGTGAGGATTTCACCATCGCCGCCGGCTCCCCCAATCTCGGCGGCCTGCGCAAGAGCATCTACACAGAGGAGCTGGCCTGCCAATATCGCCTGCCGCTGGTGCGCTTGCATGAGGGCTCCGGTGGCAGCGTCACCGGCAGCGCCGGCAAGGCTGCGCCGCCGATACCGCCTGAACCGGTCTACGGCCCGCACCGCTTTGCCTCGGTCGGTCGGGCGTTGGCGATGGTGCCGGTGGCGACGGCGGCGCTGGGCGCCGTTGCCGGCCTGCCGGCTGTCCGCCTGGTATCGTCGCATTACTGCGTGATGACGCGCGAGACGGCGCAGGTACTGGTCGGTGGCCCGGCGCTGGTCGAGCGTGCCTTGGGCCAGAATGTCAGCAAGGACGAGCTGGGCGGTGCGGCGCTGCACGAGAAGAGCGGCGTGATCGACGACGTGGTCGACGACGAGGCGGCCGCCTTTGCCGCCATCCGCCGTTTCCTGAGCTACCTGCCCCAGAACGTTTGGTCCAAGCCGCCAGTGGCGCCGTGCACCGATGATCGCAATCGCGCCGACGAACGCCTCGCCGACATCGTGCCGGCCGATCGCCGCCGCGTGTTCGACATACGCGCGGTGGTCCGCGCCGTCGTCGACCAGGATTCTTTTTTCGAGATGGGGCGTCGCTACGGGCCAGGCCAGGTCAGTGGGCTGGCGCGCCTGCTCGGCCATCCCGTCGGCGTGTTGGCCAATGACGGCCGCCATCTCGCCGGCTCGATGACCGCGGCCGGCGCCCGCAAAGTGCGGCGCTTCGTCGAGTTCTGCCAGATTTTCCACCTGCCCGTTCTGAACTTCGTCGACGAGCCCGGCTTCATGATCGGGGCCGAGGCCGAGGCGGAGGGCACGGTGCGGGCGGGCGCCGCCGCCGTGCTGGCGGTGGCGATGGCCAGCATGCCCTGGGCCTCGATCATGGTGCGCAAGAGCATGGGCCTGGGCGCCGCCGCGCACTACGCGCCCAACAGCTTCATCCTCGCCTGGCCATCGGCCGAGTCGGGTGCACTGCCGGTCGAGGGCGGCGTCGCCGTCGCCTTTGGCCGCGAGATCGCCGCCGCGGCCGATCCGGCCGCCAAACGTCGCGAACTGGAGGCACAGTTTGCGGCGCGGCGCTCGCCTTTCCCGCGCGCCGAGGCGTTGGCGGTGCACGACCTGATCGACCCGCGCGAGACCCGTGCCAGGCTCTGTGACTGGATCGAGCTTGCCTGGCCGCTGCTGGATCATCAGCTCGGCCCAACCAGTTTCACCTACCGGCCTTGACCGCCCGGACCGCATCGACTCGGAGAACTTCGCCAATGCCCGGACCGCTGCACGGATACCGCATCCTGGACCTGAGCGCCGTGATCTCCGGTCCGTACGGCACCATGATCCTGGCCGACCAGGGTGCCGACGTGATCAAGGTCGAGCCGCCGGGCATCGGCGATTTCACCCGCGCCGCCGGCAACAAGAGCGGCGGCCTGTCCGCCAGCTTCCTGAACAACAACCGCAACAAGCGCTCGATCGTCGTCGACCTACGCCACCCCGACGGCGTCGCGGTGGTCAAGCGGCTGGCGGCGACCTGCGATGTGCTGGCGCAGAACTTCCGGCCCGGCGTCGTTGATCGCC
>DATFGV010000546.1:0-8233 GCA_035249115.1 Vineibacter sp.
GCAGCGCGCCGGGAAGGTCGTTGACCCAGTGCAGCGCCAGCGCGCTCAGCACCAGATCGACGCTGGCCGGCTTCAGCGGCAGCGCCTCCTCGTCGGCCACCACGGCGGGCCCATGAACCGCCGCGCGGCGCGCGAAGCCCAGCGCCAGGTCGAGCGACACCACCGCCTCGACGCCGCCCCGTACCGTGCCATTCGGTGCGCGCAGCGCGGCGCCGAGTTCGCCGCCGTGGCAGCCGAGATCGACCGCCAGCGGAAAGCGGCGGCGCACGTCGTCGAGTCGCTCGACCAGGCGCTGCGCCACTTCGCGCTTGAGGAACGCGGCGTCCGGCCAGCCGCGCGCCGCGCGCTCGCGCCGCCGGCGCACCAGGTCGCGGTCGAACACCAGCATCGGGTCGGGGCCGGTCATCGCCGCCTCTATAGCGGATTTCGATGCCGTTGGCCGGTGCGATGGCCGAGTGGGAGCGCTATGCCTTCCTGTCATGTCGAGCGCAGCGAGACGTCCTGGTACCGGTCCAAGATTCCTCGCTCCGCTCGGAATGACAGCATCGTCCGGCTTCAGTGCACTGGATGCGCCATCGCCGACTGTCCGCGGACGTGCTCCAGCCACCAGGTTTCCAGATCAGCAACGTCTTCGCTGGCGGCTGCGGCCATGCTGGTCGCCAGCGCCTTCAGACGACGGTCGCGGCCCTGCTCGATCTGCAGGCGTGCCAGCTCGAAGCCGCGGCGCCGCACCGCAATCGCGAGGCGCACGAAATCCGCAGGCCCGTCGCCACCCGGCAGCCGCGCCAGGTCCCGTCCGAGCGACGCTTCCAGGAAGCGCAGCGGCACCGAACTGCCGCTCACCACCCAGGCCATCTGCAGTCCGCCGTCGGCCTGCCACTGCTCGAGACGTGCGCGCTGTGCCGCGGTCGCAGCTGCCAGCCGCCCTGCCAACCGACGCAGGCGGCGATCTGTGGCGGCCTGCTCGACGACGCGACACAGCAAGCCCAGCGCCGCGTCGTGGCGGGCCACGGTCGCGGCGAAATCAATGTCGGGCGCATCGGAATAGGTGGTGGCCCCGCCAGCACGCAGCTGCGCCAACGCATCACTAACGGCCGTCGCAACGGCACCAAGCGGTTCGCCGGAGCCGTCAGCTGTGGGTCCGTCTCGCGTCGGCGCGAGAGCGGCTGGTACCAGACGTGGCACCAGGCCACCGAACAACAACGTCACAATGGCGGAGGTCCCTGCCATAGCCGGCTCCCTTGTTCCGGACGCTTGCTTGACTGGCGATCACCCTATGGCGGTGCCCGCCAGCACGGCCAATACCGCCGTGTGATCAGTTCCATAGCGCCATCGCATCGGGCCGGGCCGCCAGGGACGCCTCGACAGCGGCAGCGCCCGCCCGCACTCTGCCGCCGATGCCGGCGGTCGCCCGGCGCACCGGAGGCACCGCATGTCGCCTGAAAGCCGCGCCCGCGAGGAAATCTGTCGCATCGGCGAGAGCCTGTACCGACGCGGCTACACCGTCGGCTCGGCCGGCAACATCAGTGCCCGGCTGGACGACGGATTCCTGATCACGCCGACCGACGCCTGCCTCGGCTTCCTCGACCCGGCGCGGCTGGCCAAGCTCGACCGCGACGGCAACCAGGTGGCGGGCGACCGCGCCTCAAAGACCATCCTGCTGCATCGCGCCGTCTACGGCGCGCGACCGGACGCCGCCGGCATGGTGCACACGCACTCGACCAACCTGGTGGCGCTGACCATGCTGCCGGGCGTCGACCGCACCGACGTGCTGCCGCCGATCACGCCCTATTTCGTCATGAAGGTCGGCCACGTGCCGATGATCCCCTACCGCCGGCCGGGCGATCCGGAGGTCGCTAACCTGGTGCTGACGCATGCCGCGCGGGTGCGCGCCGTGCTGATGGAGCGGCTGGGGCCGCTGGTCTGGCACGACAGCGTTTCGGCCGCCTGCTACGCGCTGGAGGAGCTGGAGGAGACCGCCAAGCTGTGGCTGATGCTGCGCGACGTACGGCCGGCGCCGCTTGATGCGACGCAGATCGCCGCCATCCGCCAGGCGTTCAACGTCAAGTACTGAGTAGCGGAGCCGGAGATCAGGAAAACCTCTCCCCGGTGCGGAGAGGTTCGTATGGATCATCCCGTCCGTTCATCCGTCACGGATTCGCCGGATTTGCGGGGTGCCATGGCGGCATGGATGTCCAGGGTTTCGCTCGCGCGCTGGCGGCGCGGGTTGGCGGCTTCGATCCGGCGCCACTGCGGACGGCGGCACGGCAGTGGGGCCGCGCGACCCTCGATACGCTGTTGCCGCCGCTCTGCCTATCGTGCAACAGCACCACCGCCACGCCGGGCGCCTTGTGCGCCACGTGCTGGAGCCGGATCGCGTTCATCACGCCGCCGCTTTGCGCCTGCTGCGGCTTTCCGTTCGAGATCGACGCCGAACCGGAGTCGTTGTGCGCCGCCTGCAGTGTGCGACGGCCACGCTACGACCGGGCCCGTGCCGCGTTTCGCTACGACGAAAACTCGCGCCGGCTGGTGCTGATGTTCAAGCACGCCGACCGGCTCGATCCGGCGCCGACCTTCGTTCGCTGGCTGGCGCAGGCCGGTGCCGATCTGCTGGCCGATGCCGACGTCATCGCGCCGGTGCCGCTGCATCGCTGGCGGCTGCTGTGGCGGCGCTACAACCAGTCGGCCGAGCTGGCGCGCGGGCTGGGCCGGCTGAGCGGCAAGCCTGTGGTGCCCGACCTGCTGTTGCGCCGCCGCCATACGCCATCGCAGGCCGATCTGACGGCCCGCGAGCGGCGGCTGAACGTCGCCGGCGCCTTCCGGCCGCATCCCGACCGTCGCGCGGCGGTGCGCGAGCGGCGCGTACTGCTGGTCGACGACGTGCTGACCACCGGCGCCACCGTCGAGGCCTGCGCCCGCGCACTTCTGCGGGCCGGCGCCGCGTCGGTCGACGTGCTGACCCTGGCCCGCGTCGTGCGCCCCGAACTGCGCGCGCCGTAGCCGCGCCCATGCCGTGCCAGGGCAGGGCAATCGCACCTGGCCACGCACAACCTCATCCTGAGGAGCAGGCGCAGCCGGCGTCTCGAAGGATGGGCGGCAGTCTCGTTCGATCGTTCCGCCGATTGTTGCAACGCTCGCGCGGTAGCCCACCCTTCGAGACGGCCGCTTCGCGGCCTCCTCAGGGTGAGGTCCGTGTCATAGGCGATAGCCCTGCCCGCCGGGGCGATAACGTCGTTGCGCTCGGCTTGCGACGACGGAGGACGTGCGTTCCGAACCCTACAGCGCCGCCGAGAGCAGGGACTGGTCGGCGGCTGATAACGGTGGATCGCCGGTGACGTCGGAGAACAGAGTCGCGGTCCGGAAGCGGACCGACACCCGGTCGCCGGCCACGAAGCGATAGCCGGCGTAGGCATGCAGCGGCATCTCAGCCTCGAGCACGGGCGCGCCCATGACGACCTCGACCTCGAGCCGCACCGCCGGGCCGACGACGCCGACAAAGCGCACCGTGGCCGACCCGGCCGGATCGCGCGCCAGCACCACGTCGTGCGGCCGCACATAGACGGTGCCCGGCCCGTCCTGCGCCGCATCGCCATTCATCTGCTCGATATGGGCGTAAGGCACGATCGGCCGGCCGCCGCGCACCTGGCAGCGCACGCGGTTCACCTGGCCGAGGAAGTCGAACACGAAGGGATTGCGCGGCGCACCGTAGACCTCCTCCGGCGTGCCGACCTGTTCGATCTTGCCATGGCCCAGTACGACGACGCGGTCGGCCAGCTCCAGCGCCTCTTCCTGATCGTGGGTCACGAACACGGTGGTCATGCTCAGCCGGTCGTGCAGCTGCCGCAGCCAGCGCCGCAGCTCCTTGCGCACCTTGGCGTCGAGCGCGCCGAACGGCTCGTCGAGCAGCAGCACCGAGGGCTCGATCGCCAGCGCCCGCGCCAGCGCCACGCGCTGCCGCTCACCGCCGGAAAGCTGGCTGGGATAGCGATCGCCGAGATGGCCGATCTGGACCAGATCGAGCAGCCGCTGCACGCGGCCACGGATCTCGGCGTCGCCCGGCCGCCGCTGGCGCGGCATCACGCGCAGGCCGAAGGCGACGTTCTCGAGCACCGACATGTGGCGGAACAGGGCGTAGTGCTGAAAGACGAAGCCGATATGACGCTCGCGCACGCCGCGGCGAAGAGCGCTGTCGCCGTTCAGCAGCAGGTCACCCTCGTCCGGCCATTCCAGGCCGGCGATGATCCGCAGCATCGTGGTCTTGCCGGAGCCCGAAGGTCCCAGCAGCGCCAGCAACTCGCCGGAGCGGATGTCGAGATCGACGCCGTTCAGCGCAACGAAATCGCCGAACCGCTTGCCGATCGCCCGCAGGTGAATGGCGGGTCCGTGGCTCATGTCAGTGTCCCCGCTTCATCAGGCCGGCGCCGATCTTCCATTCGACGGCGCTCTTGACCGTCAAGGTCACCAGCGCCAGCAACGCCAGCAGCGAGGCCACGGCGAAGGAGGCGACGAAGTTGTACTCGTTGTAGAGAATCTCGACATGCAGCGGCATGGTGTTGGTCAGCCCGCGGATGTGTCCCGACACCACCGACACGGCGCCGAACTCGCCCATGGCGCGGGCGTTGCACAGCAGCACGCCGTACAGCAGGCCCCAGCGGATGTTGGGCAAGGTGACGCGCCGGAACGTCTGCCAGCCCGAGGCGCCGAGCACCAGCGCCGCCTCCTCCTCGTCGGTGCCCTGCTCCTGCATCAGCGGGATCAGTTCGCGGGCGACGAACGGGAAGGTCACGAAGATCGTCGCCAGCACGATGCCCGGCACGGCGAAGATCACCTTGAAGCCGAGCTCCGACAGGAACGGCCCCAGCCACCCCTGCAGGCCGAACAGCAACACGTAGACCAGGCCGGAGATCACCGGCGAGACCGAGAACGGCAGATCGATCAGGGTGATCAGCAGGCTCTTGCCGCGGAAGTCGAACTTGGCGATCGCCCAGGCGGCGGTGACGCCGAACACCAGGTTCAGCGGCACCGCAATCGCCGCCACCGTCAGGGTCAGCCAGGTCGCGGCCCGCGCGTCGGGCTCGGCCAGCGCCGCGAGGTAGGCCCCGAATCCCTGGCGCAGCGCCTCGGCGAACACTGTCACCAACGGCAGCACGATGAAGGCTACGACGAACAGCAGCCCGACAACGATCAGCGCCCAGCGCACGACGGGCGGCTCGGTGCGCGCCTGGGTCGGGGATCGCGGGCCTGCGGGCATTATCGCCTCTCCTGGTGCCGCCGCGACCAGCGCTGCAGCAGGTTGATCGCCAGCAACAGCGCGAAGGAGATCAGCAACATCACCGCCGCCACCGCCGTCGCCTCGCCGTAGGCGTATTCCTCCAGCTTGATGACGATCAGCAGCGGCGCGATCTCCGACACCATCGGCAGGTTGCCGGCGATGAAGATCACCGAGCCGTACTCGCCCACGGCGCGCGCGAAGGCCAACGCCACGCCGGTCGCCAGCGCCGGAAACAGGGTCGGCACAATCACCCGCCGGATGGTCTGCCAGCGGCTGGCGCCGAGGCAGGCGGCCGCCTCCTCGATCTCCGGGCTGAGGTCTTCGAGCACCGGCTGGATGGTGCGCACAACGAACGGCAGGCCGATGAACACCAGCGCCACGAACACGCCCAGCGGCGTGAACGCCACCTCGATGCCGAGCGCCGCCAGCGGCGCGCCCAGCCAGCCGTTCTCGGCGTACAGCGCCGTCAGCGAAATGCCGGCGACCGCGGTCGGCAGCGCGAACGGCACGTCGATCAGCGCATCGATGAGGCGGCGGCCGGCAAAGCGGTAGCGCACCAGCACCCAGGCGAGCACGGCGCCGAACACGGCGTTGGTCGCCGCGGCCGCCAGCGACGCGCCGAAGCTGAGCTGCAGCGCCGCCACGACGCGGTCCGACGTCACCGTCTCGATGAAGCGCTGCGGCTCGAGGCTGGCGGCGCGCGCGAACAGCGCCACCAGCGGCAGCAGCACGATCAGGCCGAGCCATGACAGGGTCAGCCCGAGGGTCAGGCCGAAGCCAGGGATGACGCTGCGCGGCCGCCACGTCGCGACGGGTCGGATACCGGGCGTGTCCCGCGGCGGCTCGGCGGGACGGCTCGATCCTGCGGCCTGCGCCAAAACGATCGTCTCCACCAACGCGACGGCACGACGCGGCTCATCATGGCCGCCGCTGAACGCGCGGTCCAGACGAGCAGCCGGTCGTTTGCGGGCGTGGATCACGCGCTCAGCGTTTCGGCTTATAGAGGCGGTCGAAAATGCCGCCGTCGCCGAAATGCGTCTTCTGCGCCACGTGCCAGCCGCCGAAGACCGTGTCGATGGTGAACAGGTCGACCTTGGGTAAAGCGCCGGTGTACTTTGCAGCGACCTGCGGATCGCGCGGCCGGTAGTAGTGCTTGGCGGCGATCGCCTGGCCCTCTGGCGTGTACAGGAACTCCAGATACGCCTGGGCGACAGCGCGGGTGCCGCGCTTGTCGACCACCTTGTCGACGATTGTGACCGGCGGTTCGGCGAGGATGCTGAAGCTGGGCGCGACGATTTCGAGTTTGTCCTTGCCCATCTCGTTGATCGCGAGGAACGCCTCGTTCTCCCACGCCAGCAGCACGTCGCCGATGGCGCGCTGCACGAAGGTCACGGTCGAGCCGCGGGCACCGGTGTCGAGCACCGGCGCGTTGGCGTAGATGTCGGCGACGAACTTCTCCGCCTTGGCGACGTCGCCGCCTTCGGTGCGCAAGGCGTAGCCCCAGGCCGCGAGGTAGTTCCAGCGCGCGCCGCCAGAGGTCTTGGGATTGGGCGTGATCACCTTCACGTCCGGGCGCGCCAGGTCGCCCCAGTCCTTGACCGCCTTGGGGTTGCCCTTGCGCACCAGGAACACGATGGTCGACGTATAGGGGGCGCTGTTCGAGGGCAACCGCGTCTGCCAGTCCTTCGCGATCAGGCCCCGCTCGGCGATGGCGTCGATGTCATAGGCCAGCGCCAGGGTGACGACATCGGCTTCCAGGCCGTCGATGACCGAGCGCGCCTGGCGACCTGAGCCGCCGTGCGATTGCTGAATGGTGACGGCCTCGCCCTTGTTCTCTTTCCATAGCTTGGCGAAGGCCGCGTTGACTTCCTGGTAGAGCTCGCGGGTCGGATCATAGGACACGTTGAGCAGGCGAACCTGCTGCGCCGCGGCGGCACGGGGCAGCGCCAGCGCGACGCCGGCCGATAGCAAGGTCGCTCTGCGTCGCAACATGGCTCGCCTCCAGGCAAAGAACATCGTGTCTGTGGAACGGGCCGCTAACCCTCGCCGATCGCGGTCGCAGGTAGGAACGGTTTGGCGGGCGGGCGGTTGCCCTCAGGTCATCACCGCGCCCCAGCCACCATGGCGATCGCCGACGCCCAGACCGCACCGCTCGTCGATGTAGGCGACCAGCGTTTCGATCGAGCGTTCGGCCGCCTCGGCCGAGGTATCGAGCACAAGGTCGGCCTGCGCCGGCGCCTCGTAGGGCGCCGAGACGCCGGTGAACGCGGCCACCTGGCCGTTGGCGGCAAGGCTGTACAAGCCCTTGGGATCGCGCTGCCGGCAGACCTCGACGTCGGCGTGCACGTGCACCTCGTGGAATCCCTCGCCGACGATGCGGCGCGCCTCGGCGCGGTCACGGCCGTAGGGCGAGATCAGCGCCGCCAGCACGATGACGCCGCTCTCGGCCAGCAGGCGCGCGACATGCGCGGTGCGGCGCAGGTTCTCGGCGCGGTCCTCGCGGGCGAAACCGAGATCGGCGTTTAGGCCGTCGCGCAGATTGTCGCCGTCCAGCATCTGCGCCTGCCGGCCGTTGTCGAACAGGCGGCGCAGGGCGCCGTTGGCGATGGTCGACTTGCCCGCGCCCGACAGGCCGGTGAGCCAGAGCACGGCGCCGCGGTGGCCGTTGCGCTTTTCGCGCTCCAGCCGCGGCACGCTGGCGCGCGTGACCGTGACGTTGCGGCCGGCCCGCAGCGGCCGCTCGACCGTGAAGCCGCCGACCACCTTGAAATCGCTCATCAGCACGCCGCGCCCGGCGCGCGGGTTGTCGGCGAACCTGTCGAGATAGAGCGGCTGGGTCGAGCGAAGAACGATCTCGGCCACGCCGTTGCGCTCGACCTGGGTCGCCGGGCCGGACGTCAGGGTCTCGACGTCGATCACCTTCTCGATGGCCGCCACCGTGACGTCGACATCGGCGGTACC
>DATFGV010000547.1:0-2499 GCA_035249115.1 Vineibacter sp.
GCCGCGCCGGCACCTGCGGGCGCCGCGCCGCGGCCGACGACGACGGGAGGCCGCTAACGTGCGCCTCGGCGACCTGCTCCGGCAGTCCGACCCGCAGCGCGCCGCCATACCGGCGCTGCCTGTCGACCCGGACATCGCCGGCATCAGCGCCGATTCGCGCGCGGTCCGGCGCGGCTGGCTGTTCGCGGCGCTGCCGGGTAGCAAGCTCGATGGCGCGACGTTCGCGCGCCAGGCGGTGGCGGCCGGCGCGGTTGCTGTGCTTGCCGGCGAGAGCGCCGATCTGGGCGCAGTGCCGCCCCATGTCGTCGTGTTGCGCGACCCCGAGCCGCGTCGGCGCCTGGCACGCATGTCGGCGGCATTCGCCGGGCCGCAGCCGCGCGTTGTCGTCGCTGTCACAGGTACGTCGGGCAAGACGTCGGTAGCCGAGTTCGCGCGCCAGATGTTCGCCGGCGCAGGCTTTGCCGCCGCCAGTGTCGGCACCCTGGGCATCGTATCGCCGACCCTGACCAGGCCACCTGGGCTCACGACGCCCGACCCGGTACAGCTGCACCGCGATCTCGCCAGCCTGGCGCGCGATGGCGTCCACTACCTGGCGATCGAGGCCTCGAGCCACGGTCTTGACCAGTATCGCCTCGACGGCATCCGGTTCTCGGCCGCCGCCTTCACCAACCTGTCGCGCGACCACCTCGACTATCACCCGACGCTCGCGGCCTATCTCGCGGCCAAGGCGCGCCTGTTCGAGGAATTGCTGCCAGGAGGCGCGACGTCGGTGATCAACGCCGACAGCGACCATGCGGCACCCTTGATTGATATCTGCCGGCGGCGCCGGCACCGACTGTGGTGTTACGGCGTTGCGGGCGACGAATTGCGCCTTGATGCGGCGACGCCGCATGGTGGCGGACAGCATCTGCAACTCAACCTGTTCGGCCGGCGCTATGACGTCGAGCTGCCGCTGATCGGCGCCTTCATGGCTGGCAACGCGTTGGCCGCTTTGGGTCTCACGGTGGCGGTCGGCGTACCGGTCGATTCGGCGGTCGCGACAATGGCGCGACTCAAGGGCGCGCCCGGGCGGTTGGAACACGTCGCCACCCATCCGGCGGGCACGCCTGTGCTGGTCGACTACGCCCACAAGCCGGACGCGCTGGAGCAGGTGCTGCGCGCGCTGCGGCCGCACACGCGCGGTCGCTTGATTGTGGTGTTCGGTTGCGGCGGCGACCGCGATCCCGGCAAGCGGCCGATCATGGGCGAGATCGCGGCGCGCCTGGCCGACCTTGCGATCGTTACCGACGACAATCCGCGCAGCGAAGATCCGGCCACGATCCGGGCCGCGATCCTGGCTGGCGCCATGGCGCAGTCCGACACCGTTATCGAAATCAGCGCCGGCCGGCGGGCCGCGATCCGCGCCGGCCTCGAGGCCGTGCACGGCGCCGACGACGTTCTGGTCATCGCCGGCAAGGGTCATGAGCGGGGCCAGACCATTGCCGGCGTCACGCATCCCTTCGACGACGCGGCGGTGGCGCGGGAACTGGTCGGCGGACCGCCGGCGCGCGGAGCGGCGGCATGAGCGTTGTGTCGATGCGCCCGCCGCTGTGGACCGGCAACGAGGCCGCGGCCGCAAGTGACGCACAGGCGATCGGCGGCACGGCGTGGAACGCGGCCGGCGTCTCGATCGACAGCCGCACGCTGCAGCCGGGTGACCTGTTCGTCGCGCTGAAAGGCGAAACGGCCGACGGCCACGGCTATGTGCGGGCGGCGTTCGAGAAAGGCGCGGCGGCCGCGCTGGTGGCGCGTACCGACCTCGACGCCGCCGGCGGCCCGTTGCTGGTGGTCGACGATACGTTGGCAGCGCTGGTGGGGCTGGGGCGCGTCGCGCGGGCACGCTGCCGGGCGCGGATCGTCGCCGTGACGGGCAGCGTCGGCAAGACCAGCACCAAGGAGGCGCTGCGTCATGTTCTTGCGGCGCAGGGCAAGACGCATGCCGCCACCGCCAGCCACAACAACCACATCGGCGTGCCGTTGACCTTGGCGCGGCTGCCGGCGGATGCGGCCTTCGCGGTATGCGAGATCGGCACTAACCATCCCGGCGAGATCGAGCCACTGGCCCGTCAGGTGCGGGCGCATGTCGGTGTCATCACGGCCATTGCCGGCGTGCATCTGGAGAACTTCGCGTCGGTCGAGGCGATCGCCGAGGAGAAGGCCAAGATCTTCGTGGCCATGGACGACGGCGGCGCCGTCCTGCCGCGCGACAGCACCTACTACGACCGCCTGGTGACCGGCGCGCGCGCCGCTGGTGTGGTGCGGCATACCGACTTCGGCCAGCATGCCGACGCGCAATTCCGCCTGTTGGACTGCGACCTTAACGACACTGGCAGTGCTGTCAGGGCGCTGGCGAAAGGCCGCGAAGTCCGCTATCGGCTCGGCGCGCCGGGCCGGCACTGGGTATTGAACAGCCTGGCTGTGCTGGCGGCTGTCGACGCGCTGGGAGGCGAGCTCGACGCG
>DATFGV010000548.1:0-10448 GCA_035249115.1 Vineibacter sp.
TTGATGGTCAGCACATTGGAAACATCGACCAGGCTGGCGATCGGCGTGAAATCCGCTTCGACGTCGAACGGCAGGCGCTTGTAGAGCGCGGCGTTGACGCCGTGCGTGGCGGCGGTGCCGAGCAGGATGGTGTAGCCGTCGGGCCGGGCGCGGGCGACGGCTTCCGAGGCGATGTTGCCGCCGGCGCCGGAGCGGTAGTCGATCACGACCTTGGCGCCGAGCTCCTTTTCCAACGGCTCCTGCAGGGCACGCGCCACGACGTCGACGCCGGAGCCGGCCGGGAAGCCCATCAGGATGGTGATCGGCTTGGCCGCGGGCCAGTCCTGCGCCGCGGCCGGCGCGGCGATGAACGCGGCCATGGCGACGGCGGCCACGAGCGCGCGTCTCGATATCGAGATCATGGAGGGTCCCATCCCGGTTCGCTTGCGATCGGGCTCGATCCTATACAGTGGGCCGCCCGGCGGTCCACCCGCGGACCGTCGAACGGAGGACCGCCGATGATCTACGAGCTGCGCACCTACAACGTGAAGCCGGAGGCCGCCGCCGACGTGGTGGCGCTGTACCAGGCCGAGGGCTGGCCCGAGCTGCAGAAATGGCAGCAGAACCTGGTCGGCTACTTCTTCACCGACATCGGGCCGCTGCACCAGATCGTGCATCTGTGGAAGTTCGAGAACCACGAGGCGCGCGACCACCAGTGGACCACCCTGCGCGCCAACGCCGCCTTCGCCCAGTTCGGCCGCAAGATCCGCCCGATGCTGCAATCGCAGGAGAACAAGATCCTGAAGTCCGCCCCCTGGGGCCCGACGCCATAAATCCTCCCCACGTCGGTGGGGAGGTGGCCCGAAGGGGTAGCGCGATCGCATATGGTCACGCACAACCTCATCCTGAGGAGCCGATAGCCCTGTCCCGCAGGGCGCGGAGGGAGGCGACGTGGTCTCTCAGTGGGAGACACCATGTGGGCTCCCCATCCGCCCTTCGGGCACCTTCCCCACTTCGTGGGGAAGGAAAGATGTTCTCGATCCTCCCCACGTCAGTGGGGAGGTGCTCCCGAAGGGGGCGGAGGGGAGGCGACGTGGTTTCTCAGTGGGAGACACCATGTGGGCTCCCCATCCGCCCTTCGGGCACCTTCCCCACTTCGTGGGGAAGGGAAGATGTTCTCGATCCTCCCCACGTCAGTGGGGAGGTGCCCCCGAAGGGGGCGGAGGGGAGGCGACGTGGTCTCTCAGTGGGAGACACCATGTGGGCTCCCCATCCGCCCTTCGGGCACCTTCGCCACTTCGTGGGGAAGGGAAGAGGTTCGTCACCCGACCCGCACGCTCGACCCGCCGTCGACCGGCAGCGCGATGCCGGTGATGAAGTTGGCTTCGTCGGAGGCCAGGAACAGCGCGGCGTTGGCGACGTCCCAGGCGGTGCCCATCTTGCGCCGCAGCGGCACCTTGGCGTCGCGCTCGGCGGCGACGTCGGCGCGGCTGCGGTTGCCGGTGCGGGCCCGCGTGTCGACCGCCATCGGCGTGTCCATCAGGCCCGGCAGGATGACGTTGGCGCGCACGCCGTAGGCGGCGTTCTGGATCGCCAGCTGTTCGGTGAAGGCGATCATCGCCGACTTGGTGGCCTTGTAGGCGACCAACGGGTAGTCGGTCCACGCCGCCATCGAGGAGATGTTGAGGATCACGCCCGACTTCTGCTGGCGCATGATCGGCAGCACGTGCTTGCAGGCCATCACCGTGCCGCGCAGGTTGATCGCGACGCAGCGGTCGAAGGCCTCCTCCGTGATCTCCGTCGGCTGCGCATCGCCGCCGGCGATCGAGACGCCGACGTTGTAGTGCAGGATGTCGATCCTGCCCCAGCGCTTGTGCGCGTCGGCCACCATCGCGGCCATCGAGGCCTCGCTGGTGACGTCGGCTTCGAATGCCGCCGCCGTGCCGCCGGCCTTGGCGATCATGCCGACGGTTTCCTGCGCCGAGGCGAGGTTGCGGTCGACGACCAGCACCTTGGCGCCTTCCTGCGCGAAGCGCAGCGCCGTGGCGCGGCCGTTGCCCATGCCTTCGCCCGGCCCTTGGCCGGCGCCGACGACGATCGCGATCTTGTTGGCCAGACGCATGATGGACCTCGCGGTGTTCAGTGGTTCGGCAGCGGGAATTGCTCGAGATACTTCTGGTACTCGGGCTCGACGTCGACCTGCATCGTCGCCAGCACGCGCACGACGGCGCAATAGAAACCGATGGTGAGCACCAGGTCGAGCAGGTGCGCCTCGCTGAGATGCCGGCGCAGCTCGCCGAAAGTCGAATCCGACATCGCCAGATCCCCGGTCATCTCGCGCGCGCCCCGCAGGACGGTCTTGGCCAGCGGCTCGAGGCTCGAGCCGCGCCCCTCGGTCTCGTCGATCAGGGCGGCGATGTCGGCTTCGCTGACACCGAACTCCATGCCGATCTTGACGTGGTGCGACCATTCATAGGGCGAGCGCGCCAGGTAGCCGACCTGCAGGATCGCCAGCTCGCGCAGGCGGCCGTCCAAGGTGCTGCGATGCCGGATGTAGCCGCCCAGCCCCTGGAAGGCGCGCGCCGCGCCGGGGCTGTGGGCCAGGATGCGGTTGAGCGCGATGTCGCGCGCCAGCAGGTCCTGGTCCTTGGCCGCCAGGTCCGCCTTGTCGAGGTACCGGTATCGCGCCATCGCAGTTTCGAACCTTCGAGAGAGGCAACCAGATCAGCGGCCCTTGATGTTGACCGCTTCATGGTGAGCTTGTCGAACCATGAAGCTCCGCACGGTTGCTGGTGCGAGAGCCTTCATGGTTCGACAAGCTCACCATGAAGGCTTGCTTCACTGAGTCTTTGTCTAATGCCGCACGCATCAATGCCCCGGTTGCGACTCGCGGGCCGGGCCGACCAGCGTCGCGCCGCCGTCGACCACCAGGGTGTGGCCGGTGATGTAGCGGGCGTGGTCCGACAGCAGGAAGCGCACGGCGTGGCCGATGTCCCAGCCGGTGCCCTCGCGCGCCAGCACCGAGGCGCGGCGCCGCTGGTCGCGGGCGGCGTCGGTCATGCCGCCGGCGTAGACCATCGGCGTGTAGACCGGGCCGGGCGCCACGCAATTGACCCGGATGCCGTCCGGCCCGTGGTCGACCGCCATGGCGCGGGTCAGCGCGATGACGGCGCCCTTCGACGCCGAGTAGGCGGTCAGCCCGCGCGGCCGCAGCGCCGAGATCGACGAGACGTTGACGATGGCGCCGCCCTTGGCGGTGCGGATCATCGCCGGGATCGCATGCTTGGCGGCCAGGAACATGGTCTCGACGTTGACCTGCATGACGCGGCGCCAGATGTCGGGCTGCTCGGCGACGACGCTGCCGCGGCTGCCGATGCCGACGTTGTTGTCGAGAAAGTCCAGGCGGCCGAAGCGCGACACCGCCTCGCTCACCATCGCCGCGCACTGCCCCTCGTCGGTGATGTCGGCGGCGAAGGCGGCGGCCGTGCCGCCCTCGGCCTGGATCATCTCGACCGTGCGTTGCGCCAGCTCGCGCTTCAGGTCGACCACCAGCACCTTGCCGCCGGCGCGCGCCAGCAGGATCGCCGCCGCGCGACCATTGCCCATGCCATCGCCGACGGCGCCACCACCGGCGACGATCGCCACCTTGCCGTCGAGCCCGGAATCAGCTTCGCGCATCGTGTCGGTCATGTCAGGCTCCCGAGGCTGGGGGCGCGTCACTCCAGTGACGCGTCATGTGGCATGGTCAATCAAGACGCGCGACTGGAGTCGCGCGCCCCCAGCCACCAGCTTCCCCACTTCGTGGGGAAGACGGTTCATCTCACACCCGGTCCCACTCGATGCGGAAGGCATCGCGCTCGCGGTGGATGTAGCCGGCGTTGGCGCCGGGAAAATGCGCCGGGCACAGCAGGCTCTTGTGCTCGACGCAATGCTCCAGCACCCGGCGGCGCGTGCGCGCCGACATTTCCTGGTCGGCGCAGAACTGGCTCGACCAGTCGGGGTGATAGACCTGGATCGGATGGTGCATGATGTCGCCGCTGAACAGCGCCTCGCGGCCGGCGTCGGCCAAGCGGATGACGATCGAGCCCGGCGTGTGTCCCGGCGCGTCCTCGATGGTCAACAGCTTGTCGGCCTGGTGGTCGGCGTCGATCATCACCGCCTTGCCGGCCTCGACGATCGGCAGCACGCTGTCGTCGAACGAACCGCCGTTGACCTCCGCGCCGCTCTTGCCGCGCCGCTCGTTCTCCCAGTGGGCGTATTCCTTGCGGCCGAAGAGATAGCGCGCGTTGGCGAAGGTCGGCACCCAACGGCCGTTCTCGAGCCGGGTGTTCCAGCCGACATGATCGACATGCAGGTGGGTGCACATCACGACGTCGACGCTTTCCGGCGCCACGCCGGCGGCGCGCAGCCGGTCGAGGAACGGCGTGTTGAGGTTGTTCCAGCCGGGCGCCGCGCGGGTCTTGTTGTTGCCCAGGCAGGTGTCGATCAGGATGGTGTGGTGCGGCGTGCGCACGATCCAGCTGTGCAGGCTGCCGACCAGCCGGTCGCTGCCGGCCTCGATATGTTCGGGCAGCATCCAGTCCTTCTGGGCATCGAACGCCTGCTGGTCGAAGCGCGCGAACATGCGGTTGGGCTTGAAGCCCGGGCCGCACAGCTCCTCGACCTTGGCGATCGACGCCTTGCCGATGGTCCGCACCGTCATGACGTCGCCTCCGTATCGTTGCGCCGCAGTCTAACAAGCACCTGACGGCATCCAACCCGCGCCGCCGGAAGGGAGCCTTGCCAAAACCGGCGACGGGCGCGCGAGGTGCGCGAAAAAGCCCGTCCCGCCGCGATCGATCGCTCGTCATCCCCAAAAAAGGGCCGGAATCCGGGCATTTTTCCGTTGCCAAGACAGGATATCCGTTGCGAAACCGCGATTTCTTCGTATTCTAGGGCCACTTCGTCGGCCGCGTCATAGGGGGTGCGGTCGGTCGGAGGCCCCCTGAAGAGAAGGAAAAGCCATGGCTGCAAAGGCTACTGCCACCACCATCCCTCTGTCGAAACTGCTGGCCGAGCTGGCGGAAAAGCACGAGATGTCGAAGAAGGCGGCAAGCGCGTTCTTTGACGATTTTGTCGGCCTGACGGTCAAGAACCTGAAGAAGGGCAACAAGGTCCGCATCACCGGCCTGGGCATCATGCAGGTGCGCAACCGCCCGGCGCGCATGGGCCGCAATCCCGCGACCGGCGAGCCGATCAAGATCAAGGCCTCGCGCAAGGTCGCCTTCCGCGTCGCCAAGGACCTGAAGGAAGCCGTCTGACCGGCAGACTCGCTGCCACAGCGTTCAACAAAACGCCCGGTCGCACGACCGGGCGTTTTTATTTTGCTCTCCAGCGAAGCTAGGAAGGGCTGGGCGCGCGTCGCTCCAGCGACGCGTCAAGTGTCGCAAATGACGAAGACGCGCGACGGGAGTCGCGCGCCCCCAGCGCCACCTCCCCCCACGCTGCGCGTGGGGGAGAGGTTACGCCGCGTAGGCCACCGGCTTGCCGCTGCCCTTGATCTGGGTGCGGTGCATGATGCGCCGCGCGCCGGGATCGAACGGATCGCGCCGGTGCATGGTGGTGCGGTTGTCCCACAGCACCAAATCGCCGATCCGCCAGCGATGCGCGTGGGTGAATCGCGGCTGCGTCGCGTGCGCCCACAGCGCGTCAAGCACCGCCGCGGACTCGGCCGCGCTATAGCCCTCGACATAGGAATTTCGACGGCGCCCGAGATAGAGCGCCGGCACGCCGGTCGCGGGATGCACGCAGACGGCCGGATGCCAGGCACCCGGCGCCTGGTGCGGATCGTCGGTCGGCGTCACGCCCTGGCGCAGGTAGCCGCCGGAGTTGTAGGTGCCGTCGTGCTTGATGCGCCGGCCGCGGATCTTCGCCTTGAGGTCGTCGGGCATGGCGGCGAAGGCGGCCTGCATGCCGCAGAACCAGGTGTCGCCGCCGCTCGACGGCAGCTCGAGCGCGTAGAGCATCGAGGCGTCGGGCGGCGCGTCGAGATAGCTCATGTCGGTGTGCCAGACGGCTTCGCCGGCGCCCAGCGCGCCGATCGGCTCGCCCTTGTCGTCGAGCACGTTGGAGACGACGTAGATGTCGGGATAGCCCGGCGGGCTGATGCGGCCGCGCTCCTGGTTGGGCGGCGGATCGAGCGCGCCCAGCCGGCGGCTGAACGCCAGCAGGTCGTCGTCGCTCAGCGTCTGGTCGCGCAACAGCACGAAGGCGCTGCGCTGCCAGGCCCGCTCGATCGCGGCGAAGTCGCCATCGCCCAGGCGCGCCAGGTCGACGCCGCCCACCTCCGCGCCGACCGCCGGTGAGATCTGCCGGATGCTGATCGCCATGGACGTCACTCCCGCTTCGCGATGTCGCAAGCGTAGCGATCCTGCGGTCGCTGCGGAAGTACCTCCGACCTTTCGTGACCTCTCCCCAACGGGGAGAGGTCGACGCGCGCAGCGCGGCGGGTGAGGGGGCGGTGCAACGACGACGATGTCACTCAGGGGCATCGCATGCGTACCGCGACCCCCTCACCCGGTCCGCTTCGCGGCCCGACCTCTCCCCGCTGGGGAGAGGTCGTCAGAACCTCAACCCGTGAAAGTCGCGAACGCTTCCTGGATCGCTTGCAGCTGACGGCCGGCGGCGGAGGAGGCGACGATGATCGGCGTGCGGATGCCGGCTTCGTACCAAGCGTCGAGCTCGTCGCGCACCCGCTTGGCCGGGCCGAACAGGGTGACGTCGGCCAGCCACTTGTCGCTCATCAGCCGCGGCAGCTCGTCGAGCCGCTGCGCCGCTATGGCGCGCTCGATCGCCGTCATCTCCTCGACGTAGCCGCATTCCTTCCAGTAGTTGCGGTAGTTCGGCAGCTGCACGTAGTTGGTCAGGGTGCGGCGGTTGACCGCCTTGGCCGCCTCGATGTCGTCCGACACGCAGGTCGGAATCATGTTGCCGATGAAGTACGCCGGATCGCGCCGTTTGGCCTCGGGCAGGTGCGCCAGCGACGCCGCCATCGCCGAGCGGCTGGCGTTGGCGAACACCACGCCGTCGCCGACCTCGCCGGCCAGCGCCACCATCTTGCGCCGCAGGGCGGCGATGACGATCGGCGGCAGTGCGCCCGACTGGGTCTCCGCCCGATACCTCTCGACAAAGCCGCGGGTGTCGGCCAACGGCTTGCCGACCTTGACCCCCATGCGCGCGTGGCCCGGCGCGTGCGCCACGCCGATGCCGAAGCGGAAGCGGCCGCCCGAGACCTCGTGGATCGAGGCGGCGGCGTCGGCGAAGTCCGACACGGCGCGGGCGTAGATCGGCGCGATGGCGGTGCCGAAGGCGATGCGCTCGGTGTTCCAGGCCAGCGCCTCGCACACCGACATGTTGCTGAAGCGGCTGGGGACGTAGATGCCGGCGAAGCCGCGACGCTCGGCCTCGCGCGCGGTCTCGACGATGGCGCGGCGGTGGCCGGGCGTCGCGATCAGGGTCAGCGCGGGAATGGGCTGGGGCACATTGATTCTCCGGCAGATGAAGTCATCGCAATGGTTTTAGAAGTCTAACCACAGAGGCACAGAGACACAGAGGCAAGACCAGAGAACACATCCTCCCCAACGAAAGTTGGGGAGGTGCCCCCGAAGGGGGCGGAGGGGAGCCGACGTGGTCTCTCTACAGGGGACACCCCGTTGGCTCCCCTCCGGCCTTCGGCCACCTCCCCAGCTTCGCTGGGGAGGATACCTGCTCGCGGTTCGCCACTGTGCCTCTGTGGTTGGCCTTCATCGGCGTTCGCCTTGCACTCCGGGGAAAGGCAACAAAGGCGAGCGTCACTTCAACACCGTCACCGTCTTGCGCTTGATCAGCTCGAAGTCGATGGCGGCGCCGAGGCCGGGGCCGTTGGGCACGTGCACCAGCCCGTCGCGGCCGACGACGATGTCCTGTTCGAGGCCGTACTTCTGCGCCCCGTCGGGCAGCAGCACCTCGAAGAACTCGGTATTCCTGATGGCGGCGATGACATGCAGGTTGGCGACGTTGTTCAGCGAGTTGCCGCCGTGGTGCACCTCGAAGTTCATGCGGAACGCTTCGGCGAGATGCGCCGTCTTGAGCAGGGTGGTGATGCCGCCCTTGACCGCCACGTCGCCGCGCAGGAAGTCGGTGGCCTGCTGCATGATCCAGGGCGCATAGCCATCGAAGCCGGTGACCGGATACTCGGTGGCGAGGATCGGGATCGAGAGCTTCTGCTTGAGCTTGATGTAGTTGTAGATGTCCTGGTCGGCCAGCGGATCCTCGTACCAGTGGAAGCCGAGTTCCTGCGCCGCCAGCCCGACGCGCAGCGCCGCCGGATAGTCGTAGCTCCACGTCGAGTCGAGCATGATGGTGTAGTCGTCGCCGACCGCCTTGCGCACCGCCTCGCAGACCTTGATGTCCTCGCGCCAGCGGGTCGGCGGGTGGATCTTGTAGGCGGCCCAGCCGGCGTCGCGATGGCGCACCGCCTCCTCGGCGTAGGCCGCGGGCGAGGCCAGCACCGCCGAGCTGGCATAGGCCGGGATGCTTTCGCGATAGGTGCCGAGCAGGTGGTGAATCGGCTGGCCGAACGCCTTGCCGGCCAGATCCCACAGCGCCACGTCGACGGCGCCGATGGCGCGCACGCCCGCCGTCCGCTGCCGCCGCCAGATATCCTGGTTCAGGGATTCGCGCGCCAGCGGATCGCGGCCCATCAGGATCGGCTTGAGGTAGCTGATCAGGGCCTGGCCGTCGTGCTGCGCGCCGTTCATCGCCGAACCGAGGAAGGCGTGGCCCTCGATTCCCTGGTCGGTGACCAGCCGCAGCAGGCCGAGCTGGCTGGAACCGGCGAAGCGGCCGCTGTGCGGGCCGTAGGTCGTGGCCGGGATGTTGTCCCAGGCGAACAGCGTGAGCGTGACGTCGGTGATTTTCATGGCGCCCCCTCCAGCATTGGCGGCAACTCTAGCCGAAGCCTTACCACCGGCGACCGGCCGGCGCATGTGCCGGGCGCATGGAAGCTGCGCGGCGGTCCGCGTTTGATGACGCGGCAGGCTGCGTGGCAGTCTCGGCATGAAGAGAAAGATAACCACAGAGGCACAGAGACACAGAGGCAAGACCAGAGAAGACATCCTCCCCAACGAAAGTTGGGGAGGTGCCCCCGAAGGGGGCGGAGGGGACCCGTCTTGGTCTCTCAACACGAGACACCACGGTGGCTCCCCTCCGGCCTTCGGCCACTTCCCCAGCTTCGCCGGGGAGGAAGTTCTTCTTCGGCGACCTCTGTGTGCTCTGTGGTTCCCTTGAGAGCATAGGACCGCGACCGATGAAAGTGACCGACGTCACCTGCCACATCCTGCAGAGCAAGGTGGATCGGCCGTTCACCTCGGCGCGCGGCTGGCTGTACGGCACGCGCAGCTCGTGCGTGGTCGAGATCGCGACCGACGCGGGCGTCACCGGCTTCGGCGAGTGCTACGGCCCGGCGGCGGTGGCCAAGGCCGTGATCGACACGCAGCTCAAGCCGCGCGTCGTCGGCCGTGATCCGTTCGACGTCGAGGTGGTGTGGGAGGACCTCTACAACCGCATCAAGGACTACGGCCTCACCGGCATGACCATCTCGGCGATCTCCGGCATCGACATCGCGCTGTGGGACGTTATCGGCCGCGCCGCCGGCAAGCCGATCCACAAGCTGATCGGCGGCGCCTACCGCACCGAAGTCGTGCCGTACGCCACCGGCTTGTACTTCATCGACATGAACCGCCTCATCGAAGAGGCGGTGGAGGAGGCGGTCGCGTTCGCCGAGCAGGGATTTTGCGCCATCAAGATGAAGATCGGCCTGGGCGATCTGAAGCTCGACGCGGCACGTGTTGCGGCGGTGCGCCAGGCGATCGGTCCCGACATCAAGCTGGCGGTCGATGCCAACCACTGCTTCTCGGTGCCAAACGCGATTCGACTCGGCCGCATGCTCGAGGCGCACGACATCATGTGGTTCGAGGAGCCGATCAGCCCCGAGGATCACGACGGCTATGTCGAGGTCACGCGCGCGCTCGACATGGCGGTGGCCGGCGGCGAGAACGATTTCACGCGCTGGGGCTTCCGCGACATCATCGCGCGCAAGGCGATGGACATCGTGCAGCCCGATCTGTGCGCGGCCGGCGGGTTTTCGGAGTGCCGCAAGATCGCGACCCTGGCGTCGGCGTTCGGCGTCGAGTGCGTGCCGCACGCCTGGGGCTCGGCGATCGGCCTGGCGGCCACCGTGCAGTTCCTCGCAGCGCTGCCCGACCAGCCGCCGGCGCTGCGGCCGATGCCGCCGATGCTGGAGTTCGAGCAGACGCCCAACCCGCTGCGCGATCACCTCGCAAAAACGCCGATCGAGCAGAAGGGCGGCATCGTCAAGGTGCCCGACGGCCCTGGGCTGGGCATCGAAATCGACCGCAAGGTGCTGCAGCAGTACAAGGTGGGCTGATCAA
>DATFGV010000549.1:0-6014 GCA_035249115.1 Vineibacter sp.
AAGAAGGAGGCGCACTCGGAGTTCCCGCGCTCGCAGCAGCGCCACATGATCTCCAACGTGCGCGTCACCGGGGTGAGCGACGGCGTGGCCGACGTCAGCTGCAACTTCGTGACCTACCGCGCCAAGCGCGGCGTGGTCGACACCTACTTCGGCCAGCATTTCTATCGCATCGACTGCGCCGCCAGCCCGTGGAAGATCAAGGCCAAGCGCTCGACGCTGGACATGGACATGCTCTATCCCGGCCGGCTGTCGATCATCATCTGATGACGAGCGTGCGTGCGATCGACGGGGTGGCGGACGACACATGAGCGCATCCGGCCTGATCGACGTGCATTCGCACATCGTGCCGCGCACGCTGCCGGCCGATCCGACCGGCGGGCAGATCGACAAGTGGCCCTGCCTGCAGTGCCACAGCCCGACATCGGCGACCGTTCTGATGGGCAGCCGGCCGTTCCGCGAGATCGACGAGCGGTCGTGGGACACGAAGCGCCGCATCGCCGACATGGATCGCGATGGGGTGGCGGCGCAGGCGCTGTCGCCGATGCCGGAGCTGCTGTCCTACTGGCTTGACCTGGGGCCGGCGACCGAGTTCGCGCGCTACGTCAACGGCGCGATCGCCGAAATGGTCGCCAGCCGGCCGGACCGCTTCCACGGGCTGGGCTCGGTGCCGCTGCAGGATCCGGTCCGCGCCGCCGAAGAGCTGCGCCTGGCCAAGGAGCGCTTCGGGCTGCAAGGCGTCGAAATCGGCAGCAACATCAACGGCCGCTATCTCGGCGACAGGCATTTCGATCCGTTCTTCGCCGCCGCCGAGGAGCTCGGCATGGCGGTGTTCGTGCACGCGCTGCATCCGCTGCAGGCGCAGCATCTGGCGAAGATGCCGAACCTCGTGCCGTTCGCCGCCTTTCCGGTCGACACCGCGCTGTGCATCGCCAGCCTGATCATGGACGGCGTGCCGGAGCGCTTCCCGCGGCTGCGCCTCGGCTTCAGCCACGGCGGCGGCGCGTTCGGACCGATCCTGCACCGCATGCAGCACGGCTGGCATGCCAGCAAGGGCTTCGACGGCAAGGTGGCGCAACCGCCGAAGCACTACGCCGCGCGCTTCTTCTACGACAGCCTGGTCTACGAAAAGGCCTATCTGGCGCACCTGGCGACCCATGTCGCGCCCGGCCAGATCTTCGCCGGCACCGACTATCCCTATCTCATCGAGGAGCGCGACCCTGTGGCTTTCATCGGCGGCGTCGCCGGTGACGTGCCACAGGGCCAGACGCTGTGGTCGGGCGCGGCGCGGCGCTTTCTCGGGCTGGACCCCGCGTAACGCGGCGCCTACAAAGCGCCGACCGGTCGGGCCGCAAGGTCGCGGTCCGGGCTGCAGCGCGAGAGTCCAGCGACCGATGCAACAACTGGTCAGACCAGACAACGGCAAAGTCACCAAGGCTGTTCGCACCAAGGCGCGCCTGGTCGAAGTGGCGCGGCGCCTGCTGCACGAGTACGGCACCAGCCGCCTGACCCTGCGCGACATCGCCACGGCGGCGCGCATGAAGGCGGGCAGCATCTACTACCATTTCGACTCCCGCGACGAGATCCTCCGCGCCGTGCTGGCCGACGGCATCGACCGCGCCACCGAGGCGGTGCAGGCGGCGATCGCCGCCGCCGGCCCGGGCTCGTCACCACTGGAACGACTGCACGCCGCGTTGCGGGCCCATCTGCGCTATACCACGGAGCAACATTTCTCTGCCCGCCTCGCCGTCATCCGGCAGCTGCCCAAACGTCTGCGCGACCATCACATGAAGCAGGAGCGCGACTACGCGGCGATCTTCGCCGGCCTGCTGCGCGAGGCGCAACGCGGTGGCCTGCTGCGTCCGGGATTCGATCTGTCGGTGACGCGCATGCTGAGCATGGGCGCGCTGACCTGGGTCGCCGAGTGGTACGACCCGAAGGGCCGCATGACGCTGGACGACATCGCCGACGAGCTGATGCGCATTCTGGTCGGCGGCGTTGCCAAGGCGCCGGGCCGATCCTCCTGACGCCGCGGCGTCCGCTAGAAATACCTAACAACTGTTAGAATTTCCTTGCGGCCGACAGGCGCGCCGCTATCCTCTTGCCGCACGGTCCGGCGCGACTCGGGCCAATGGCGCGGCAGGAGGGCGGGCATGTCGGGAAATGGACGATGACCGGGGCGGTGCGCCCCGCCGGCGGCACCGGGCCGTGCGCTGGTCTGCGCGTGCTCGATCTGTCGACCATCGTGTCGGGGCCGCTGTGCGGGCGCATACTGGGTGATTTTGGCGCCGACGTCGTCAAACTCGAAGCCGTCGGCGGCGACATGACGCGCACGATGCCGCCAGTCTATCGCGGCTACTCCGGCTATTTCGCGCAGTACAACCGCAACAAGCGCGGGGTCGCTGTCGATCTGAAGGCGCCTCAGGGTCAGGCGATCGCGCAGCGCCTGGCGGCGCGCGCCGACGTGGTGATCGAGAATTTCCGCCCCGGCGTCGCGTACCGGCTGGGGCTGGACGAGGCGAAGTTGAGGCCGGCCAATGCCGGCCTGATCTACGTGTCGGTCAACGGCTTCGGTGACGACGGACCGTACGCCGACCAGCCGGCCTACGATCCGGTGATCCAGGGCCTGGTCGGATTCATGCCGATGCAAGGCGCCGGCGGACCACCCTCGGCGATGCGCAATCCCGTGGTCGACAAGATCACCGCCATGTCGGCGGCGCTGGCGATCCTGGCGGCGCTGAACCACCGCCACGTCAATGGCGGCGCTGGCCAGAAGATCAACGTGCCGATGCTCGACGCCTGGGCCGCCTTCATCCTGCCGGAGTTCATGGCCGGCCACGCGTTCCAGAACCCGGATGTGCCGGTCACGATGCCGCGCGACGTCTACCGCACCTTCAAGACGCGCAATGGACATGTCATCGGCCTTGTGCTGCAGGACAACCAGTTCCGCGGCGTCTGCGCCGCGCTCGAGCTGCCCGAGGTGGCGGCCGATCCGCGCTTCGCCAGCCCGGTGGGCCGGGTCGAGAACATCGAAGACCTCGTCGCCGCCTTGAGCGGCCCGATCGCGGCCCTGACGACCGCTGAGTTCCTGGCCCGGGCGCGGCGACATGAAGTGCCCTTCGCGCCGGTCAACGACGTCGAGGGCTTCCTGGCCGACCCGCAGGTCAGGCACAACAGCGCCTATTTCGACGTCGAGGATCCCGACTTCGGCACCATGCGGCATCTCGGTTTCATGGCCGGCTTCAGCGCCACGCCGTCGCGGCTGTGGCGCCGGGCGCCACGGCTGGGCGAGCACACCGACGAGGTGCTGTGCGAACTGGGCTATGCCAGCGACGCGATCGCCGACCTGCGAGCCGCCGGTCACGTACGCTGAATCGCGCGCCGATCGACTCGGAGGCTTATCGACCTCTCCCCGCGGGGGAGAGGAAGTGAAGCGCTTCGGCGCCGGCGCTACTTCTTGGCACCGGGCAGGAAGTCGTCGAGCGGCACGCCGAAGCTGTTCAGCGCCCAGGACACCATGTTGTACTGGCCGATGGTGAACACCAGGTCGATCATCTGCTCGGTCGAGTACTTCTTGGATAACGTCGCCCAGGTCGCGTCGGAAACCACCGAGTGCTCGTAGAGATCGTCGGCCGCCTGCATCAGCGCCGCGTCGTGCTCGTTCCAGCCGCCTTTCGGTCCCTGCTTGATGCGCTCGATGTCGTGCTCGGACAGCCCACCGCGCTTGGCGATCAACTCGTGCTGCGCGAACTCGTACTCGGCCTGGTTCAGCCAGCCGATGCGCAGGATCAGCAGCTCGCGATCGCGGAACGGCAGGGTCTGCTTGCCGAGGATGTGGCCCGCAAACGGCGTCCACCGCTTGACCAGCTTGGGGTGGTTGGCCAGCACCTTGAAGATGTTGAAGATGCGACCGTTCATGGCGTTCTTCTCGACGGTCTCGCGGTCTTCCGCCGACATGCCCTCGAGGTCGCGCATGGCGATACGCTGCGTGCGCTTGATCACCGTGATGTCTCCTGTCCGTTGCCTGCCGGACACTGTAGCGCCGCGATGGACCGATCGAGGTCTACGGCGCAGCAAGGCGGCAATGCAGCGGCGTCGCGGCCGGCGGCGATGCCGTTCAGGTCGGCGTGGTGGCGGTGCGCGCCATCTTCTCGAAGCGGCGCACAAGGCGGTCGCGCCTCAGCCGCGACAGTCGTTGCAGCCAGAACATGCCGTCGAGCTGGTCGATCTCGTGCTGCAGGCAGACCGCAAGCAGGCCGTCGGCCTCGTCCTCGTGCGATGCTCCGTCGAGGTCCCGGTAGCGCACACGGATCCGCGCCGGCCGCTCGACCGCGTCGGTTACACCCGGCATCGATACGCTACCCTCTGGATGGGATACCGTGTCGGACGAGGACCAGACGATTTCCGGGTTGACGTAAACCCTGACCGGGCCGGCGCGGTCGAGCTCCAGGACGACGACGCGTTGCGACACGCCGATATGCGCCGCGGTGATGCCAATGCCGGGTGCGGCGCGCATCGTCTCGAGCAGGTCGGCCACGAGTATGCGCAGACCGTCGTCGAAACGGTCGACCTGCGCCGCAGCCAGCCGCAGGCGCGCATCGGGAAATCTCAGGATCGGTCTCAGCGCCACGGTACAGGTTCCGTAGACGACATCGCGTCGCTCGAGAGCACCGCCGCGCGCCTCATCCCAGCGATCTGACCAGTTGCAGGACGGCCAGGGCGCTGACCAGGACGCCGACCGCCAGCATCAGCAGGCGCGGTCGCGCGTAGCGCACGATGTAGCCGCTGAACGGCGCCGCGAGCAGCCCGCCGATGATCAGCGCCGCGATGTGCGCGAGATGTGTGGCGGCCAGCTCGATGAAGAAGGTGGTCGCCACGGCCACGGTGATGAAGAACTCGGCGGCATTGACCGAGCCGATCACCTTGCGCGGCGCGTGACCCGAGCCGATCAGGGTTGACGTGACCATCGCTCCCCAGCCGCCACCGCCGATCGCGTCCAGGAAACCGCCGACCAGGCCGAGCGGCGCGGCATAAGTCGTCTTGGCGTCCTCGCTGGCCGGCACCAGCCGCGATGCCTTCATCAGGATGAACAGGCCCATGATCAGCATATAGGCGGCGATGAACGGACGGATCGCCTTGCCGTCAATGTTTGACAGGACAAAGGCGCCCAACACGCCGCCCAGCACGCCCGGCACCGCCAGCGTCAGCAGCAGCCGCCGATCAATGTTGCGGTACACCAGATGCGACAGGCCGGATGCGGCGGTGGTCACCACCTCGGCGGTGTGGACGGCGGCGCTGGCGTGCGCCGGCGGGATGCCCAGCACCAGCAGCGCCGTGGTCGAGAGCAGGCCAAAGGCCATGCCAAGCGCGCCGTCGACCAGCTGCGCCAGGAATCCGACGACGATCAGGGCCAGAAACTCCTGCGACATCGTGCGGCTCCGGCTGGCGCGTCGTGCGGCCGAGTTGTCCGGTCCCGGCGGCCATTGACACTGGCCGCTCCATGGTTCGACAAGCCCCACCATGAAGGCATGTGGCGATAAGTCAATCACCGGGCCGCGGGCCTGAGATCCCGACACTGCCGCCGGTCGCAAGGCGGGCGGAAGGACTCGCGGTCCGATCGGTCCGCCGCGCCGGGAAGGGCGGGATCGACCGCATGGACAAGCAGGACTCGCAAAGCCGGACGCTCGACTTAGTATGGCCCTCTGATCGGGTTCGGCGGAACAGGAACTGCCCATGGCGAACGACGCGCGCGCACCGCGGATGGCGGTGCTGATCGATGCCGACAACACCTCACCACGCATCGCCGACGGGCTGTTCGAGGAAGTCGCCGCGCTGGGCGAGGCGAGCGTGCGGCGCATCTATGGCGATTTCTCCGGCACGCGCCTCAAGGCATGGGCCGACATCCTTTCCAAGCACGCGATCATTCCGCACCAGCAGTTCGCCTATACGACGGGCAAGAATGCCTCCGACATCGCGCTGGTGATTGACGCCATGGATCTGCTGCACAGTGGCCGCTT
>DATFGV010000550.1:0-4761 GCA_035249115.1 Vineibacter sp.
TTGAAGAAGCAGTCGATGCGGCCATAGGCATCGAGCGTCGCTTTGACATAGGCCTGCACGTCGGCCGACTTGGTGACGTCGGCGCTGACGAACCGCGCGTCGCCGCCTTGCTGGCGGATGGCGCCCGCCGTGCCTTCGCCACCAGCGGCGTCGCGGTCAACCACCACCACCTTTGCGCCGCGCGCCGCGAAACCCATCGCCGCGGCCCGGCCGATGCCGTTGCCGCCACCGGTGATCAAGGCGACCTTGCTGGCGAATTCCATGGCCCGTCTCCTCTTGTTGCCGAACAGTATCTTGAGCCACATCTGCGACGGCGAGACAGGCAGCCGCGCGGCTGCCATGTGGCGACGCCTAAGGTCATCAAATTCGCGCGCCGACACCCTTTGACATTCCGCCACCCCGTCGCTATCTAGGGCGTAGATACCGGGGTGCCCCATTGGGCGGCGCAGCACCGGGTCGCGCCAGACTCCGCTGCGTCACATACCTCCGGTAAGCCGTCGCCAGACGGCCGACGTACGCGGCTAACCTCCTGACGTCGCTCAAGAATTCGGCCCAACGGGCCGAGTCTCCCAAGGCCTGTGGCAGCTCGCCCACGCCGCTTCCCATCCAGACCCACGCCATGAATCTCAACGACCTCAAGAAGAAAACCCCACCCGAACTGCTGGCGGCCGCCGAGGAGCTGCAGATCGAAAGCGCCTCGACCATGCGTCGCCAGGAGCTGATGTTCGCCATCCTCAAGCGCATGGCCGACACCGACCAGGCGATCTACGGATCGGGCGTGGTCGAGGTGCTGTCCGACGGCTTCGGCTTCCTGCGCTCGATCGAATCGAACTACCTGGCCGGGCCGGACGACATTTATGTCAGCCCCGCCCAGATCCGCCGCCACGGGTTGCGCACCGGTGACACGGTCGAGGGCGAGATCCGGGCCCCCAAGGACGGCGAAAGGTATTTCGCCCTGACCAAGATCAATCTGGTCAATTTCGAGGACCCCGAGGCGGTGCGCCACCGCATCAACTTCGACAACCTCACGCCGCTCTACCCCGACGAAAAGCTGAACCTGGAGATGGAAGGCGCCGGCTTCGTCTCGGCTGCCGCCCTGGCCGAGGAGGCCGGGTCGGCCCGCGTGTCGACGGCGGGGCGGGTCAGCTCCGCCCGCACCAAGGGCACCCTGACGGCGGCCAAGAAGCAGGCGCCGGCGCAGCAGATCGACATCAGCACCCGCGTCATCGACCTGATCGCGCCGATCGGCAAGGGCCAGCGGGCGCTGATCGTGTCGCCGCCGCGCACCGGCAAGACCATGATCCTGCAGAACATCGCGCACGCGGTCGCCCAGAACAACCCCGAGTGCTACCTGATGGTGCTGCTGATCGACGAGCGGCCGGAGGAAGTCACCGACATGCAGCGCACGGTGAAGGGCGAGGTGGTCTCCTCGACCTTCGACGAGCCGGCGTCACGCCATGTGCAGGTCGCCGAGATGGTGATCGAGAAGGCCAAGCGCCTGGTCGAGCACAAGAAGGACGTAGTCATCCTGCTCGACTCGATCACCCGGCTGGGCCGCGCCTACAACACTGTCGTGCCCAGCTCGGGCAAGGTGCTGACCGGCGGCGTCGACGCCAACGCCCTGCAGCGGCCCAAGCGCTTCTTCGGCGCCGCCCGCAATATCGAGGAGGGCGGCAGCCTGACCATCATCTCGACCGCGCTGATCGATACCGGCAGTCGCATGGACGAGGTGATCTTCGAAGAGTTCAAGGGCACCGGTAACAGCGAAATCATCCTCGACCGCAAGGTGTCCGACAAGCGCACCTTCCCGGCGATCGACATCACCAAGTCCGGCACCCGCAAGGAGGAGCTGCTGGTCGACCGCGGCACCTTGAGCAAGATGTGGGTGCTGCGCCGCATCCTGATGCCGATGGGCCCGGTCGACGCCATTGAGTTCCTGCTCGACAAGCTGCGCACCAGCAAGAACAACGCCGACTTCTTCTCGGCGATGAACCAGTAGCGGCGGCGGCGCGATCAGTGCACCGCGTGCCGGCCTGACCCGAGGCAGGCGCTGACGCGGACGCGCTACACAACGACGTCGGCGCGTCCGAGAGACTGCTAGGCACAGCACTTACTGGTGCTGATGCGCCTCCATTTGATCTATCAACCAAGCGAGCGAAGGTCCCTTCCAGGAGCCTGACGCAATTGCGGCGCGGGCAACATCAATAAACCTCTGCCGACTTTCCCAGTTCGCCAAGCATGCCCTATGGAAATGAAAGTAGTTGAAGGTATGCAGCGGGTCACCGTCGCGGCCGGACAGGTATTCGGTCGAAACATATTCCGTGTAGTGGAGAATCTCATTCCGACATACCGCACACTGTCTCTTTCCAGGCCCCGATTTTGAGAAAAGGGTCTCGACGAGGCGAAGCATGTCGGCAGCATGCGCATGCGCGCGAAAACACGCTTCATGGAATGCCCCGTCCGAAAACTGATAACAGGGATCAAGTTCGTTGCTGATGAAGGCAGGAAACATCGCGACCGGATCGCGTTCTTCAATCCGTTCCCCGCATAGCGAACATGGCATGCCAATAGTCAAGATTGCCATAGCCGCGCCTTCTCGCCGGTCGAGTTCGCTTCGCGGGTCTATATCTACAGCAGAATCGCTTCAGCTGCCCGCCTCGTTCGTCCCTTGAGTTCGTGGCAGGACGATGATGTGCTGCGGCGGAACGTCGGGAGAGGCGCGCCATGGCGAACGGACAAGCGGGACAGGACTGGCTGGGTCTTGCGGGCAAGGTCTGCGTCGTCACCGGCGGCGGTGGCGGCATCGGCGGCGCCATCGCGGCCACGTTCGCGGCGGCCGGCGCCTCGGTGGCGCTGCTCGACCGCAACGCCGAGACCTGTGCCGCCAACGCCAAGGCGCTGACGGCCAAAGGCGCCAAGGCCGTTGCCGTCGGCTGCGATACGTCCGACCCGGCCAGCGTCGCCGACGCCTGCGCCCGCGTGACATCGGCGCTGGGACCGGCCGACGTGCTGGCCAACAACGCCGGCCTGCTCAATCCCGGGGCGCTGGCCAACCTGACATTGGAGGCGTGGAACGCCAACATCGCGGTCAACCTCACCGGCTATTTCATCTGCGCCCAGGCCTTCGGCCGCGCCATGCTGGAGCGCAAGAAGGGCGCGCTGGTGCACATCGCCTCGATCGCCGCCACCAATCCGCAGCCGTGGAGCGGCGCCTATAGCGTCACCAAGGCCGGCGTCGCCATGCTGTCGCGCCAGCTGGCGGCCGAATGGGGGCCGTTGGGCGTGCGCAGCAACGTGGTGAGCCCCGGGCTGATCCGCACGCCCATGTCGGAGGCGTTCTACCAGCACAACGAGACGGCGCAGCGCCGAGCCGAGCTGGTGCCGGTGGGACGGGTCGGCGGACCGCAGGACATTGCCGACGCCGTCGTCTGGCTGTCGAGCGAGCGGGCCGCTTATGTGAGCGGCGAGGAAGTGATCGTCGACGGCGGCGTCACCCAGACCCTGATGGGCCTGATCCCGCGCCCCGGCTTCACCGCCGCTGCGACGCGCTGACGCCAGGCGCAACCACGACCAAGACGCAGTCGGCCGACCTGGGAACGCGGGCGTCTCGCCCGCTCATGAGCGGGCCGGAGGCCCGCGCTCCCAGGTGTCAACCGACCGAAACGTGGTCTATCGCTTCCGGCCGGCACGTTTCGCCGGTCGGCGCGCCGGGGCGACCAGCGGCAAGCTGATCTCCGGCGTCGGGTGCGCTTCCTCGATCGCCGGCCATGATTGCACCGACGCCGCCATGTCGGCCGCGCCACCGGCGGCCGGCAGGATCACCTGCAGGTAGCGGCCGAGATCGCGCTCGGCGGCGGACAGCGCCTTGGGCGCAGCGCGCGCCAGGCTCGGCACCTTGTGGACGATGCGTGCCTTCTTCGGCAGCGAAGAGGGCGTGAAGGTCTCGCCGGCGGCGCTGACGAAAACCCCACGGTGCTCGTCGAAGCGCCAGCCCGGCTTCAGCTTGCAGTCGATGCTCCTGCCCGTCAGTCCCTTGGGCGGCGGCACGGCTGGAAACATGTTCCCTCCATTCCCCGCCGCCCGCGGTCGACCGCGGCGGCGATCACACCATGCCCATCGCCCGGTGCAGGTTGGGCAGCGGGCCGATGCGCTGGGTCAGCGGGACGCCCGGTCCCGGCTCCTGCGGCGTGCCGCTCGTCATCAGGATCTTGCGCACCTGGGCCGGCGGCAGCGGCCCGCCGTTCTTGGCCTTGGAACGTCCCTGGATGCACGCCGCAGCGCCGGTCACGATCGGCGAGGCGCTCGAGGTGCCGGAGAACCGCAGCGTATACCACTTATTCTCCGAGGCATCGCCCTGCAAGTCCCCGTACGCCAGGGTTGTGACGTGGAAGCCCCAGCCCTGCACGTTGACGATCTTGCCGTAGTTGGAGAACCAGATGCGCGAGCGCGGCACGCCGATGTTCTGGTAGGCGGCGCCGAAGCCGCCGCTGCCGTCGAAATCGAAGGCGTTCGACGGCGGAATACCGGCGCCGACGATGATGGCGCCGCTGTCCTTCTGCAGGCCGGTGTTGTTGAAGATCGGCAGGTCGAAGTTCTCGTTGCCGTTGCCGGCGGCCTCGACCACGGTGATCCCGAGCCCGGTCGCCATGCAAATGGCGTCGTAGTCCGCCTGGGCGGTCTCCATGGGCATCCCGTTCCACTGGTTGCCGTTCACATCGGTCAGCGCGACGGGATCGTTCGTGGGGCCGATCTCCACCTCGA
>DATFGV010000551.1:0-10855 GCA_035249115.1 Vineibacter sp.
CGCTCGCCGCGTACCGCACCTGCGTCGAGGGAGGAGATTCTCGCCCCGCCGGCTCGCGAGCGGACGGCGTTCAGCGCCAGACCGGCCTGACGGCGTTCCGGGACTCGGTCGCGAGTTATGCGGCATTTCACTGGAAGCATATGCGGATCGAGGAAGACGTCGTCCTTCGTCTCGCTGAGAAGCATTTCGATGCCGCGGACTGGGCTGAAATGGAGGCTGCGTTCGCCGGTAACCGTGATCCATTGCGCGGCATCAGCGCCAGCGGCGAGGACTTCCGCGCGCTGTTCACGAGAATCGTCAATCTTGCGCCCGCACCGATCGGCCTCAAATCAAGCGTTGATGCATCATGACGGCGTACCGCGGTGCGTGGGCGGCCGAGTGATCGAGGCGGCCTGTCGTCGACGCTGTAATCGCGGTCGAAACGCTGAGGCCCTCTACTTTCGGCCTCTTCTAGGCGACATTGCGCCGATCACTCTGGTGTCGCGCATCAACGGTTCGCCGGGTCGACCCCTGGAACTCGCGCGCGACTTGCAGGTGGCCGATCAGCTGATGCGGGTCACTCGGAATGTCACTGCCTCGCCGTTGTGCTCGCGGACGGTGACGTACTCGCCCTGGCGCAAGACGTGGGAGTCGAGCCGGAACAGGGGTTCGTCATCCTCCTCGCCGGGCTCGTACGAGAATGCCCACGCGCCGTGACGGGTGTGGTGCAGCTCGCCGACTTTGTCGTCCTCGTTGCGCCAGAAGCGACGAACGGTACAACCTTTCCGGTCTCGCTTGAACGCTGCGATGTCGATGTGACCGTCGGGGTCCAGTGGCACCTTGATCTCATAGCCACAGGCGCCGTCACCCTCGGGATGCCTTGGGTTGCGCGCCATCTCCAGGCGAACAGTCTTCAAGGTCAAAAGAGTCTCCACTGCTGGACGTCGGCAACAGGATTCTATCTGATGTAGCGTTGCACCAGTCGAGGGTCGAAAGCAGTCGTCAAAGTCGGTCTCCTGCACACCCTTCCGGTCGCCCAGAAACCTGCGGCGCATCGCTGCGTCTCACCATGACCTATGTCAAAGCGCCAAGGCGCATACCCGCCAATGGTGCGAGGGCGTCGGGAGCGTTTGAGCGGAGCGACCATGCGCGGGCCAAGTAGTCCGTTGGCTGGCGGAGTATCAACGGCCACCAAACACGCTGCCGGGGGCGCGGTGCCATGCGACACCTGCGCCGCCCGACACCTTTCGGTTTGCGCGCCGGTGCCTGAGGCCGAGTTGCCGCACTTTTTTAGCATGACGACGCGAGTGCGCGTTGAGCCGCGGCAGGAACTGTTTGAAGAGGGTGACGCAGCCCAATACGTCTTCAATATCACCAGCGGCACGGTCAGCCTGTTCAAGACTCTCGCCGACGGCCGCCGGCAGATTACGGGCTTCCTGTCCGACGGCGACTTCGTCGGCCTGGCACACGGCGACACCTGCGCCTATACGGCGGAGGCGCTGACGCCGGTCGAGGCCTGCCGCTTTCCCCGCGATCGCTTTGAGCGGTATTTGGTCGAGCATCCGCAGGTCGAGCGCCGCCTGCTGCAGATCGCTTCAACCGAACTAGCGGCGGCGCAGGCCCAGATGTTGGTGCTGGGCCGCAAGACCGCGAGCGAACGCCTCGCCAGCTTCCTGCTGAGCCTGTCCGAGAAGTCGGTGGCGCGCGGTCGGCCGGGCAGCCCGATTGCACTGCCGATGAGCCGCGGCGAGATCGGCGACTATCTCGGCCTGACCTTGGAGACGGTCAGCCGAACCATGACCCAGCTGCGCAAGACCGGTGCCATCGAACTTGACAGTATTAATGTCGTGCGCGTGGTGTCGGAAACGATGTTGCGCCGGCTGGCGGCCCGCGGTTGAGCTGCCGCCATGCACCACGATCACGGAGGCGGACTTTACCTCAGCTCGCTGGCCAACGCGCTGCCAAGCGGCATGGAGTTTGCCGCGCTTCCCCTGGCGCTGCTGCTGACCGGAGTGTTGTCGGGGCTGACGCATTGTGCGGCCATGTGCGGACCGTTTGTCTTGGTGAGGGCGGCGCGCGCCGGCGCCGGCGTACCGACAGGCACGTTTGGCGTTTGGCAGCGCCTGAAGATCGGTGCCTTGCCTGCCTATCACGCCGGCCGTGCGCTGACGTACGGTGTGTTTGGCGCAGTAGTCGGCGTTGCTGGCGAAGGCGTGGCGATGTTGATCGGGTTTGGCTGGCTGCGCACGCTGGCGATCGGCGCGGCCATCCTCCTGTTGCTCTTGCCGATCCTGCGACTGACCGCCCGAATGTCGCCACCGCGTTGGTGGCAGTCAGCCGTTCAGCGCTGGGCCGGCCAGGCCGCGCTGCTGCCAGGGCGAGCCGGCGACCTCGCGCTTGGCGCGGCGCTGGGATTCCTGCCGTGCGGAATGATCTATGCCGCACTGGCCGTGTCGGCGGGGGCCGGCACCGCTTGGGGTGGCGCCGTCGCGATGGCGAGCTTCGCGATCGGAACTTGGATGCCCCTAGGGGTGCTCGGGGTGTTGGGCGCAACGGCCGGCCGAAGTCTGCGCCAGCGCCTCGGCCGGTGGGCGTCACCAATGGCGGCGCTCAACCTACTGGTTCTGGGTGTTTGGCTCGCCCATGTCGGTTAGCGGCGCCTCGCCGCCGCCGATCGTGTCCCTGTAGGCATGCCAGGTGGCGTGCGCGATGACCGGCGCGATGATGCCAAGGCCGATGAATAGTGTGGTCATGCCAATCGTCGTCAGGACGACGATCAGCAGACCCCAGAACAACATCGTCCGGGGATGGTTGCGCACCAGGTCGACGCTGGCGATCACGGCCTCGATCACCGACACGTCCTTGTCGATCAGCATGGGGATCGACACAGCTGAAATGCTGAATGCGACAATCGCAAAGACGCCGCCGATCACGCTGCCCGTCGCCAATAACGCCAGCCCGGCGGGCGTACCGAACAGTTCCGGCAGGAATGTTTCGGCGCTATGGCCACGACCGTAAAAGAACAGTGGATAGAGCAGCAGCGCCACGCGGATCCAGACCAGGTGGATCAGCAGCAGCACGACACCCATCAGGGCCAATTGGCGTGGCGCGCGCCAAGCCATCAGGGCGGTGCTCAGCCTCGGTCGTTCGCCCGCCTCGAGACGTCGGCTCGTGTCGTAAAGCCCGGCCACCAGCAGCGGCGCGACGATGAAAAACCCGCCGGTGAACGGCAACAGCAAGTGGAACTCGCCGGCCACTGCTAGAGCCAACGTCATCGCCCAGCTGGCGGCCACCAGGCCGCAGCCATAGAACAGGCCGATTTCGGGCGTCCGCGTGAAATCGCGCCAACCCCTTTCAAGCCAACTCCATGGGCGGTCGAGCGGCAACTTGTCATCGACCGATAGGGTCGGTGGCTCCTCGTTCTGCTCCGTGTCGGCGGTGTGCGACATATTCGTGCTCCCCCTGGCGGATCGTCAGTCGAATGGACGGCGGAACGACGGGCATCAAACCCTTTGTACTGTCATGCGCAGGTGCCGCCACGGCCTTGATCAAGATCAAGGGCATCGGGGGAGGCGCGGGTTAACAGGACTGCTGAGCAAGAAACGGCGAGTGGGGAGATCATGTCATTGGCCGCCGTCGCACCGTCCGTTGCCGCTAATCCGGTCCGGGCTGAGGAAACGTATGTTGAGGACGTCACGCGCGCCTTCGTCATCGCGATCTGTTTCTGGGGGGTGGTGGCGTTCACCGCCGGTGTCTTCATCGCGCTGCAACTGGCCTTCCCGGCGCTAAACCTCGGTTTGGAATGGACCACATTCGGTCGTCTGCGACCGGTGCACACCTCGGCCGCCATCTTCGCCTTTGGCGGCAATGCGATGCTCGGCACCTCGTTTCACGTAGTGCAACGGACCTGCCGCGCCCGGTTGTTTGGTGGGGCGCCTGTCGCCTGGTTCATCTTCTGGGGTTACCAGTTCTTCATCGTGATGGCGGCCTCGGGCTACATGCTGGGCGTCACGCAGAGCAAGGAGTACGCCGAGCCGGAATGGTACGTCGACCTGTTCCTGACGGTGGTGTGGGTCGTCTATCTGGTGGCGTTTGTCGGTACGCTGATCAAGCGGCGCGAACCGCACATCTACGTCGCCAACTGGTTCTATCTGTCGTTCATTGTCACGGTGGCGATGCTGCACATCGTCAACAACCTGTCGATGCCGGTTTCGTTCACTGGCACCAAGAGCTACGCGCTGTTCGCCGGCGTTCAGGACGCCATGACGCAGTGGTGGTACGGCCACAATGCCGTCGGCTTCTTCCTGACCGCGGGCTTTCTGGGCATGATGTACTACTTCATCCCCAAGGCGGCGGGCCGGCCGATCTACTCCTATCGACTGTCGATCATCCATTTCTGGTCGTTGATCTTCCTCTACATCTGGGCCGGTCCGCATCACCTGCACTACACGGCGCTGCCCGATTGGGCGCAGACCTTGGGCATGGTGTTTTCGGTGATGCTGTGGATGCCGTCCTGGGGAGGCATGATCAACGGCGTAATGACGTTGTCGGGCGCCTGGGACAAGCTGCGCACCGACCCATCGCTGCGCTTCACCGTCACCGCCGTCGGCTTCTACGGCATGTCGACCTTCGAGGGGCCGATGATGTCGATCAAGGCCGTGAACGCGCTGAGCCACTACACGGACTGGACCATCGGGCATGTACATTCCGGCGCACTGGGTTGGAACGCGCTGATCACGTTCGGTGCGCTCTACTTCCTGGTGCCGGTGCTGTGGCGTCGCGAGAGCCTGTGGTCGACGCGGCTGGTGTCGTGGCATTTCTGGACCGCGACCATCGGTATCGTCCTCTACATCACCGCCATGTGGGTCAGCGGCATCATGCAGGGGCTGATGTGGCGCGCCTACGACCAGCTCGGCTTCCTACAGTACTCGTTCATTGAGACCGTGGAGGCGATGCGTCCCTATTATCTCATCCGCGCACTGGGTGGCCTGTTCTTCCTGATTGGCGCGCTGCTGATGGTCTACAACTTGTGGCGTACCGCGACGTCGACGGAGTCGGTCGCGCAGCTCGTCGCCCAACCCGCGCAATAGGGGGCGACGATGGCCTTCCGTCATGCTGTCATCGAACGCAACAGCATCCTGCTGCTCACGCTCACCCTGTTGACTGTCACCATCGGCGGCATCGTCGAGATCGTGCCGCTGTTTACCGTTGAGACCACGATCGAACGGGTTGGCGGCGTGCGTCCCTACAGCCCGCTGGAGCTGATGGGTCGCAACATCTACATCCGCGAAGGCTGCTACGTCTGCCACAGCCAGCAGATCCGGCCGTTGCGCGACGAGGTCGAGCGCTACGGTCACTACAGCCTCGCCGCCGAGAGCATGTACGACCACCCGTTCCAGTGGGGTTCCAAGCGGACGGGGCCGGACCTGGCACGGGTCGGTGGCAAGTATTCAAACGAGTGGCACGTCGCACACATGATCGCGCCGCGCTCAGTGGTGCCCGAGTCGATCATGCCGTCCTACCCTTTCCTGATGCGGCCCCTCGACGGCGAGCTGATCGAGCGGCACCTGCGGGCGAACCGCCGGGTCGGCGTTCCCTACAGCGACGAGATGATCGCCGCGGCGCGTGCCGACCTCGAGGCCCAGGCCAATCCTGACATCGACGCGACCGGCCTGCTCAAGCGCTACCCCAAGGCGGTGGTCGCCAGTTTCGACGGAGACAACGCGCGCCTCACGGAGATGGATGCGCTGGTCGGCTATCTGCAGATGTTGGGCACCCTGGTGAAATTCTCCGACATCAAGCCTGACCAGTTGCGGCAGTAGGAGGCAAACGTGTCGCTGACTGATCTGTTGCCGTACGCCAAGTCACTGTGGACCGGGTGGTTCTTCCTGGTTTTCGTCGGCCTGCTGGCGTGGACCATGTGGCCTGGCCGCCGAAGCGAGTTGGAGACTCGCGGACGAATCCCGCTGGATGAGGATCTCCCTCTGAAAGGACGTCGCGATGGCCGCTGACACCGAACGCGACGCCTTCACGGGCCGCCCTACGACGGGCCATGAGTGGGACGGCATCAAGGAGCTGAACACCCCGCTGCCAACTTGGTGGCTCTATACCTTCTATGGCACGATTGTGTTCGCCGCGCTGTGGTGCGTTCTCTATCCGTCGCTGCCCTGGCTGGGCGGGGTGTTGGCCCACACGGAGCGCGTCAGCGTTGTCGCTTCGATGGAAGTTGCAGCGGCCGGGCAAAAGCCGTTCGTCGACCGCATTCTGAAGTCGTCGCTGGAAGAAGTTCGCAGGGATCAGCAACTCCTGGCCTTCGCCCGCGCCGGCGGTCGCATCGCGTTCAACAACAACTGCGCTCCCTGCCATCAGACGGACGGCGCCGGTGCGCGCGGCTATCCCAGCCTCAAGGACGACGAATGGCTCTGGGGAGGATCCCTTGCCGACATCGAGCAAACGATCCGTTATGGCATTCGCGCCGAGCACGACAAAACGCGCAATTCGATGATGCCGCGCTTCGGTGCCGACGACATGCTGAAGCCAGCCCAGATCGACGATGTGGTCGAGTACGTGCTGTCGCTGTCGAAGTCGCCACACGACGCGACGCGTGCCGCGCGCGGCGAGAAGGTTTACGCCGAGACGTGCGTCGCTTGCCATATGCCAGGCGGCGCTGGCAATCGTGAGCTCGGTACGCCCGCGCTGAACGACGCCATCTGGCTGTACGGCGGCGACCGCGCGTCGATCCGCGCCAGCGTGTTCGCTGCCCGTAATGGCGTCATGCCCGCCTGGCAGGGACGAATCGACGAAGCGACGGTCAGGATGCTGACGCTTTACGTGCACGGTCTTGGCGGCGGCAGGTAGCATGGACAGGCTGTCCACGATCGCCACGCCCGTGCGGCGCGATCTGGAGGCATCGATGCAGGCCGTGCCGGCGCCGTTGTATGCCAGCCGACGGCGGGTCTATCCGCGCAAGATCAGCGGCATCTGGCGGACGGTGAAGTGGGGCATACTGGCGGTTTGCCTGGGCCTGTACTACTCGGCCGCCTGGCTGCGCTGGGACCGGGGTCCGAATGCACCCGACCAGGCTTTCCTGATCGACCTGCCGGGCCGGCGCGCCTACTTCCTCGACCTCGAGATTTGGCCGCAGGAAGTCTACTACATCACCGGGCTGTTGATCCTGGGCGCGATCGGCTTGTTCCTGGCGACCAGCCTGTTCGGCCGTGTCTGGTGCGGCTACGCCTGTCCGCAAACCGTATGGACCGACCTGTTCATGCTGGTCGAACGGTGGATCGAGGGCGACCGCAACGCGCGCATCCGCCGCGACAAGGGGCCGGTGACGACTCGCAAGATCGCGCTCAAGGGCGCCAAGCATGCCGTATGGCTGCTGATCGCCTTCGCCACCGGCGGGGCGTGGGTCTGGTACTTCAACGACGCGCCGACGGTGACACGCGATTTCTTCACCGGCCGGGCAGGGGCCGGTGTCTACTTCTTTGTCGCGTTGTTCACGGCCACGACCTACACGCTGGCCGGCTGGGCGCGCGAGCAGGTCTGCACTTACATGTGCCCGTGGCCGCGCTTTCAGGCGGCGATGTTCGACGAGCACAGTTTCACCGTGACCTACCGGAGCTGGCGCGGCGAGCCGCGCGGCGCCAAGCGCAAGGAGCAGAGTTGGGAGGGTCGCGGCGATTGCATCGACTGCAAGGCGTGCGTGCAGGTCTGTCCCACCGGCATCGACATTCGCAACGGGCCGCAGCTGGAGTGCATCTCGTGCGGCCTGTGCGTCGACGCTTGCAACGAGATCATGGGCCGCATCGAGCGGCCGGGCGGCCTGATCGACTGGACGACCTTGGCGGCGGACGCGGCGGCGGCGAGGCGTGAGACGCCGGTCTATCGCATCTTGCTACCGCGCACGGTGACCTACACGGCGCTCCTGGTCTTGGTGGCGTCGGTCATGATCGCGGCGCTGGCGCTGCGAGCCACGGTCGAGCTCAACGTGCTGCGTGACCGTAGCCCGCAGTTCGTGACCCTGGCCGACGGTGCGATTCGCAACGGCTACACCGTAAAGATCCTGAACAAGACCCGCGATGTCGTCGCGTATCGAATCCGGGTCGATGGCTTGTCCGGCGCTACGCTGGCCGCACCAGAAAGCGCGCCGTCTGCCGGCATGATCGAGGTGAGCGTGGGCCCGGACTCGGTCGGCAGCTTCCCGGTGCTCGTGCGCGTCGAGCGCCGGTCGCTGATCGACAAATTCCAGAAGGTGACGTTCAGCATCGTCGATCCGGCAGGACGCGTGGTCGCCCGGCGGTCGACGGTCTTCGCCGGTCCTGGTTAGGTGTGGAGGGGAAACGCATGACCACCCTTGCTCGACCAGCCCGTCAGCGGCGCTCGATCGTCCCGTGGCTGTTTCCCGCCGGACTTGGCCTGGTCGTGCTGGTGAACATGGTCTTGCTGTGGTTCGCGCTCGACACGTTTCCCGGCGTCGCGACGCGCAACGCGTATGAACGCGGGCGCAACTACGGCCGGGTGCTGGATCGGGACACGGCGATTGCCGGGCTGGGCTGGCGGGTTGACATTCGGTTTCTCTCCCAGGGCGAGGGGGTCATCGCGGTCCGCTACGAAGACCGTGACGGCAAGCCGATCACCGGACTACGGCCGCACACCATCCTCACGCGTCCGGTGGGGGTAGCGATCCAGGTCGAGGTGCATCTGCGCGAAGTCGACGCCGGTCTGTATCAGGCCGACGTTGCATTGCCCCACCGTGGCCAGTGGGACGCGCAAGTCACGGCCGACGCCGCGTCGGTGCCGCATGTCGCGGCGGCACGCCTGAACGTACGATGACGTTCTCAGCCACAGCATCGACCGGCCTAGAGCCGGTTCCGGCCGGGACGTCGACGGCATGCGCGCATTGCGGCAACCAAGCGCGTCCGGATAACACCTATTGCTGCGCGGGTTGCGCTGGCGCACACGCGCTGGTGCGGCAGCTCGGCCTGGACGCCTACTACCGAAGCCGACCCGGGCGGGTCGACGCGCCGGTGGCGGAAGCGCTGCCTGCCGATCCGACACCCTACGTCGTGGTCGAGGGCGAGCGTTGCAGCGTGGAGCTGGCGGTTGACGGATTGCATTGCGCTGCCTGCGTCTGGCTGATTGAGACCGCCTTGGGTCGCGATCCGAACGTGCTCACGGCGCGGCTCAACGCCACCCACCGGCGCCTGCAGTTGTCGTGGCGCGGGCCGGCTTCGCGTGCGGCCGGCATTGCCGATCTCGTACGCTGCCTGGGCTATCGCGTGGCGCCGTTCGTACCAGGGGCCTCGGCGCGCCTGGCGGATGAAGAGCAGCGCTTCCTGCTGCGCTCGATGGCGATCGCCGGCTTCGCTGGCGCCAACGTGATGCTGCTGTCGGTTTCTGTATGGGCTGGCGCCTGGGGTGGACCCGAAGGCATGTCTTCCACCACGCGCGAGCTGCTGCACATCGTGTCGGCGGCGATCGCACTGCCGGCGCTACTCTACGCTGCGCGGCCGTTTGTGCGCTCGGCGCTCGGCGCGCTGGCGCTGCGCCGCGCCAACATGGATGTACCAATCGTGATCGGCGTCGCACTGACGGCGGCGGTCAGTCTGGTGGAGGCACTGAGTTCGGGCCTGCATGCGTATTTCGAGTCGGCGCTCATGCTCGTGTTTTTCTTGCTGGCTGGCCGCTACGTCGAGCGCCGGGCCCGCGGTCGGGCCCGCTCGGCGGTGGCCCATCTGCTGAGCCTGGCCGGAAGCGTTGCCACGGTCGAGACGGAGGGCGGCGGCTTGCGGACGGTGACGCCGGCCCAGCTGCATGCCGGTGACGTGTTGCGCGTGGCAACGGGCGAACGGCTGGTAGCCGACGCGGTCCTGATGACCGGCGAAACGCAAATCGACAACGCGGTCGTGACCGGCGAGAGCGCGCCCGCGCGCCTGCTCGCCGGGGCAATGATCCATGCCGGCGCCATCAATCTCGGGCCGCCGGTGCGTGCGCGCGTCGCTGCGGTCGGGGACGACACCCTGCTGGCGCGCGTCGCGCGCCTGCTGGCCACGGCGGAGCAGGCACGCGGTGCCTATGTCGCCCTGGCTGACCGCGTGGCGCGCTGGTACGCGCCTGTGGTGCATGCTCTGGCGGCGGTAACGGCCACATTCTGGTACGTCGCCCTGGACAGCTCGGGACACGTGGCGATCCTGGCCGCCGTGTCGGTGTTGATCGTGACCTGTCCATGCGCCCTGGCGCTGGCCCAGCCCGCCGTGGCGACGGCGGTGGTGGGTCGCTTGGCGCATCGCGGCATCCTGGTCGTGTCCCCGACGGCGCTGGAACGGCTGGGCGCTGTCGACACCGTGGTGTTCGACAAGACCGGCACACTGACTCTGGGCAAGCCCGTGCTCCAGGCAGGGTCAGGCGCACCGACCGAGGCGCTTCGATTGGCTGCGTCGCTGGCGGCCAACTCGCGGCATCCCCTGGCACGTGCGCTGGTCGCCGCCGCGCCCGGTGTCTCGCCGGCGGATGGCGTGACCGAGCATGCCGGGTTGGGCCTGTCGTGCGGCGACGTGCACCTGGGCTCGCGACGCTTTTGCGGCGTGCCGGAGGACAGCAGCGGCGAGACGCTGGAGCTCTGGCTGACGCGACCCGGCACCGATGCGATTCGCTTCGCATTCGACGACGCGCTGCGGCCAGATGCCGCCGAAACCGTGGCGGCATTGCGCGCGTGCGGGCTGCACATCCAGCTGCTGTCCGGTGACCGGGCGCCGGTGGTGGCCCGAGTCGCGGCGACGATCGGTATCAACGACTGGCAGGCCGGGTTGACGCCGGAGGACAAGCTCGCTCGCATCCGCACGCTGGCCGGATTTGGCCGGCGGGTGCTGATGGT
>DATFGV010000552.1:0-3583 GCA_035249115.1 Vineibacter sp.
AGGTGGCGCGCATCGCCGGCGTACTGACGATCTGCGGCGATCGTCAGGCGGCCGAGATTTCCGACGACGCCATCGCCGCCGCCATCACCCTGGTGCGGCACTATCTCGGCGAGGCGGCGCGCATCGACGGCCTGGCCGGCGAGGGCGCCGCGCTGCGCCGGGCGCAGGCGGTGCTCGACCACCTTAAGCGGCTGGACCGGCCGGTGGTGCACCTCGCCGACGTTTATCAGTATGGCCCCGCCGAGGTGCGCGACGCCGCCAGCGCGCGGGCCGCGCTGCGCCTGCTGCAGGAGCACGGCCACCTCGAGGCGCTGCAGGGCGGCGCCGAGGTCGACGGCCGGCACCACCGCGCGGCGTGGCGCATCGTCGCCGCTGTGCCGCCGAATGCCGCAAGCGCCGATGTTGCTAAACTTGCTGAAGCAGATGCCGAACCTCTCCCCGATGGGAAGAGGTCGGGCCGCGCAGCGGACCGGGTGAGGGGGTCGCGGGACGCAGCCGACGTATCCAATGACGCATCGCGCGATAGCAGCGCCCCCTCACCCGCCGCGCTGCGCGCGTCGACCTCTCCCCGGCGGAGAGAGGTCATGAGGCGCGGCCTCGCGGCGGAACGCAGCGCATGACGCGCGGTATGCCGGGGGCGCGCCACTCCAGTGGCGCGTCTTCGCCGCCGGCGAATCGGCCTTGCGCGGCGCGGCGACATCGGCTACTGATTATAAATACACAGCGTTACCCTTAAAGAACCAACGCCGCCGACGACGGGAGATCGCCATGGCCAAGGCCTTTCCGACCGACAATCCGTTCCTGCAGGGCTTCTACGCGCCGCTGCACATGGAATGCGACGCGCCGCACCTGCCGATCACCGGCGAGGTCCCGAAAGAGCTGCACGGCTCGCTGTATCGCAACGGTCCCAACCCGCAATTCGCGCCGCGCGGCCCCTACCACTGGTTCGCCGGCGACGGCATGGTGCATGCCTTCCACGTCGAGAACGGCCGCGTCGCCTACCTGAACCGCTGGGTGCGCACGCCCAAATGGCAGCTGGAGCACGACGAGGGCGAGGGCCTGTCGGGATCGTTCGGCAACCCGCGCTTCAGCGATCCGCGGATCTTCGCCATGAACTCGACCATCGCCAACACCAACATCGTCTGGCACGGCGGCCGGCTGCTGGCGCTGGAGGAGGCGCACGCGCCCTACGAGATGGAGCCGACGACGCTGGCCTCGAAGGGCTATCACAACTTCGACGGCAAGCTGGTGGGGCCGATGACGGCGCATCCCAAGATCGATCCGGTGAGCGGCGAGATGGTGCAGTTCGGCTACGCCGCCAAGGGCCGCTTCACCGCCGACCTCAGCTACCAGGTGGTCGACCGCGACGGCCGCATGACGCGCTGCGATTTCTTCCAGGGCCCCTATCCCAGCATGGTGCACGACTTCGTCGTCACGCGCCGGCACGTGATCTTTCCGATCTTCCCGCTGACCGGCTCGATGGAGCGCGCCATGAAGGGCGCGCCGCCCTATGCCTGGGAGCCGGACAAGGGCAGCCATATCGGCATCATGCGCCGCGACGGCGACGTCATGAAGGACGTGCGCTGGTTCAAGGGCGAGGCATGCTACGTCTTCCACCCGATGAACGCCTTCGACACCGATGACGGCAAGGTGGTGTGCGACATGATGAAGTACGACACAGCACCGCTGTTCCCCCGGCCGGACGGTTCGCCGGCCAGCGCCACGCCGCCGGTGGCCAAGCTGGTGCGCTGGACCTTCGACCTCGAGGGCAACACCGACAGCTTCAAGGAAGAGCCGCTCGACGACCACGCCGGCGAGTTCCCCCGGTTCGACGAGCGCTTCGCGATGTCGGCCTACCGCCACGGCTACATCCAGGGCGGTATCGTGACCGACCCGAACAACCCGCGCGCCGCGCGCAACGGCATCGTGCATATCGACCTCAAGAGCGGTCGCACGCAGAGCTGGGATCCGGGCCCGGCCGATGTCGCCGGCGAGCCGATCTTCGTGCCGCGCCGCGACGACGCCGCCGAGGGCGACGGCTGGCTGCTGACGGTGGTCTATCGCAGCGGCGAGAACCGCAGCGATCTCGCCATCCTCGACGCGGCCAATGTCGCGGCGGGTCCGGTCGCGCTGGCCCACCTCTCGCACCGCGTCCCCGCCGGCTTCCACGGCAACTGGCGCCCGGGGCCGGTGTGATCATTGCCTCCCCAACGAAGTTGCGGAGGTGCCCCGAAGGGGCGGAGGAGAGCCAACGTGGTGCGCCAATGGGAAGCGTCACGTGGACTTCCCATCCGGCCTTCGGCCACCTTCCCCACTGGCGTGGGGAAGGCATGAAATTGTTCCGCCTGCCGGTGCCGCGTCACCTTCCTGGTGCGCGGCGTGGCGGTTTCAGAGTAGAACGCGACCCACACGCTCGACCCTATCGCCGGAGGTTCGATCCATGGCCCTGCCCGCCAAGCTTCAAGGCAAGCTGCGCCTGCCTGTGGTCGGTGCGCCGCTGTTCATCGTGTCCAACCCCGACCTGGTGATCGAACAGTGCAAGGCCGGCATCATCGGCTCGTTTCCGGCGCTGAACGCGCGGCCGGCGCCGGTGCTGGAGGAATGGCTGAAGCGCATCACCAGCGAGCTGGCTGAATACCAGGACAAGCACCCCGACAAGATCGTGGCGCCGTTCGCCGTCAACCAGATCGTGCACAGTTCAAACGATCGTCTGCAACACGACGTCGAGATGTGCGCCAAGTACAAGGTGCCGGTGCAGATCACCTCGCTGCGCGCGCCCGACGACGTGGTGAAATCGGCGCATTCTTACGGCTGCCTGGTGTTCCATGACGTCATCAACGTGAAGCACGCCAAGCGGGCCCTGCAGGCCGGCGTCGACGGCCTGATCCTGGTGTGTGCCGGCGCCGGCGGCCACGCCGGGCGCCTGTCGCCCTTCGCGCTGGTGCCGGAGGTGCGCCAGTTCTACGACGGCTGCATCCTGCTGTCGGGCTCGATCGCCAACGGCGCCTCGGTGCTGGCGGCGCAGGCGGTCGGCGCCGACCTGGCCTATATCGGCACGCGCTTCATCGCCTCGAAGGAGGCCAACGCGACCGACGCCAACAAGCAGTGCATCATCGACAGCACCGGCGAGGAAATCGTCTACACCAACCTCTTCACCGGCGTGCACGGCAACTATCTCAGCCGCAGCGTCTCGGCCGCCGGACTTGATCCCGAGAGCCTGCCGGAGGCCGACAAGTCGAAGATGAACTTCGGTTCCGGCGGCAACACCAAGGCCAAGGCCTGGCGGGACATCTGGGGCGCAGGCCAGGGAGTCGGCCAGATCGGCGATGCGCCGCCGGCGGGCGAGATCGTCGAGCGCATGCTGCGGGAATACACCGAGGCGCGCGCCGCGGTGCTCGCCGACCGGCCGGCGCCGACGCAGGTGGCGGCGGAGTAGCCGCCGCACGGCGCGCTGGGGCGCGCGACTCCCGTCGCGCGTCTTCGTGTCGCGCAATGTATGACGCGTCACTGGAGCGACGCGCCGCCGGCGCCTCAACCCGATGATGACGAACGCGCGACGGCTCGATTGCACGTCGATGAACAT
>DATFGV010000553.1:0-15365 GCA_035249115.1 Vineibacter sp.
AAGTTCTTCGGCCTGCCAAGCGCGATCGCATCTGGAACATAGTTCTTCATGAATGGCGGCAGCAAGTCTGGAGATGGGTGTAGATAGACCGAGTAGCCATCCGCTTCGAGCTTCGGCACAATGCTCTCTAGGACTTGCGCCTCCTGAGCGATGCTGTTCATGACAAGTCCTCAGTTGGATCCGTGGACACTCGCACGTACAGGACCGGCTTCGGGCACTTCATCGCCTCGTCAAGCGTCGCGCTCGGTGCGGCAAACGCGAACACGTTTCCCGGTTCGAATTTCTGGACAACGATTCTTTCGACCTGGGAATCGTCGACATAGATATGGCGAGCAAGGGCATCGAGGACAAGCTTGATGATATTGTCGAGATCGCCCTGCATTGGTCCATCGGGAAAGTAGAATATCGTAGCGGAGATACGTTCTTGCGTTGCCCAGTGACTTTCCGGCAGCACGGCGCGACTTGCGGCCCGCACCCGTTCTTTCCACTCCGTTCGTGACTCCGGCCGCACTGCCTGCAGCGAAACGGGCGTTCCTGCGACCAGGAACTCTACCGGAAACTCAGGCTCCAATCGCGCCTCCTCGGAGGAGCGAAACGTTCGTCGCCCCATCGAAACGTGGCCGCATATCTGTCACGTTAGCATAGATGGATGAGGGTTACCTTGTGGTTGCCAATGACACCGAACTTGCGGTGACTGGCTACCGACTCGCGAGGTTGGAGCGGTTGCTGGAAGTACTGCGACCAACGGCGCGTCCTGAGGAATGGCCGGCGCTTAGCTTGGGATATCGGTTGGAGATCGGGCGGATGCAGGGGGAGGTTCTGGACTACCTCACGCGGCCGAAAGTCGACGCGGCAGCTTGAGGCGCCGACCGACCCTACTACCGCCCCAGCTCCCGCAGGCCTTCGCGGATCAGCGCATCCAGTCGCGCATCGTCACCCAGACGTGTCGCGACACGGGCGATGGCGCCAAACGCCTCGGGCCGCTTGTAACCGAGGTTGACCAGGGCCGAGACGGCGTCCTCGTTGACCGACGCCGCACTGGGCGCACCATCGCCAGCCACGGCTGGCGATCGCGACAATCCAGGTGTCGCACCCCAGGCCGCCGCCTTGTCTTTCAGTTCGGTGAGCAGGCGCGCCGCGAGCTTGGGGCCGACGCCAGAGGCGCGGTTCAACGAAACCTTGTCCTGCGCGACGATGGCGTTGGCCAGCTGCTCGGGCGCCAGGGTCGTGAGAATCGACAGCGCCACCTTGGCGCCGACGCCCTGCACCGTGGTCAGGATCCGGAACCATTCGCGTTCGGCGGCGGCGACGAAGCCATACAGCGCGATGGCGTCTTCACGCACGATCGTCTCGACCAGCAGCGTCGTCTCGCGGCCGACCGCAAGGTCGCGCAAGGTGCGGCCCGACGCGAACACGACGTAGCCGACGCCGCCGACGTCGACGACGCACGACTCTTCGTCGACCTGGTCGACTACGCCGCGCAGCTTGCCGATCATCTTTCGCCCTTGCCGGCCAAGGCACGCGCCAGCAAGGCGCGCTGCCAGGCCGTCGCGGCGCCACGCAAGCCACTCCGGCCGCGTCCCGCGCCCATGCGTCCGCCGCGCACCGCGCCGACGTCACCGCTCTCGGCGCCCGCCATGACCGCGCCAGCGCGCCAGCGGCCCGACGTGCCGCGATGATGAGCGTGGCAAATGGCGACGGCCAGCGCGTCGGCGGCGTCGGCCGTGGCAGCGCTGCCGGGCAGCAGGCGGCGCACCATCATCTCGACCTGTCGCTTGTCGGCGTGGCCGGCGCCGACCACCGACTTCTTGATGTGGTTGGCGCCGTACTCGCGCACCGGCAAGCCGAGCTTGGCCGGCGCCATCAGGACGGCACCCCGCGCCTGACCGAGCTTCAAGGTCGAGGTCGGGTTCTTGTTGACGAACGTTTCCTCGACCGCCGCCTCCCGTGGCTGCCACTCGACGATCACCGCCGAGATGCCATCGAACAGCTGGCACAGGCGCTCGGCCAGGGACGTCGCCTCGTCGGACCGCACGATCCCGCTCGCGACATGGACCAGGCGGTTGCCTTCCACCTCGATGACGCCCCAGCCGGTGCTGCGCAAGCCGGGGTCGAGGCCGATCAGGCGCATGCCACCTTCCTGTCGTCCTGAGCGCAGCGAAGGACCTTTTGGACCGTCGACTCGCACGAGCTGATGTATTGCCGCACGTCTCGCACGGATGGTTCCGTGCGACAGGACCGCTCAATAGGTCCTTCGCTTTGCTCAGGACGACAGTCGCGACTCACCGACACGTCCCTCACCCCGCCAGGCGGGTGAGCGTCTCGTCAGAGACTTCGAAGTTGGCGTAGACGGACTGCACGTCGTCGCTGTCCTCCAGGGTCTCGATCAGTTTGAACAATGTCTGCGCCGCCTCAGCGTCGACCGGTGCAGTGGACTTGGGTCGCCACACCAGCTTGGCGCCACTGGGCGGACTGCCGACCGCCTTCTCCAAGGCGTCGCGCACGGCGCTGAAATTCTCCTGGGCGCAGACGATCTCGTGGTAGCCGTCGTCGCCGGCAACGCTCTGCACGTCGTCAGCGCCGGCTTCGATCGCCTTGTCCATCATGTCGTCGGCGCTGCCGGCGGCCAGCGGAAAGCGGAACTCGCCGATCCGGTCGAACATGAACGCCACGCTGTTCGTCTCGCCGAGGTTGCCGCCGTACTTGGCGAAAGTCGAGCGCACGTCCGAGGCGGTGCGGTTGCGGTTGTCGGTCAGCGCCTCGACGATGATCGCGACGCCGCCCGGCCCGTAGCCCTCGTAGCGGACCTCGACATAGTTGTCAGCCGCGTCGGCGCCGGCGCCGCGCTTAATGGCGCGGTCGACGGTGTCCTTGGGCATGTTGGCGTCGCGGGCCGCGATCACGGCGGCACGCAGACGCGGGTTGGCCGCCGGATCCGGCAGGCCGCTGCGCGCCGCCGTCGTCAATTCTCGGATGATCTTGGTGAACACCTTGGCCCGCCTGGCGTCCTGCGCGCCCTTGCGGTGCATGATGTTCTTGAACTGTGAATGGCCGGCCATGCTCGGTCCCGAAAAACCTGGCGTTGCTGTAGCGGGGCTATACCACGCGCCATCCGGCGCGCCTATCAGTGCGCCCGCCCGGAGTGCGCGTCAGGTAGCAAGGCTCGAGACGTCACCGCAAGGGCCAAGACGCTGGCCCGCCGGCCACAGTCTGTGGTGAGGTGGACCGATGGCGACGGAGACACATGTGGACATCGCTTTCCTCTTCTACGACGGCATGACGGCGCTCGATGCCATTGGCCCCTGGGAAGTATTGTCCCGCCTGCCCGGCGCGCGGGCGCGGCCGGTGAGCCCGTCAGGCGGTGTCGTGCGAACCGACACAGGGCTGACTTTTGCGGACTGCGCCGCGATCGACGACTTCGCCCGTGCCGACGTACTCCTGGTTCCCGGCGCGTCCGATGTGCGGTCGTTGCTGAAGGACACGCGGGTCGTCGATTGGGTGCGCACCATCGACGGCACGACGCGCTGGACCACGTCGGTCTGTACCGGCGCGCTGCTGCTCGGCGCCGCCGGTGTCTTGCGCGACCGCCGCGCCACGACGCACTGGGCGGCGCTGGAGGGTCTGCGCCGCTTCGGCGCCACGCCGGTGTCGGAGCGGGTTGTCGAGGCTGGCAAGGTGATTACCGCCGCCGGCGTTTCGGCCGGCATCGACATGGCCCTGATGCTGGCGGCTCGCCTGACCGATCGGACGACGGCGGAAGCGATGCAGCTGGTGATCGAATACGATCCACAGCCGCCGTTCGACGCCGGCGCGCCGGCGACCGCCGATCCGGCAGTGCTTGCCCGCGCCCGCGCCCTCCTCGCCGCGCCACCGCGAGAGGCTGGGACGTAGACGCGGCCGGCCGCTCAGCGGAATTTGCGCTCGATGGGTCGTTCGATGTTGCAGAACGCGCCAAAACGGCGCTCCGCCTCGGCGATCGCCTGGTCGGTTGCCTCGATCCGAAGCACCGGCGCATCGGGGTCGCCTTTGACGAGAAGTCCGTCGATTGCCGCCAACTCCGCGCGCCAGTCCGCCGGCGCCTTGCCGCGCGCTTCGCGCTTGAGCGCGATCAAATACGTCGACATGCCTCAGAACATGGCGTTGGCTGCAGGCTACCGCAAGGTATCGGCCGCCTGTGCCGGCCTGGCGAACGAGCCTCATCGTCCGACCGGGCGACACGCGACTTCCGGACGCTGAGCCCGCTGCCGCGACCGGATCGACGGGCCGGCGTGGCGACCGGCGCCGGCCGGTTCAGCCGACCAACGGGATGCCGCGACCCTGGTAGATCTGCTTCAGGCCGATGTCACGGCTGCGTTCGCGCAGGACGCGCCGAGCATGCTCGGCGCGCGACTGGTCGCGGGGCCGCGCCTTGTACGCGGCATCCGATGACAGCAGGGCGGCCAGCAAGCCACATGCCAGCGGGCTGGCCATCGAGGTGCCGTCCATGCTGGCGTAGGGCGCCTTGAGTCCGAAGCGCTCCGGTACCGTGGCCAGGATGCCCACGCCAGGCGCACCGCAGTCGATTTCCGGGCCGAAGCAACTGAAATTCGCCAAAAAGAGGTTGTCGATGCCGAACCGATCGGCGTCCTGCGGCAGGCGGCCGGCAGGCAGCGAACCCGGCGGTCCCCAGCCCGACAGGCCCATTGCCGACACGGCGACCGACTCGATGAAGGCGGCCGGGAACTCGACGGGGCCGTCGCTATTGGCGGCGGCGCAGATGCAGAGCGTGCCACGCTCGAGTGCGTCGGCGATCGCGTCCCGCTCGATCTGCGACGGCGAAGGCGATCCCAGGCTCATGTTGATCAGGTCGACCTGCCGCGTCCGCGACAGCGCATCGATTGCGTTCACGATGTCGCCTTGGTTGGCGCCGGCACCCTTGGGGAAGACCCGCGCCGAAAACAGCTCGACTCCGGGCGCGACGCCGGCGTATTGCCGGGCGCTCGTGGGGCGGGCGCCGATCGTGCCGCAGACGTGGCTGCCATGGGAATCGACGTCGGCGCCGCCGGCCGGATCAGCCACTCCGTCGATGAATGCGCCGACCGATACCACGTGCGACAGGCCCGGGTGGGGTCCGGCACCGGTGTCGATGACGCCGACCTTGATGCCGGCGCCGCGCTTGGCGTCGTGTCGCGTGATGCCGCCGACGCCGTGCCACCAGCCCAACGGCCCGTCCTTGGGCAGCTTCGGGCAATCGATCGTCGCGCCGTTGGTCGGGGCGCGCGCCACCATCGGCCAGAAGTCGCCGGCCGGCACGATCACGGCGGCGGCGGGCCGAAACGCCGATCCGAATGTGAACGAGACACGGCCATTGCCGTCGGTGATACCGCTCAATTCACCGGACTGACCGCCGAAGCCGCGCAGGAACAGGAGCACCTCTGCGCCACGCAACGACTTGCCGTCGCCGCGTACCCGCAGCGTCACCTTCACGCCGCTGCCGAAGGCCGCGGCGGCCGCCCTCGCCGCCGGCGGGCGCGCCGCGCCAATGAAATCAGCCACGCGGACCGTGTCGGGCCAATGCAGGATTTCCGGTTCGATCAGCACGTCGTCGAGCGATGTCGCCAGCTTCGCCTGGATGTCCTTGGGGTCGGCATCGAACACCACGACCCGGCGCGCCAGCTCATCGGGCGGATCGAAATCGTTGACGACCGAAACGGCGCTCTCGATCGCCGAGAAGGTCGTCGCCACCGCCGCGCGCGAGGCGCGCTTGGCGGTTTCCTGGAACTTGCCGGCGCGCCGGTTGGCCATTACGAATCTTGCCATGCTCCCCTCCTCTGCATCGCCTGCCGCGTCTCCCAGGGCGTACTCTACATCTTATGCGCGCATGGAATTGTGGAAACCAAACCTGAAAATATCTACCCGCCCGAGATGAGGAGGTGCGACCCGTGAAATCCGCCTGGTACGAGCGCAACGGCCCGGCCGACGAGGTGATCCAGGTCGGCGACCTGCCCGATCCGGTGCCAGGGGCGGGCGAGGTGCTGGTGCGAATCCGCGCGTCGGCGGTCAACCCTTCCGACGTCAAATCACGCGCCGGCATGCGCGCCAAGATGGCGGTGCCGCGGCAGATCCCGCACAGCGACGCGGCCGGTGAGATCGTGGCCGTCGGCGCCGGCGTGCCGGCAAGCCGGGTCGGCGAACGTGTGTGGACTTGGAACGCCGCCTACGGCCGCTGGAACGGCACCGCCGCCCAGCTCTGCGCCCTGCCCGCCGACATGGCCGTACAGCTGCCGCCGTCGCTCGACTTCGCGCAGGGCGCGTGCCTGGCCATCCCGCTGTTGACGGCGCACCGTTGCCTGTTCGCCGACGGCGCGCCGACCGGCCAGACGGTCCTGGTGTCCGGCGGCGCCGGCGTCGTGGGTCACTACGCGGTGCAGCTGGCCCGGTGGGCGGGCGCGCATGTGATCGCCACCGTCAGCGGACCGCAAAAGGCGGCGCACGCCGCGGCGGCGGGCGCCCATGCCGTCATCAACTACCGCACCGAGGATGTAGCCGCGCGGGTGATGGACCTGACCGGCGGGGCCGGCGTGCATCGCATCGTCGAGGTCGAGCTCGGCGAGAATCTCGACCTGGATCTCGGCCTGCTGCGCGACCAGGGCGTGCTCGCCTACTACGGATCCAAGACACCGACGGCGCAGTTGCCGTTCTTCCGCAGCATCCTCAAGAACGTCGTGCTGCGACCGGTGCTGATGTACACGATCTCGTCGGCGCAACGGGCGCAGGCGATCCGCGATATCGGTCGCTGGCTCGACGATCGTGGCCTGGCGAGTCCTGAAAGGCCCGGCGGCGCGCAATTCGCCATCGCCGAGCGCTTCTCGTTGTCCGCCACCGCGGCTGCCCACGCATGCGTCGAGGCCGGCAGCAAAATCGGCCATGTGATTGTCGACGTCGACTGAGGATGTCGCGTCTACCGACGCCCGGCACAAAAAAAGGGCGGGGGTACGAGACCCCCGCCTAAAAAACGTCGGAACCGTGGTTCCGACGCCCCCTCTAACCCTGAATTCCGGCGAACGGTTGGGCTAAAAACCGTTCTATAACAATGACTTTTGATTCTTTTTGGGGTGCCGTCAACAGTGAAGTGAGAGCTACTGTCCGTAGTGGTCATGATCTGATTAGACCCACAAGATGGTGTAAATTTGGCGCCATGAACGGGCCCTCATTTTGACCTCGGAAAACCCGGCCCACAGCCTGACATCGCCTTGCGGAATTTCTAATGTTGGAAATTAAGAAGATTGCAAAAGCAATTGAAATATATCATTAATTTATTTTGCATATATATTTTTAGATCATGATTGACAAAGCCCTCCCAGAAACGCCGAGGTCAGCGTCACAGAAGGGCCATCCAACTTCTTAACCAATGCTGCCAATTGTTTGAAACCACGTCCTCTCTAGACGCGGGCTGCCTCCAATGAGCCGCCGATCCGCAGCGGTTTGACGACGCGCGCCAGACCGGTGCGATCATCCGTTTCAACATAAGTCCCGCACAACGTGGCGGCGCCCTCCGCCGGCGCCAGACGCTCGCCCGGCAGCTTGCGGATCATGCGCGGCATGGCGATCTCCTTCTTCATGCCGATGATCGAGTCGTAGTCGCCGCACATGCCGGCGTCGGACTGATAGGCGGTGCCGCCCGGCAGGATACGCGCATCGGCTGTCGGCACGTGCGTGTGGGTGCCGACCACCAGCGAGGCGCGTCCGTCGCCGAGGAAGCCGACCACCTGCTTTTCGCTGGTCGCCTCGCCGTGCACGTCGACCAGGATGAAGTCGGCCGTGGCACCCAGCCGGTGCAGCTTGAACTGCGCTTCCAGGGCCTGGAACGGATCGTCCAGCGGATCCATGAACAGTCGCGTCATGACGTTGATCACCACCACCCGCTTGCCGCCAGCGCTGTCGTACATGCCGCTGCCGAAGCCCGGCGTGCCGACGGGATAGTTGATCGGCCGCAGCAGGCGCTTCTCCTGCGCGATATAGGACATGATGTCCTTCTGGTCCCAGGAGTGGTTGCCGCCGGTAATGACGTCGACGCCGGCGGCGAACAGGTCCTCGCAGATGCGTTGCGTGATGCCGAAGCCGGCGGCGGCGTTCTCGCCGTTGGCGACGACGAAATCCAGCCCTAGCCGAACTCGCAGTCCAGGCACCTCGCCGACCACGATGTCGCGGCCGGCCCGCCCGACAATATCGCCGCAAAACAGGACTTTCATTCGCTCCGACCTTCGCTGGCTCGCTGCTGACCCTTACGGCCTTGACCGGTGTTGGGCAACCCGCCCCCGACGCCGCCGCGGCTCACGGCGGCCTTGCGCCAGTGCCTCTCGCGCCGACGGCTGCGCTTCGCCATAGTGCGCCGACGGAGGAAGACCATGGATGCCGCCACCCAGCGCCGCTGGGGCGAGCAGATGCTCGCCCTGCTGGCCGCCGATACCACCCAGATGGCCGAGCGCGAGTACGTGCAGCCGGTCACCGACTACATCGACCCCGGCCACGCCCGGCGCGAGCGCGACCTGTTGTTCCGCCGCACGCCGCTGCTGGTGGCGGCCAGCGACGAACTGGCCAAACCTGGTAGTTTCCGCACCGTCGACGTCGATGGCGTGTCCGCCATCATCGTGCGCCAGGACGACGGCGGCGTGAAGGCCTTCCACAATGTCTGCCGCCACCGCGGCTGTCGCGTTGTCGACGCCGAAGGCGGCACGGCGCGTACCTTCACCTGCAAGTTCCACAGCTGGGTCTACGGCGGTGACGGCACGCTGCGTCACGTGCCGATGGCCGAGGGCTTCAGCGGCCTCGAGCGTACCCAGCGCGGGTTGGTGCCGCTACCGGTGGCGGAAAAATACGGACTGGTGTGGCTTACGCTGACCGCCGGCCCGCCGATCGACCTCGACTCTTTTCTCGGACCGATGGGTGCCGTGCTCGCCGCAATGAAGATGCAGGATGCCGGCGTGTTCCGCTTCGAGCGCTTCGGCGAGGAGCTGAACTGGAAGCTGGTGGTCGACACCTTCCTTGAGCTCTACCACGTGCCGCACCTGCACAACAAAACCGTCGGCCGCTTCATCGAGGGCAAGGGCGGCATCTACGAGCGGTTCGGCGAGCACGGCCGCTTCGTGGCGCCGCGCAAGAGCTTCGAGGCGGCGCTCAAGGACTTGCCGCCCGAGCGGCGCGACGTGGCCGACCATGCCGTGGTGATCAACCGCGTGTTTCCCAACGCCATCGTGATCTGGCAGCGCGACCACGTCGAATTCTGGACGGCGGTGCCCGATGGCGACGACCCCAATCGCTGCATCGTGCGGCTATGGCTGCTGACCCCGGACAGGGTGGTCAACGAGACGGACCATGCGCGCTGGAAGAAGAACTGGGACATCGTGCGCGGCACGGTGCACGCCGAGGACTTTCCGATGGCCCGCACCATCCAGCAGGGTTTCGCCAGCGGTGCCCAGGATCATGTGGTGTTCGGCCGCAACGAGATCGGCCTGCACGATTTCCACCGCTCGCTGAAAGAGGCGCTGGCGGCGGCGTAACGCAGGCCGCGCCGGCCGTACACCCTACTCCAGCGCGATGACCGCGCCCTTGGCGCCGTTCAGCAGGCGGCGCAGGTGGAAGCTCGCGAGCTGGTCGTCGGCGCGCTGGCCAACCAGGGTCGCGAAGGCGGCGGTGGCGCCGGCGCCGCCGGCCTCGAGCAAGGCGAACGCGTTCTGATAGGAGGCCGCGGTCGGATCGGCCGCGACTTCAGGCCGCAGCGGCTCGAAACAACGGATCGGTTCGGTCCGGCCGCGCAATACCACGTCGCCGACCGGCCGACCGCAAAATCCTTCGGCACGCGCCGCGACGGCGGCGCTGACACAGACGCGCGTGCCCAACTGCTTGTTGGCCACCTGCAGGCGCGCCGCGATGTTGATGGTGTCGCCGTACGCCGTGTAGTCGAAGAAGCGGCCGCCGCCGAAATTGCCGACGATCGCCGGCCCGGCGTGCACACCGATGCGCGTGATGCCCAGCGATATCCCCAGTGCCGACTGGCGGGCGCGGAAGTCCTGCGCGAATTCGTCGAGCTCCAGCGCGCAGGCGATGGCACGGGCCGCATGATCGGGCTGCTCGCCGGGCGCGCCGAACAGCACATGCAGCCCGTCGCCGACGATTTTCGCCACGGTGCCGTCGTGCTCGAAGACGATGTCGGTCATGCCCACAAGGTAGTGGTTGAGCAGTGACGCCAGCGCGCCCGGCTCCAGCGTTTCGGCCAGGGCCGTGAAGTTGGTGATGTCGGTGAACAGGGTCGCGACTTCGCGCCGCTCGCCGCCCAGCTCGAGCGTGCCGCCGTCGCTCGCCAGGCGCGAGGCGACGTTGGGCGAGAAGTAACGTGACAGCGAGGCGTAGGCCCGCTCGGCCGTCGCCTGGCGCCGGCGTGCTTCGCGCAACACCTCGACGTGGCGTACCGTCTTCGCGATCGTCATCTCGAGGTCGGCGAAGTCGATCGGCTTGGTCAGGAAATCGAAGGCGCCGCGGTTCATGGCGGTGCGGATGTTGGCCATGTCGCCATAGGCCGACACGATGATGGTGGACAGCTTGTCCTCGGCCTCCTGCAGCTTCTGCAGCAGCGCCAGCCCGTCCATGCGCGGCATGGCAATGTCGCTGACCACCAGGTCAACATCGTGGTTGGCCGCCAGCACGCCGAGCGCTTCCACGCCGTCGCGCGCGAACAGGAAGCTGACCGCCCCGTCGCGGATCTGGCGCCGGAACTTTTGCAGCACCAGCGCCTCCAGATCCGGCTCGTCGTCGACGAACAGGATGCGCGCGGTCATGGCGGCGATCCGAGCCTGGCCTCGATTTCGCCGCGCAGGACGGCGAAATCGATCGGCTTGGTCAGCAACGCCTCGGCGCCGCCTTCGCGCGCCCGGCGCGCGATCTCGGCATCGCCATAGGCGGTGATCATGATCACCGGCACGTCCGGCCGCGCCGCCCGCGCCTTGGGCAGCAGCTCCAGGCCGGTCATCTCCGGCATATTGATGTCCGACAGGATGAGGATCAGCCGCGCCGTCGTGTCGCAGATGCGCTGCAGCGCCACCGCCGCCGACAGAGCGAACTCCATGCTGAATCGACCGCCGCGCAGCTCGTGGCGGAACTGCTGGCGGAACAGCGGCTCGACGTCGGGCTCGTCGTCGACCACCAGGATCAGCACGCTCATGCGCGGCCCTCCGCCTTGGCGATCGACGCCGCGCCGCGCGGCAACACGATGCGGAACTCCGTGAACCGGCCGGGCTCGGTGTCGACGTTGATGCTGCCGGCATGCTGCTTGACGACGATATCGTGGCTGAGCGACAGGCCCAACCCGGTGCCCTCGCCCGGCGGCTTGGTGGTGAAAAAGGGATTGAAGATCTTTTCCCGCACCTCGGACGGGATGCCGGTGCCGTTGTCGCGGATGCTGATCTCGACCTTGTCGCCGAGATCGCGGGTCGCCGCCCGCAGGATCGGCTCGAACCCCGGCTCGCCACCCTGCGCCTTGCGTTTGCTGGCGGCGTAGAAGCCGTTCGAGATCAGGTTGAGCAGCACGCGGGTGATCTCCTGCGGATAGAGGTCGACCTGACCCGCCGCCGGGTCCAACGAACGCTCAAGCGTGATGTTGAAGTCACGCCGCTCAGCGCGCGCGCCGTGGTAGGCCAGGTTCAGACTCTCTTCGACGACATTGTTGATGTCGACCGGCCGATGCTCGCCCGAGCCGGCGCGCGAATGCAGCAGCATGTTCTTGACGATCGAGTCGGCGCGCTTGCCGTGATGCGCCACCTTCTCCAGGTTGTCGCGCACCATGCCGGCCAGCTCGGCGATCTCGGCGCGCTTGTCGGCGTCGAGCACCGGCGACTGCAGCAGCTCGCCCAGCTCGCCGATCAGCTCGACCGACACGGCGGCGAAGTTGTTGACGAAGTTCATCGGGTTCTTGATCTCGTGCGCGATGCCGGCGGTGAGCTGGCCGAGCGAGGCCAGTTTCTCGGTCTGCACCAGCCGGTCCTGCGCAGCGCGCAGCTCCTCCAGCGAGCGCGCCAGCTCGCGGGTGCGCGCCTCGACGCTCTCGAACAACCGCACGTTCTCGATGGCGATCGCGGCCTGGTCGGCGAAGGTCGACACCAGCTCGATCTGCTTGGGCGTGAACGGCCGCGGCGCGCGCCGCGCGAAGACGATGACGCCGAGCGCGCTGCCCTCCTTCATCATCGGCACCGCGAGGACGGCACGGAAACCGCCCAGCGCCTTGGCCTCGGCGAAGGTAAAGTCGGGGTCCGCCTCGATGTCGGGAATGTGGACCGCCCGGCCTTCGAGCAGCGCACGACCGCTGGCCGAGCTGCGGTCCGGCGTGACCGGCAGGTCACTGACCGCGTCCATGAACGCGGGCGAAAAGCCGTAGGACTCGGCGCGGTAAAGCTTGCCGTCGCGCTGGCGGGTGATGGTGCCCTGGTCCGCCTCGCAGAGCTGCACGGCCGTCTCGAGCAGCGAGCGCAGCACCACCTCCAGGTCGAAGGTCGAGCGGCTGATGACTTTGAGCACGTCGGCGGTCGCGGTCTGCTGGCGCAGCGACTCGGCGAGATCCTCGGTGCGGGCCTGTACCTCCTCGAACAGCCGGGCGTTCTCGATGGCGATAACGGCTTGACTGGCGAAGTTGGTGACCAGCTCGATCTGCTTGTCGGTGAACGGACGAACCTCCTGGCGGAAAATGACGATGCCGCCGACCAGCTCGTTGTCCTTCAGCATCGGCACCGACATGATGGTCCGGGCGCCGGCGACGGTGCCGAGCATCGGTATGCTCTCGCCGGGTTGCACGTCGTGGTATCCGGCCTCCGCCTGGATGTCGGCGATTTGCACCACTTCCTTGGTTACCGCCGTGCGGCCGAGCGGCGTCCACGGGCTGGGGCGATAGATCGGGTTTCGCTGGCGTTCCTCCGTGAACGACGCCGGCGTACCGTGCAGCGCGACCACCCGGAACGCGTCCCCCTCCGACAGGTACAGCCCGCCCATGGTCGCCGCGCAGATGCGCGTGGCATTCGACAGCATCGCCTGGAAGACCGGCTGCAGGTCGCGGGGCGAACTGCTGATGACGCGCAGCACGTCCGACGTCGCCGTCTGCCGTTCCAGCGCATCCGTGACCTCGCGCGTCCGCGCCTGCACCTCATCGAACAGCCGGGCATTCTCGATGGCAATGACCGCCTGGTCGGCGAAGGTCTTGAGCAGGGCGATCTGCCGCTCGGGCAACCGGCCGACCGGCGCACGCGCCACAGCGATCGCCCCGACCGGACGGCCGTCCTTGAGCATCGGCACCGCGACAACGCTGCGATAGTGGTCCGCCTGGGCGACGTCTGACGACAAGTAAGCCGGGTCCGCATGCGTATCGGGCACCTCGGAGACGACGCCGCTCAGGATGCAGCGGTTGGCCGCCGTTGCCTGCCCGGGCGGTGACGGAAAGCGCTGACGCGCGAGCTCGACCGCCCGGGCCGACAAGCCATGTGAGGCCACGAGATGCAACAGCTCGCCGTCGAACTGGAAGACGTTGCACATCTGGGCCTGGAAGAGTCCCAGCGCGCTGCGTGCAATGGCGTCAAACACCGGTTGCAGCTGGGACGGCGAGCGGCTGATGACGTCAAGCACCTCGCTGGTCGCGGTCTGTTGCTGCAGAGACTCGGTCAGATCGTCGGTGCGCGCCTGCACCTCTTCGAACAGCTGGACATTGTTGATAGCGATGACCGCCTGGTCGGCGAACGTCTTGAGCAGGGCAATCTGCCGCTCCGGCAGCCGCCCGACGGACGCACGCGCAACGGCGATCGCGCCGATCGGACGCCCGTCCTTGAGCATCGGTACCGCCACGATGCTGCGCCATTGATCCGCCGCGGCGACATCCGATGGCACGAACTCTGGATCGGCCTGGGCGTCCGGGACTTCCGCGACCCCGCCGTTCAGGATGCAGCGGGCCGCCGCCGACGAGCGTCCCGGCGGCGAAGGATAGTGTCGACGCGCCAGCTCGATCGCCTCGACCGACAGGCCATGCGAGGCCACCAGATGCAGCAGCTCACCATCAAACTGAAACACGTTGCACATCTGAGCCTGGAACAGACCGACCGCACTGCGTGCGATGACGTCGAATACGGGTTGCAGCTGGGACGGCGAGCGGCTGATGACGTCGAGCACCTCGCCGGTCGCGGTCTGTTGCTGCAGGGACTCGCTCAGATCGTCCGTGCGCTGACGCAGCTCCTTGAGCAAGCGGGCGTTCTCGATGGCGATCACCGCCTGCCTGGCGAAGCCCGTGACCAGCGCCATTTGCTTGTCCGTGAACGGCCGTGGTTCCTGACGCCAGATGCCGATAGCGCCCACAAGCTCGTTCTCTTTGAGCATCGGCACGGCGATAAGCGAGCGGGCGCCGCTGAAATTGATGGCGGCAAGGCGGCCCGGGTCTTTGCTGGTGTACGCGCGTCCTTGGTAGGTGTCAGGAACATGGATCGTCTGCCGCGTGTGGGCCACCTGACCCAGTGCGGTATCCGCTCCCCAAACGCGCGGCTCGCGCTGGTAGTCGTCCCATTCCGGCGACACCCCAAGCGACGAGATGCCCCGGAAACAGCCGCCCACAAACTCATACATGGTTCCGGACTTGGCCTCACAGATCCGCATGGCGTTGGCCAGCATCGCCTGGAACACCGGCTCCAGGTCGCCGGGCGAGCTGCTGATAACGCCGAGAACCTCGGAAGTCGCTCTTTGCTGCTCCAGCGCCTCGGTCAATTCGCGCGTGCGGCCTTGTACCTCGTCGAACAGCCTCACGTTGTTGATGGCGATCACGGCCTGGTCGGCGAAGGTTTGCAGGATGGTGCGCTGCTTGTCCGACAGCGGCCCCGGCGTCATGCGGACGACGCTCAAGGCGCCGATCGCCGTCTCGCCGCGCATCATCGGCACGATCGTCACCGCCCGGTAGCCGCTTTCCAGGAAGTTCCGGGCGCCGGCGGCGAAGTCCGGCGGCGCCTCCCGCACATCCGGAATATCGACGACCCGGCGGTCGAGAATGACCGCGCTGTGCATGTACTCGCGCCTGAGCGGGAACGGAAAGCGCCGGCGCCAGGCTTCGGCGCGCGCCGAGTCCTGGGCGGCGGCCGCCACGGCCCTCACCATGTCGTTGTCCGCCACCGCGATGCCGACGGCGGCGTTGGGGAACAGCTTCAGCCCGGCCTGCACGATGGCCTCGAACACCGGTTGCGTGTCGGTCAGCGAACTGCTGATGACGCCCAGGATGTCCGACGTGGCGATTTGCTGCTCCAGCGCCTCGCTCAGCTCGCTGGTGCGCGCCTCGAGCTCGCCGAACAACCGCGTGTTCTCGATGGCGATCACGG
>DATFGV010000554.1:0-7992 GCA_035249115.1 Vineibacter sp.
GCCAGACGCTGCAGCAGCGCCGGCAGGCCAATGCTGGTCTTGGCCGAGAGGCCGAGATAGGCCGGCCGCGCCCGGCCGTCGGCGCTGACGATTTCCTCGCGCGCCTCGACGAAGGCGCCCTTGTCGGGCAGCAGGTCGGTCTTGTTCACCACCACCAGGTCGGTGGCCGGATGCCAGGTTGCCAGCGCGGCGCGCGCTGAGCGCGCCTGCGCCGCCCAGTCGACCGGCTTGCCGGCATCGTCGGTCGCCGCCACCACCAGCAGGCGGATGTCGGCGTCCTCGGCGCGGGCGCGGGCGCGGCGCACGCCTTCGAGCTCGATGACGTCGCCGCTGTCACGCAGGCCGGCAGTGTCGGCGACGGTCACCGGGTAGCCGTCGAGGTCGAGGTGCACGTCGATCACGTCGCGCGTCGTGCCGGCGATGCTCGACACAATCGCGGCGTCGCGCCGGGCGATCAGGTTGAGCAGCGACGACTTGCCGGCGTTGGGCGGACCGACAATGGCGATCGCCAGGCCATCGCGCAGCCGCTCGCCGCGGCGGTCATCGAGATGACTGGCGATCGCGGCGCGCAGGGTCTGCAGGTCGGGCCGTACCTTGGCGGCGATGCCCTGCGGCAGGTCCTCGTCGGGAAAATCGATCTCGGCCTCGAGATGCGCCAGCGACCGCAGCAGCAGGGTGCGCCAATCCTCGTACAGCCGGCCGAGCGCGCCGTCGGACTGGCGCAGCGCCTGACGTCGCTGCGCCGCTGTCTCGGCCATCGCCAGGTCGGCGATCGCTTCGGCCTCGGTCAGATCGAGCTTGCCGTGTTCGAAGGCGCGGCGGGTGAACTCGCCCGGCTCGGCCAGCCGGCAGAACGACAGGCGACCGATCGCCGCCAGCGCCGCGTCGATGATGGCGCGCCCGCCATGCAGGTGGAACTCGTAGACATCCTCGCCGGTGTAGGAGCGCGGCGCGGCGAAGCGCATCGCCAGGCCGCGGTCGATCACCTCGCCGGTCGTCGGCTCCAGAAAAGGCCGCCGCAACGGCCGACGCGGCGTCGGCACCGACGGATCGCGCGCCGAGCGGCCCCGGGCATAGGCACCAGGCTCGGTCAGGAAGATGAAGGCCTCGTCGGCTCGCGGCCCGGACAGGCGGATCACGGCCACACCGGCACCGCCACGACGGGACGGCAACGCCGAGGCGAGCGCGTAGATCGTGTCGCGGCCGGTCTCCGACATGCGTTTCGATACTAAGGAGCCGTGGCGGCGGCCGCCATCAACGGACGGTCCAACTTGGCCTCTACTGCCGCCGTCCACATGACGGCGTCAGACAATGGTCAGCCTATGTCCGGCGCCAGCTGCACGCGGGCGGGAAACGTTATTGCGACTTGGTGGCTGGGGTGCTTTCCGTCGAGGTCGGGGCCGGCACAGGCACCGGCGTGGTCGGCGACGTGGCCGCCGCAGGCGTTTTGCCCGCTGGCGGCTTGCCTGCCGGCGCTTTGGTCGCCGGCCGCTGCGCTTCGACGCCGGAGGCGGTTATGCACGTCCTGATCTTGTCGTAGACGGCCTTTTTCAGGACCTTTTTCTTGAGAAGGTCTTCCGGAGTCGCGTAGGGCCGGGTCTTGACGATGTTGCCGCTGCGCTGCACGCCGATCTGCGGCAGCCTGCGCAATTCCTCGGCCGACGCGGCGTTGATGTCGACCTTCTCGGGCGGACAGGTGGTGGCGGTGCCGGCCGGCGGCGCTGGCTTGGTCAGGGGTGTCGGCGTCTTGGAAGGCTCGGTCTTGGTCGCCGGCGGCGAGGCAGGGGCGGTGGCCGGCGGAGAGGCCGGCGAACCCGCTGGCGGCGGCAGAGGTTGCGATTGGACCTGTGCCCACGCCGGTGCGCCAAACAAGGCGATGCCGACCACGAGCGCCGGCAACATTCTCAATCCGCGATCCATGTTGTCTTGCCTCCAGCACCCGCAGCCTTGGGGGGTGGCCGTCGCGCGGGTCGCCGCGCTGTCTATAGTTCGCTTCGCGCGCCGGCGACAGCTTGCAACGCGGTTTGCGACCGGCTGGCGGGCGCGACGCATCGCCGCCGGGGTCACGTGGCGCGGGCGAACGGCCCTGTCCGCGGCCGGACCCGCCCTATATGATCAGGCGTATCATGGCCGACGGCGTCTACGACCACATTCCCCGCCGCCGCGAGATCATCGACCGGCGGGCCCTGACGAGCGCCATCGAGGCATTGCTCGACGACGCGCCGGTCGGCAGCGAGCCGTCGCGGGCCGAGACTTTGGCGCTGTTCAAGGAAGCCCTGGCGGCCGGGCGAGGCACCATCCAGCGCCGCTTCCAGGGCGTGCCGGAAGACGGCGTGATCCGGCGGGGCACCGGCGGGCTCAACGACGGACCGGGGGCGCTGGCGGCGACCTCGTTCCTGATGGACCAGTTGCTGCGGGTGCTGTTCGACCTCGCCAACGAGCGCGTCTACCCCGCCGCCAACCCGAGCATGGCCGAGCAGATCGCACTGGTCGCCACCGGCGGTTACGGCCGTGCCGAGCTGGCGCCGCAGTCGGACATCGATCTGCTGTTCCTGCTGCCCTACAAGCAGACGCCACGCGGCGAGCAAATTGTCGAGTACATGCTCTACCTGCTGTGGGATCTGGGATTGAAGGTCGGGCACGCCACCCGCTCGGTCGAGGAGTGCCTGCGCCAGGCCGACAGGGATTTCAGTATCCGCACCGCATTGCTGGAGGCGCGCTACCTCTGGGGCGAGAAGAAGCTGTTCGAGACCCTGCGGCACGACTTCACCCAGAAATTCCTGTCCGGCGACGGCCGCGATTTCGTCGAGGCCAAGCTGGCCGAGCGCGACGCGCGCCACCAGCGCATGGGCGATTCGCGCTACGTGGTGGAACCCAACGTCAAGGAGGGCAAGGGCGGGCTGCGCGACCTGCAGACGCTCTACTGGATCGCCAAGTATCTCTTCCGTGTCACCGACATCGCCGGCATGGTCGACAAGGGTGTGCTGACCGACAGTGAGGCGCGCCAGTTCCGCCGCGCCGAGCAGTTCCTGGTCACTGTGCGCTGCCAAATCCACTATCTGACCGGCCGACCCGACGACCGGTTGTCGTTCAGCCTTCAGCGCGAAATGGCGCAGCAGCTCAACTACGCCGACCGGCAGGGATCGCGCGGCGTCGAGCGCTTCATGAAGCACTATTACCTGCACGCCAAGACGGTCGGCGATCTGACCCGCATCTTCGTCGCCGCGCTGGAGGACACGCGGCGGCGCAAGCCACGCCTGCGGGTGCTGTGGGAGTCGCTGCGGCCGCGGCAGCTGGAGGGCTTCCGCATCGACGGCCAGCGCCTGGCGGTCAGCGGCGTCGACGATTTCGCCACCGATCCGGTGCGCTTCCTGCGGCTGTTTCACGTCGCCCAGGAGAACGACGTCGACATCCACCCCGCGACGCTGCGGTTGATCACCCAGAACATCAAGCTGGTCGACGCCAAGCTGCGCGACAATGAGGAGGCCAACCGCCTGTTCATGGCGATGATGACCTCGCGCAAGGATCCCGAGACGACCTTGCGGCGCCTCAACGAGGCCGGCGTGTTCGGCCGCTTCATTCCCGATTTTGGCCGGGTCGTGGCGCAGACCCAGCACGACATGTACCACACGTACACAGTCGACGAGCACACCATCCGCGCCATCGGCATCCTCTCGCGCATCGAGGCCGGCGACCTGAAGGAGGACCATCCGGTCGCTTCCGAAGTCGTGCACAAGGTGTTGTCGCGGCAGGTGCTCTATCTCGCGGTGCTGCTGCACGACATCGCCAAGGGCCGCGGCGGTGACCACTCGGTGCTTGGCGCCGAAGTCGCCAATCATCTGGGCCCGCGACTGGGGCTGGACGCTGCCGAGACCGAGACCGTGGCCTGGCTGGTCCGCTACCACCTGGCGATGTCGGGCACCGCCTTTCAGCGCGACCTGCAGGATCCCAAGACCATCGCCGATTTCGCACGCCTGGTGCAGTCACCGGAGCGGCTGCGGCTGCTATTGGTGCTCACCGTTTGCGACATCCGCGCCGTCGGCCCCAACGTCTGGAACGGCTGGAAGGCGGCGTTGCTGCGCCAGCTCTATTTCTCCACCGAGCAGGTCCTCTCGGGCGGCACCTTGCAGGGTGGCCGGCGCAGCCGTGTGGCCTGGGCGCAGGCGGAAACCGCCAAGCTGCTGACCGACTGGAGTGACGCCGAGAAGGAGGCGCTGGCCAGCCGCGCCGGCGCCGCCTACTGGCTGTCGTTCGAGCCGCCGGCCCTGGCGCGCCACGCCCGGCTGGTGCGCGCTGCCGAAGCGGCTGGCGGGCCGATGCGCATCGAGCACCGGGTCGACGCCGAGCGCTCGGCGACCGAGCTGACGATCTATACCGTCGACACGCATGGCCTGTTCGCCCGCCTGGCGGGTGCCATGGCGGTCTCCGGCGCGACCATTGTCGACGCCAAAATCTTCACTCTGAACAACGGTATGGCGCTCGACACGTTCTGGATCCAGGACCTCGAGGGCAAACCCTTCGCCCGTCCCGACCGGCTCGCCAGGCTGCAGGCCCGCATCGAGCTTGCCCTGGTCAACAAGCTCGACATCGCCGGCGAGCTGGACCGGCAGCGGCCCAACTACCCGACCCGCGACCAGCTGTTCACGGTCGAGCCCCGCGTGCTGATCGATAACGCGGCCTCGAACAATCACACCGTCCTGGAGATCAATGGCCGCGACCGGCCAGGCTTCCTGCACGTCGTCACCCGGGCGCTGACCGGCCTGAACCTGCAGATCGCCTCGGCCCATATCACGACCTACGGCGAGCGGGCGGTCGACGTCTTCTATGTGAAGGATGTGTTCGGGCTGAAAGTGGTCAACGCCAGCAAGTTGGCAGAGATCGAAAACACGGTGGAGGCGGCCATCAGGGCCTTCGATGCCAAGTTCCACCGCCCGGCTCGGGTGGCCTCTACCACCGCGGCCGAATAGCGGTCGCGACACGCCGCTGTGCGACCGACGACATAAAATGTCGAACTGCCCATGCGGCTCTAGGCACCGATTGCGTCCATTCTGACTGGAGTATTCGCAGAATCGCGAACGAACCGTGAAAGGTCCAGAAGTTATATTGGATTAATGCGGTTCGCTGATCTACATTGTGAGGGATAGTTGTCGGCCGCCCTCGACACATTTGTTAAGACCATGACCGGACCTGGTGTATTTGATTCTCTTGGGAGCGGCAGCCATAGCCTCCTGCTGGCCGTTCTGATCCTCGCCCTGTTCATTGGGCTCGTGCTCTACGGGGTTTACTCTCGCGGCACTGTCGTCGACCTGGTGCACAGGTCGCTGATAGTGGTCGTGCCATGCGTGCTGGTGGTTGGGGGCGGATACTTTATCTTCGCCCACGATTCCGGCGATTCGCCGCGCCGATCGGCGCAGGCGGCCGGCATCCAGATCCCCGACAAATATTGGGGCGAGTCCGACCGCGGCATGCGCCTGGCGGTGCGCGGCGATGACCAAGTACGGCGCGGCGAGCGCGAAACGGCGCGTGCCAACCTCGACTCGGCGATCGTGGCCTTCCGTCGCGCCCGCAACCCGCTGGGTGAGGCCAAGGCGTACGGCAGCGTTGGCGACCTCGAGCGCGGCGTCGGCAATCACGAGCAGGCGCGCGACGCCTACCAGCGTGCCGCCGACCTCTACCGCAACCAAAAGCACCGGCCCGGGTTGGCCAACGTCCTGCGCGGCGTCGGCGAGCTGCATCGCCAGGCCGGCCGGCGCGAAGACGCTGAAAAGGCCTATACCGAGGCCCGCTACCTCTACCGCCTGACCAACGACCGCCAGGGCGAAGCCAACGTACTGCTGAGCTTCGCCGAGCTGGCGCGCAACCTGGGCGACAACGACCAGGCGCGCAACGCCTACACCGAAGCCTTGCGGCTGTATCGCCTTGAGCGCGACCGCAGCGGTCAGGCTGGCGTCATGGTCGGTCTGGCGGACATCGACGCCGAGCTGGGCCAAGGCGACAAGGCGCGCGCCGGCTATGAGCAGGCCCGCGAGTTCTATCGCGAGGACAAGCAGCCGGTGGGCGAGGGCGACTCGCTGATCGGCCTGGGTGACCTCGACGCCCTGGGCGACCAGGTTTCATCGGCGCGCGAGCGCTACGAGACGGCGCGCGGCCTCTATGCCCGCGGCCGCCACGCCCCCGGCGAGGCGCATGCCCTGATCGGCCTGGGCCACATCGAGCGCCGGACCGGCAACGTCAACCGCGCGATCGAGTACTTCAACGCCGCGCTGGCCCTGTTCCGCTCGGTGCGGGACTCGATCGGCGAAGCGATCGCCACCCAGTCGGTGCGCGGCCAGGCCTTCATCCTGACCAGCCGGTCGCGGCAACGCTTCTTCGGCCAGCGCTAGTCCGACAACGACCTCTTGCTCGGCCCGAGTGGCGACCGCCACTCGGGCCGATGTCGTTCAGCGGCGACCGGTGTCGATCGAAACGATACCGGTGCACGGCTTGCCCTGCGCCTCGCAGATCGTGTCGTCGACCTGGATCGAGACGATGTCCTGGCAACCGGCGCCGAGCGGCTGCGACAGGTCTGGCTGCACTTTGAGGTCGGCGGCGGCGCCGGGCGCGATCGGCCGTTCGATTCCCTCGCGATAGCGCGAGCGGAACGCCAGGGTCCGGCTATCGCCGCTTTTCAATGTGAAGCGCAGCGACACTTCGACATAGTCGACCGTCATCGTCGTGTTGTTCATGGCTTTCAGCGACGGCACGCACGAGCCGAACAGAACGCTGTCCGCGCCGCGGGTAATCTCAATGCGGTTCTGGGCACCCGCGACCCCGCCGGCCACCAGCGTCGCGACCATCGCGCCGCCAAGGATCGTCACACAGGCATGCGAAGCACGCATCGTAGCCTCCTTTGACCACTTCCTGCCGCCTCGTCGGGCGGACAGGTCGACGCTGGTTGCCTGCGTCTCACGCCGTTTCCATGCGGATCGGGCCGCCACCGTCACGGCGGCGATCGAGCAGCTGCAGGATGGCCGCCGCGGTCTCCTCGATCGACCGGCGGGTCACGTCAATGCTGGCCCATTGGTTTCGGGCGTACAGGCGGCGGGCGTTGCGCATCTCCTCCTGCACCCGGTCGAGGTCGGTGTATTCCGTCTCCGTATCCTGCTGCAAAAGATGCAAGCGGTTGCGCCGGATCTGCACCAGCCGCTCGGGGTCGGTGACAAGGCCAACGACCAGCGGCCGCTTCACGGCTTCCAGCTCGGCCGGCGGCGGCACGTCCGGCACCAGCGGCACGTTGGCTGCCTTGATGCCGCGGTTGGCGAGGTAGACGCAGGTCGGGGTCTTGGACGTGCGCGACGGGCCGACCAGGACAACGTCGGCATCGTCGAGATCGTGCGTCGACTGGCCGTCGTCATGCGCCAGGGTGTAGTGCATGGCGTCGATGCGGCCGAAATACTCGTCGTCCAGCGCGTGCTGGCGGCCGGGCCACATCGCCGTCTTGCTGTGGAAGTGTACGCCCAAAGTGCTCATCACCTGGTCGAGAATGCCGACGCAAGGCAGGCCCATGCGGCGGCAGTGCTCACGCAGCTTGTCGCGCAGTTCCGGATCGACCAGCGTGTAAAGCACCGGACCGCGGTTGACCTCGATGGCGGCCGCCACCTTGTCGATCTGGGCCGGTGTGCGGATCAGCGACCAGACGTGCTCGGTCGTGAACACGCCCTCGAACTGCACAAGGCAGGCGCGCGCCACGCTGGTGACCGTCTCGCCGGTCGAGTCGGATACCAGGTGAAGGTGGAAGTTCCGGGCGCGGGTCGGCATCAGCGAAGTTACTCCTCATGTCGACTGTACTCCACTGGCGGTCCGGGAAAAGGCCGGCGACGGCTGTCGCTTTACCCCGGTGATTCCCTGGCCTGGCGCACCGGACGTCAATCTGACCCCGGATTGAGCGAAGCACCGGCGGACTCGCGCACCTGTGCACCATTGGTGGCGATCGACGGGAAAACGGCATCACCC
>DATFGV010000555.1:0-3913 GCA_035249115.1 Vineibacter sp.
CCAGGTGTCCGAGGCGGCGGCCAGCTGGTTCGAGCAGCAGCTGCGTCTGCCGGCTGGCAAGGCCGGCCTCGACTACCTGCGCGGCCGCGGCCTGGACGACGACACCATCGCCCGCTTCCGGCTAGGCTTCGCGCCCGACAATCGCGAAGCGTTGCAAGCCGCGCTGCGCCGCCACGGCGCGACGGACCAGCAGCTGGTCGACGTCGGGCTGGTGATTCGGCCCGACGAAGGTGGCCGCGCGCCCTACGACCGATTTCGCGGCCGGGTGATGTTCCCGATCCACGACCGGCGCGGACGGGTGATCGCCTTCGGTGGCCGGATCATCGGCGTTGGCGAGCCGAAGTACCTCAACTCGCCGGAAACCGAGCTGTTCCACAAGGGCGACAACCTCTACTGCCTGCACCTGGCGCGGGCGGCGGCGGGCAAGGACCGGCCGGTGATCGTGGCCGAAGGCTACATGGACGTGATCGCCTTGCATGGCGCCGGCTTCGACGGCGCGGTGGCGCCGCTGGGAACGGCGTTGACCGAGAGCCAGATGGCCCTGCTCTGGCGGCTGAGCGACGAGCCTTACCTCTGCTTCGATGGCGACAAGGCCGGGCAGCGCGCCGCCCTGCGCGCCGCGGAACGCGCCCTGCCCCATCTCAAGCCGGGCAAGAGCCTGCGGTTCGTGTCACTGCCGCCGGGCCACGATCCCGACAGCCTGATCCGCGCCAACGGTGCGGCCGCGCTCGAGGCCTGCCTGAAACAGGCGCGGCCGCTGGTCGACATGGTCTGGGACATGGAGACGCAGGGCCAGCCGATGGACACGCCGGAGCGCAGCGCCAGCGTCGCGGTCGCACTGCAGCGGCGGGTGAACGAGATCGGCGACGAGGTGGTGCGCCGCTACTACCACGACGAGATCGTGCGCAAGCGGCTGTGGGAAGCGCGGCGCGGCCAGCGGGCGACCGCCAGCCGTCGACCGGCACGACCGGACGATTCGCGCTTTCGACGTCCCGGCGGGCAAGGCAGGTACGGTCGAAGCGACGCCGAAGGCGCGGCGTGGTTCACCGAAGGGGCCGCCCTGCGCGTCGCCAGTCACGATCTTGATTCGGGGCGGCGGCAACGGGTGCTGCTGGGCGCCGTTCTGGCACGACTCGGTTGGCTGCATCTGCTGGCGGAGGACATTGCCGACCTGCCTCTATCGCAGGTCGACCTGGAACGGGTGCGCCAGATCCTGCTTGAAGTCGCCGGGCTCGACCTGGTTTCCAACGGTGCGCCGGAGGCGAGCACCGAAATCGTCGAACAGGCAGAAGTGATCGCCCGCTTTGAGCGGGCGCGATTGTCGCCACTGGCAGTGGCGCTGCGACAGGAAGCTGAGCAGTGGCTCGGCAAGAGCGACCCGGAAACCGCCCTCGGCCAGTGGCGCCATATTGCAGAACGCCATCGGGTGGAAGCCCGCGAGCACGCCGAACGTAGCGCGATCGGCCGGCTGGACCCGCACGATGCCAACGGCGGCGTTGGCCTGATCAATCGCCCCCTCCGTAGTGCCAGGGCGGGGCCGGAGGATTGATCTGAGGCACCCGAGGTGCCACATCACGGCTCAGTAAGGTTGCGCATCGATATTTGACGCATTTGGGCTAGTGGCAGCAACGGCGCATGGCTATATAACCGTGTGCCTGTCGTCACCCCCGGACGACGGGCCTTATAACGTTTGAGAGCCTGAGGACGGCGCGCCGCCCGGCCGGCGATGCGCCCACCGCGCCGCGGCGCATGACCATAGGACCCCACACCATGGCAACCAAGCCCGCAGTGACCGCCGAAACGCCAGAAAAACCAGAAGATTCAACGGACTCGCCGCTTCTCGACACGCTCGGCGCCGGCCTCAAGAAGCTGGTGCAGCGGGGCAAGGAGCGCGGTTACGTCACAGTGACTGAGTTGGCCTCGGCCCTGCCGCCGGATGACGTGTCCTCGGAGCAGATCGAGGACACGATGGCCATGCTGTCGGAGATGGGCATCACGCTCGTCGACTCCGACGACAGCGAGGACATCGTCGAGGAAAAACCGGCTGCCGCCACACCGGCGACGACCGACGGCAAGGTGGCCGCCCCGGCCAGCGGCGAGGACGAGGAGGAAGACTACGGACGCACCGATGACCCGGTGCGGATGTACCTGCGCGAAATGGGCAGCGTCGAGCTGCTCAGCCGCGAGGGCGAAATCGCCATCGCCAAGCGCATCGAGGCCGGTCAGGAGAAGATGATCGGCGCCATCTGTGAGAGCCCGCTGACCATCAAGGCGCTACTGGAGTGGCGCGACGCGCTGAACGAAGGCCGCATGCTGCTGCGCGACGTGATCGATCTCGAAGCATCGTACGGCGGCGCGCCCGAGGGTGACGGCAGCAAGCCGGCGGAGACGGTCAACGGCGCCCCCCGGCCGCCGACGCCGCCGCGGCCGCCAATGGCCCCGCGGCCAGCGCCGGCAGCGATGCCCAAGCCGCCGGCGGTGGCCGAGGACGGTACGCCGATCGAGGCGGCGCCGGAGAGTACCGAGGAGGAGGACGACACCGTCAACGTCTCGCTCTCGGCCATGGAGGAGAAGCTCAAGCCCGAGGTGCTGAAGACGCTGTCGCGGATCGCCAAGACCTACGGCGAGATGTCGAAGGTGCAGAACCGCCGGCTCTCGACCCTGCAGCGCGGCCACAAGCCGTCGCCCGACTTCGAGCGGCGCTACGAGCATTTCCGCAAGAAGATCGTCGAGATGGTGCGCACCATCCATCTCAACAACAACCGCATCGAGCAGATGCGCGACCAGCTGTACGACATCAGCCGCAAGCTGATGATGGCCGAGGGCCGCCTGATGCGGCACGCCGACAGCATGCGCATCAAGCGCGACGAGTTCCTCGAGGCCTATATCGGCCACGAGCTCGACCCGAACTGGCTCGACAAGGTGCAGAAGCTGCCCAACAAGGGCTGGAAGGAGCTGGCGCGCCGGCGCGGCGCGGACGTCGCCGACATCCGCACCGAGATCGCGGCCCTGGCGGCGCATTCCGGCCTGCCGATCTCCGAGTTCCGCCGCATCGTCAAGACGGTGCAGGAAGGCGAGCGCGAGGCCGGCCGGGCCAAGAAGGAGATGGTCGAGGCCAACCTGCGGCTGGTGATCTCGATCGCCAAGAAGTACACCAACCGCGGCCTGCAGTTCCTCGACCTGATCCAGGAAGGCAACATCGGCCTGATGAAGGCGGTCGACAAGTTCGAGTACCGCCGCGGCTACAAGTTCTCGACGTACGCGACGTGGTGGATCCGCCAGGCGATCACCCGTTCGATCGCCGACCAGGCGCGCACCATCCGCATCCCGGTGCACATGATCGAGACGATCAACAAGCTCAACCGCATCTCGCGCCAGATGCTGCAGGAAATGGGCCGCGAGCCCACGCCCGAAGAGCTGGCGAAGAAGATGGAGATGCCCGAGGACAAGATCCGCAAGGTGCTCAAGATCGCCAAGGAGCCCATCTCGATGGAGACGCCCATTGGTGACGACGAAGACAGCCACCTGGGCGACTTCATCGAGGACACCAACGTCGAGTCGCCGATCGAGACCGCGACCAACATCGGCCTGCGCGAAACCGTCAGCGACGTGCTCGCCGGACTGACGCCGCGCGAGGCGAAGGTGCTGCGCATGCGCTTCGGCATCGACATGAACACCGACCACACCCTCGAGGAAGTCGGCAAGCAGTTCGACGTCACCCGCGAGCGCATCCGCCAGATCGAAGCCAAGGCGCTGCGCAAGCTGCGCCATCCCAGCCGCTCCGAACAGCTGCGCAGCTTCCTCGACATCGATTGAAGCCGGGATTCGGGATTGGGGATTGGAGATTCGCGTAAAGCGGATCGCGCCCGATCAATCGCCGCGCCGCGTCCCCGGAACAAGAAGCCCGCCTCGA
>DATFGV010000556.1:0-2595 GCA_035249115.1 Vineibacter sp.
GCGGCCGCCGGCGGCGACCAGGGCGGCGGCGGTGTCGACCGCGGCGCGCGCGATGCCGCCGGCCAGGGTCGGCAGGATCTGCAGGACGGTGGGCTGACGGCTCGCGTTGCCGGCGGATGAGGTGTTAGCGTCGGTCATCGTACTCACGGTCGCCGACGCGCTACTGCAGGGAACGCACCATGTCCGCCGAGGTCGAGACGCCACGCACTCTAACACGGCCCGACGGCAACACCATCGCCTACCACGTCGTGTCCGGCCGTTCGCCGACCGTGGTGTTCTTCGGCGGCTTCCGCTCGGACATGACCGGCACCAAGGCGATGGCACTCGACGCCTGGGCGCGGCGCAGCGGTCAGGGCTTCGTGCGCTTCGACTACTTTGCGCACGGCCAGTCGTCGGGCGACTTCCGCGACGCCACCGTCGGCCGCTGGCGCGATGATGCACTGACCGTGATCGACACGCTGACCGAAGGCAGGCTGGTGCTGATCGGCTCGAGCATGGGCGGCTGGCTGTCGCTCTTGATGGCGCGCGACCGGCCGGCGCGGGTAGCCGGCTGGATCGGCATCGCCGTGGCGCCGGATTTCACCGAGGACCTGATGCTGCAGGCGCTCAGCCCCGAGGCGCGCGCCACCTTGGAGCGCGACGGCATCCTGCGGCGGCCCAGCCGTTATTCCAACGAGCCCGACATCCTGACGTGGCGGCTGATCGAGGAGGGTCGCAAGCACCTAGTGCTGCGCGCACCGCTCAGGATCGACGGGCCGGTGCACCTCTTCCACGGTATGAAGGACCCGGATGTGCCATGGGAGCTGTCGCAACGCGTCTTGCGGCACATCGAGGCGCCGGACGTCGCCGCCACCTTCACCAAGGACGGCGACCACCGACTGTCGACCCCGGCCGACATCGCCCGGCTGCTGGCGGCGGTGGAGGGGATGTGCGGTGCAGGGTGATGTTAGATCTCCAACGCATCAGCCGCCGCCCGCAAGGATCGCGCGGAGGCCCTCGCGGTAGGTGGGGTAGGCGAGCGCGACGCCAAGGTCGCGCTTGATCAGGTGGTTCCGCACCCGGCGGGTCTCGGCGTAGAACGAGCGCGCCATCGGCGACAGCGTGGCCTCAATGTCGGCGTACTCGACCAACGGCGGTGGCGCGACACCCAGCAGGTCGCAGGCGAAGGCCACGACATCGGCCTGCGGCGCCGGCTCGTCGTCGGCCACGTTGTAGACAGCGCCGGCACGCGGCCGGTGCATCGACGCCAGCACCGTGGTGGCGATGTCAGCGACGTGGATGCGCGAGAACACCTGGCCGGCGCGCGCAATGCGGCGGGCGGTGCCGGCCCGCACCTGGTCGAGCGCACTGCGGCCGGGGCCGTAGATGCCTGGCAGGCGGAAGACCTGCGTCGCGACGCCGAGGCGGGTGCCGAGGTTCTGCCATTGCCGCTCGGCGATCACGCGTCGTTGCGCCCGATCGCTGGCCGCCGCCGTCGGCGTCGCTTCGTCGATCCAAGCGCCGCCATGATCGCCGTAGACGCCGGTCGTGCTGAGGTAGCCGATCCAGCGCAGCTGCGGGGCGTGGCGCGCCAGGTCGTCGCTGTGCACGATCAGCGCCGGGTCGCCGTCGGCGTCGGGCGGAATCGAGGACAGCACGTGCGTGACCCCGGACAGCGCCGCGGCGGGGTCGGCCAGCGGCGCGCCGGTGGCGAACGACGTCATATCGTGGCCGGCAACACGGAGGCTCCGCGCCTTGTCAGCCGACCGCACTGAGCCGGCGACGGCATATCCGCTCGCCGCCGCAACACGCGCCAACACCATCGCGCTGTCGCCAAAGCCGAAGATGAACAGCCGCATCGACTCGATCCCGCGGTGCAGACGGCCGTCGCCGGCAGGCGCCTTGCGTCGGCCATTTTACCGGCGCAAGTGTAGCAGGATGAGAGCTCTTCTTCTGTCGGCGGCGATGCTCGCCGCCACGGTGTCGTTCGCGCCGGCCCAAACGCCGCATGCCGATCCGGCCCGCCAATACGCCAACTGCATGTCGCTCGCCCGTAGCGAGCCCAGGCGAGCGATTGAGTTGGCGGCGGCCTGGGAGAAGGCGGGTGGTGGCACTGGCGCGCGGCACTGCCGCGCCATCGCGTTGTTCGGCCTGGGCAGCCACGTCGAGGCCGGCCAGATGCTGGAGGCGCTGGGCCGCGAAATGACCGGCCAGACGCCGGCGCTACGGGCCGAAGTCTTTGCCCAAGCTGGCCAGGCCTACCAGGCGGCGAGGCTCGGCGAGCAGGCGCTGGCGGCGCAGAACGCCGCCATCCTGCTCGATCCGCGCAACGCCGAGATCTGGATCGACCGCAGCATCACCTACGCGGGCGTTGGCGATTGGCGCGCCGCGATTTCGGATCTGACGCGCGCACTGCAGCTGAAGCCGGGCCGTGTGGATGCGCTGGTCATGCGTGCGGCCGCGCGGCGGCAGTCGAACGATGCCAAGGGTGCCGTGGCCGATGCAGACGCCGCGGTGCGCGCCGACGCCAACAATACCGAGGCGCTACTGGAACGCGGCCTCGCACGCCGCGCGGCCGGCGACCGCGCGGGCAGCGACACCGATCTTCGGCGGCTG
>DATFGV010000557.1:0-17658 GCA_035249115.1 Vineibacter sp.
GGGTGGCGCCGCCGGCGGCGTCGTTCGGCGCGCTCTACGCCCGCGATCCCGAGGCGGCAGTCGAAGCGGCGCGCCTGAACGCCCGCCTGATCGCCGCCGACCTGACGCCGGTCGGCATCGACGTCGACTGCGCGCCGGTGCTCGATCTCGCGATCGAGGACGCGCATGCCATCATCGGCGATCGTGCCTTCGCGCCGGAGCCGGCGGCAATCGCCGCGCTGGGCCGCGCCCAGGCCGACGGCCTGCTGGCCGGCGGCGTGATCCCGGTCATGAAGCATCTGCCGGGCCATGGCCGCGCCAAGGCCGACAGCCATCTCGAACTGCCGGTGGTCGACGCCACGCGCGCCGAGCTGGAGGCCGGCGACTTCGCGCCGTTCCGGACGCTGGCCGCCCTGCCCTGGGCGATGACGGCGCACGTGCTGTACCGCGCCCTGAGCGGCAACCAGCCGGCGACCACCTCCGAGGTTGTGGTGCGCGAGGTGATCCGTGGCCAGATCGGCTTCGACGGCCTGCTGATCACCGATGATCTCTCGATGCGGGCGCTAGACGGCAGCTACGCCGAGCGGACACGCGCGTCACTGGCGGCCGGCTGCGACGTCGTGCTCCACTGCAACGGCGAGATGGCGCAGATGCGGCCGATTGCCGATGTCGTCACGCCGCTGAGCACGCAGGCGATGGCGCGCGTGCGGCGCGGGACCGAATGCCGCGACCGGGCCCGCGATGGTGCCGATGCCGAGGCGCTCGACTGGATGCGCCGCCGCCTGGCGACCTTGATGGACCGGCCCGTCGCCTGACTTTCTCGGGCCAGGCCGTCCGATTCCTGGCAGGGGCGGGGCAACGCCTTGATGCGGTTGGCTTTTTGCGGTCGCCTGTTGGGGATAACGACAGACCGAATCTGGTGGCCCACCCGCATTAGGGTAGACTACATCTAGTAGATCGTGAGAGTTCGTGTCGCCAATGCCTGAAGCCGATCCTCCATCCGCCAGCAAGGCGTTGTCTGCCGCGACCGCGGCGGCGCGCGACGGTTTCGAGACCGGCGCCCCCGAGGTGATCGCGCCGGGCGAGGGCGAGCTGATCCTCGACCTGGAAGGCTACGAGGGTCCGCTCGACATCCTGCTGATGCTGGCGCGCGAGCAGAAGGTCGATCTTCGGCGCATCTCGATGGTGGCGCTGGTCGACCAGTACCTCGGCTTCATCGCCAGCGCCCGCCGGCTGCGGCTGGAGATCGCCGCCGACTACCTGGTGATGGCGGCGTGGCTCGCCTACCTGAAATCGCGCCTGCTGCTGCCCGACCCGCCCAAGGACGAGGAGCCGACCGGCGAGCAGATGGCCGAGGCGCTGCAGCGCCAGTTGCGCCTGCTGGAGGCCATGCAACAGGCCGGCGTGCGGCTGATGGCGCGACCGCGCCTCGGTGTCGACACCTTCGCGCGCGGCCAGCCCGAGGGCGTGCTGGTAGTGCGCAAGTCGCTGTGGCAGGTGCAGCTCTACGACCTGCTCAAGGCCTATGGCGAGATCCACCGGCCGAAGGATGCCGACACCTACCACATCGCGCCGATGGAGTTCTTCTCGCCGGAAGAGGCGCTGGAGCGGCTGTCGCGCATGCTGGGCATCGCCATCGACTGGGCCTCGATCGCCGCCTTCCTGCCGCCCGGTCTGACCGATCCGATGAAGCTCCGCTCGGCCGTCGCGGCGACGTTCGTCGCCTCGCTGCAACTCGCCAAGGAGGGCGTGGTGCAGCTGCGCCAGACCGAGTCCTTCGGCCCGATCTACCTGCGCAAGAGTCCAGATATGCCCGTTGAGGCCGACGACCCGCCGCCAGCGTGGCCGGCGGTGTAGGGCGATGCACACGATGCACAAACGACTCATGACCTCTCCCCGGCGGTGGGAGGTGATGTTGCTTGAGGATGCACGGCATGACCGACACGCGTGATGGCGACAGCCGCCTCGACGGCGACTTCGCGGAAGACGAGCCCCGGACGCCGCCGGCGCCCGAGATGTCGACCGACGACCGGCACGTCCAGAACCTGCGCCTGGTGGAGGCGCTGCTGTTCGCGTCGGCCACGACACTTGGCATCGACGCCATCGCCGAGCGCCTGCCGGCCGACAGCGATGTCGAAGACCTGCTGGCCGAGCTCGCCGAGATGTATGCCCATCGCGGCGTCAACCTGGTGAAGGTGGCCGGCGGCTACGCGTTCCGCACCGCGCCCGACCTGGCGCAGAAGCTGAAGATCGAGCAGCCGGTCAACCGCAAGCTGTCGCGCGCCGCCACCGAGACCTTGGCGATCATCGCCTACCATCAGCCCGTTACCCGGGCGGAGATCGAGCACATTCGTGGTGTCGGGCTGAGCAAGGGGACGCTCGACTTCCTGTTCGAGCAAGCCTGGATCCAGCCGATGGGTCGCCGCCGCGCGCCGGGCAAGCCGGTGACTTGGGGCACGACGCCGTTCTTCCTCGAGCATTTCGGGTTGGCGGCAGTCGACGACCTGCCCGGCCACGACGAGCTGAAAGCCGCCGGCCTGCTCGACCTGCGCGCCGAGGTCGCGATCTACCGGCCCGACGAGGCCGACCTGCCGCTGGGCGATGATGCGGACGAGACGGCGGAGCCGCTCGACGGCGGCGACGACGCGCCGAAGGTGGCGGCGGCGTAGCGGCGCGGTTGTCGAGTTGCCCTGTCGTCCTATCTTGCGGTGGAAGAGCAGCTACTGACCGTGCCGGCGGGCCGAAACGCTGTAGCATGCGCTGGGGGCGCGCCACTCTGTGGCGCGTCTTCTCAGAGGGACTGATCGATGACGACTATTCGGCGCTGCGCGCCGACGCGTCACGGAGTGACGCGCCCCCAGCCCATCGCCGGCGCCGTCAGCGGATGATCCAACCAGCGCAGTGTTCTTTTATCTGGACTGGCCTTGACGATCGATGAGAGTCGGGCGCGCGTGACGTTCTTCCTCTCCCTCGTCATCGACGGCTTGCTCGCCGGCGCGCTGTACGCACTGACGGCGCTGGCCTTTGTCGTCGTCTACAAGGCGGCGCGGATCATCAACTTCGCGCTGGGCGAGTGGGTGATGCTGGGTGCGCTGCTGGTCGCCACCGGCTTGAATGCGCTGCAGCTCGGCCTGGCGGCGGCGATCGCCGTCGCCTGCGCCGGCATGATCGGCTTCGCGCTGGCGTTCAACGGGCTGGTGGTGCGTCGCGTGCTGGCCGGGCCGTTGATCGCGCTGCTGATGGTGACCCTCGGCCTGGGCGCGCTGATGCGCGGCGTCGGCCAGATCGTCTTTGCCGGCGTGCCGCGGGGCATCGCGCTGCCGCTGCCGGCCGAGCCATTGACCTTGGGCGCGCTGCGCATTCCGGTCGAGAAGCTGGCCGCCGCCGCGATCGCCATCGCCGTCGTGGCGCTGGTGGCGCTGTTCTACCGTCGCAGCCGCGCCGGCGTCGCGTTACGGGCGATCGCCGACGACCGGCAGGCGGCGATGGCCAGCGGCATCGACGTGCATCGCTACCTGGCGCTGGCCTGGGCGATGGCCGGCGTCGTCTGCGTGTTGGCCGGGGCGCTGTGGGTGTCGGTGGCCGGCGGTGGCTTCGGCATGGCGCTGGTCGGTCTGAAGATCTTCCCGATCGTCATCATCGGCGGCCTGGACAGCATCGCCGGCACGGTGGTCGGCGCGATGCTGCTGGGCCTGCTGGAAAGCCTGGCGTCCGGTTACCTCGACCCGCTGCTGGGCGGCGGCTTCGCGTCGGTGGCGTCGTACATGGCGCTGCTCGCCATGCTGCTGGTCCGGCCGCACGGCCTGTTCGGCCGGCCGCAGGTCGAGCGGGTGTAAGGGCAGCGATCGGCCAAGGTCCGGTGGACTTTTTGCAGGGTCGATGTGCGGAAAGTTAAGCCGGCGATCCGATGTCGATGGCATGCGGGTTTTCGGCGCGGCCGGTGGGTTATTTACCGCCCGTAAGGGAAAGTAACGATCCCGCCCGGACGGGGACCGGCCCCTACCGCCCGTCGCCTTAGTCGGCAGGCTGGGGGTGTCCTGGGGACCGGCCGCCGTCACCCTCCGGTGGCTGCTTCCGGCAGGCCCGGCGGAGGCGATGCGGCGGCTGGCTGCGGGCGCCCGTAGTATCCGCGTCGGCTCCGTGCGCGTTATCGCTCGATCATGGTTCGGACCTTGGCGGCCAGAGCGTCAAGCGCGAAGGGCTTCGTCAGCATGTCCATGCCCGGGTCGAGAAAGTCGCCGCGATGCGCGGCGTTCTCGGCGTATCCGGTGACGAAAAGCACTTTCAGGCCGGGCCGCCAGGCGCGAGCGATTTCCGCCAGCTTGCGGCCGTTGATGTGCGGCAACATGACATCGGACATCATCAGGTCGATGCGGCGATCCGATCGCAGGATGGGGATCGCCGGACGCGCATCCGAGGCCAGAATGACGGTGTAACCCAGTTCTTCCAGGACGTCGGCGAGGATCAGCCGGACGGTCGCGTCGTCTTCCACGACAAGGATGGTTTCGCCTTGTCCGCGGGGTACGTCCACCACCGGATTTTCAAGCTCGACGGCGTCCTGCAGCGCGCGCGGCAGATAGAGCTTGATCGTGGTGCCGTGTCCGACCTCGCTGTAAATGCGGAGGTGACCACGGCTTTGCTTGGTGAATCCGTACACCATCGACAAGCCCAGGCCGGAGCCAGCCCCGACCGGCTTGGTGGTGAAAAACGGCTCGATCGCCTTGGCCACCACATCCGCCGGCATGCCGGTTCCCGTGTCGGACACGCCAATGACCACATAGTCGCCGGGGGCCACATCCTCTTGCAGGGACGTGTAGGCCTCATCGGGATGCACGTTGGCGGTTTCGATCGTCAACCGGCCGCCGTCCGGCATCGCGTCGCGGGCATTGATCGCGAGGTTCAGAACAGCGCTTTCGAGCTGGTTCGCGTCGGTGAATGCGGTCCACAGATCGGCGGCCAGCGCGCATTCCAGTTCGATGTGCTCGCCCAGGGTTCGACGCAGCAGCTCCTCCATGTTCGCAACCTGGCGGTTGATGTCGTTGGGCCTGATGTCGAGCGATTGCCGCCGGCCGAATGCAAGCAGACGATGCGTCAGCGCTCCCGCCCGCTGCGCCGAGGTCGAGGCGGCGTCCATGAAACGCTCGAGGTCGTCGAGCCGGCCGTTTTCGATCCGCTTGCGAACGATGTTGACCGCGCCGATGACGCCGGTCAGCAGATTGTTGAAGTCGTGGGCGATGCCGCCGGTGAGCTGTCCGATCGCCTCCATTTTCTGCGACTGGCGCAAGGCCTCCTGCGCCGCGGCCAGCTCGGCTTCAGCCGCCTTCTCGGCGGTGACATCCCGGCCGGTACAATAGACGTAGCCCTCCTCGGGGATGCCGATCCAGGAGATCCAGCGATAGCTGCCGTCCTTGCAGCGATACCGGTTGGTGAAGCGGAGCGCCGGCTGGCCGACCTGGGTCAGCTCGAAGCCGGCGCGGGTATGCTCCAGGTCGTCGGGGTGCAGCAGGTCGAAGATCGACATGCTGACGACCTCCTCTTCCGTCCATCCCAGCACGCTCTGCCACGCCGGGTTGGCGGTTTCGAAACAGCCCTTGGAATTGAGTGCGCCGAGCAGATCGGGGCTCAGCTTCCACGTCAAACCACGCGCCTGGGCGCGCTCGATCACCTGGCGTTCGAGATCGGCGTTCAAGTGTCGCAGCCGGGCCTCGGAGCTCCGCAGCGCCTCCTCGGAACGATGCCGGTCGGTGATGTCGATGCCTTCGACGAAGATCGAGGTGACGTTGCCCGCCATATCCTTGATGGGCTGGAAGACGAAATCGAGAAAGCGGATTTCCTTCGGCCCCTTGCCGGACCGCTGAAGCACGACTTCCACGTCTTTGCCGACATGCGCCTTTCCGCTCGCGAAGACGTTGTCGAGCAAACCAGTGAGTCCCTGGCGCTCAGCCTCGGGAACAGCCTCTCGGAAGGTCAGGCCGATCACATCGCGATGGCCGATCAATTGCTGATACGCCGGATTGGTCAGGACCAATCGATGATCGGCACCCTGCAGAAGCGCCGAGAAGCTCGCCGACTGGACGAACATCTCCCGGAATTGGCGAATCTGTTCGCCGGCATCGAGCCGTTTGCAGTCCTGCTCCTTCGTCTCGCCCATCCGGCGACCCTACTGAATAGGCATCGTCGAGTCACGTCGGCGCGAGCGAGCGGATTGGCGTCCTGAGGGGGTCCGACATGCGATCAGGCAAGCGCTTGTAGCGGATCGCGCGTCGTTGTTGGCTGGCTGGGCTCGCCTACGCCGGCGACCGGTGGCAGGTCTGTGGCTGGCGCCGGTCACGCGGCGTCGGCAAGGCGATTTCGCGCGCCGAGGCGCAAGCGCTCGGACAGATGGCGGGCGATGGCGGGCGCATCGACCTGGACTCCGCAGAGCGCGACGTGTCCGTCGGGCCGCAGCAGGTAGAACGACGGCACCGGGACCTTGGCGCCGGCCAGCGCGGCGGCGTTGATCGGGTCCGGCGGGATGACGTGCATGCGCAACAGGCCGCCGGTGTCGGGCAACGTCCCGGCGGCGGGCGCGGCCTGGCCGAACAGCAGCAGGTTGAAGCCCGTGTCATCGAGCGTGCGGTAGAGGTCCTCTGTCGGACCGTTCGGCTGCAGCCTGAGCTGCAGCCAGGGAAAACGGTCGCCGGCCTGCGGCGCGCCCTGGGCCAGCCCCGGCAAGGTCTGCGACAGCGCGCTTTGGCGATAGCTGATGCCGATCTGCGAGATGGTGCGGAAGGCCAAGGTACGCACCCGCGCGAAGGACATGGCGAAGGCCACGACCCGCGCCATGATGCGGGTGCGGAACAGCCCGGCGAACCAGCCGTCGGAGACGACAAACCGGAAGGCGCGGTCGGTGGTCTGCAGCAGCCGCTGTGCCACCGGGATGCGCTCCTGTTCGTAGCTGTCGAGCAGCGCCGCATCGGCGCGTCCCGTGACCACCAGAGCCAGCTTCCAGGCGAGGTTATAGGCGTCCTGCAGGCCGGTGTTCATGCCCTGGGCGCCCATGGGGCTGTGGACGTGCGCGGCGTCGCCGAGCAGGAAGCAGCGCCGGTCGCGGAAGCGTTCGGCGGCGCGGTGGTGGATGCGGTAGGTCGACAGCCAATCGCAGGCCTTGAACGTCAGGTCGGTGCCGGCCTCCCGGCGGATGGCCGGCACCAGCTCGTCGAACGTCAGGTCGTCCCGGTGCCGCATGGGCTTGGGCAGGATGCCGATGACGCGCCAGCGGTCCTGGCCGCGCATCGGGAAGAACAGGTGGAAGCCGTCCTGCCACAGATAGACGTTGAGCTCGCCCGGCCGCATCGGTCCCGTCGCCTCGGTGTCGGCGACGAAGAACACGTGCTCGTAGGGCGCGCCGGGGAATGTGATGCCACTCAACTCGCGCACCGGGCTGCGCGAGCCGTCGCAACCCGCCACCCACTCGGCGGTGATCTTGCGTGTGCTGCCGTCGGGCTGCTTCAGCGTGGCGTCGACGTGGCCGGACTGCTGCTCGAAGGCGATCAGCTCGGTGTTCCACTGCACGTCGAGCCCGTGGCCGCGCAGGCTGTCGCCCATGATGTGCTCGTTGTCGTCCTGGCCCAGCATCAGCACGAACGGGAATGGGCTGAGGCTCTTGCCGATGTCGCCCAGCGGGATGCGCGCCGTCCAGCGGCCGTTCGCCCACAGATTGGCGGCGCCGCCGATCGCGCCCAACGCCAGCGCCCGGTCGGCCAGATCCATTTTGGCGTAGATCTCGAGCGTGCGCGCCTGCACCGCCATGGCGCGCGACTGCTGCGCCGGGCCGGAATGCCGGTCGATGATCATGGCGCGCACGCCTCGCCGCACCAGCTGGTTGGCCAGCATCAGCCCGGTCGGCCCCGCGCCGACGATCAAGACGTTGGTGTCCATGTGCGCCACTCCATTCAACGGGTTCAGACTCGCGACAACAGCTTCATGGTGAGCTTGTCGAACCATGAAGCGACGCACGGTCGTCGGTGCGAGAGCCTTCATGGTTCGACAAGCTCACCATGAAGGCCTGTGATGACTCGGCGCCGGCCAAGGCGACTGGAATGACAAGCAGCGTAGCTCGCATCAGCTTTGGCGGCCCGTTCAACTCGGCGTTAGTTGGAGTTTATAGCCGACGTGGCTGGCGACGAAGCCGAGCTTTTCGTAGAAGCGGTGCGCGTCGGGTCGCGTCCGGTCGGTCGTCAGCTGCACCAGGCCGCAGCCGCGCGCCCGGCACTGCGCGATGGCCCACGCGAACATCCGCTCGCCCAGTCCCGAGCCGCGGTGCTGCGCCGCGATCCGCACCGCTTCGATCTGCCCCCGCCAGGTGCCCATGCGCGCGATGCCGGGGATAAACGTGAGCTGTAACGTGCCGATGACCTCATTGCCGCGCGTCGCGACGGCGAGCAACTGGTAGGGATCGGCGGCGATCGCCCGGAAGGCATCGTGATAGGCGGCGGCCAGCGGCAGGCGCGGATCTTCGCGTCCCTGGCCGAGCTCGTCGTCGGCGAGCAGGCCGACAATCGCCGCCAGGTCGGCTTCGCGCGCCGGTCGGAAGGCGGTCTCGACGTCTGTTCGGACATCAACCATGGCCGGCCTCCGCTGCCCTCGCCGTCGCCCGCGCCATGAACCGGGCATGATCGACGACGGCGCGTTGGTGAAAGCCCTCGCCGATCGGACCGGAATCGTCGCGGCACGCGACCTTGAACCGTAGCTGGCGACCGTCGACGGCGACCAGCTCGACTTCGGCCGTCACGGTCATGCCGACCGGCGTCGCGGCGACGTGACCGACATCGACATGCGTGCCGACGGTCCGCTGGTCGGCGCCGAGATAGGGACGCAGCGCCTCGATGCAGGTCGACTCGATGAACCCCACCATGTAGGCGGTGGCGAACACCGGCGGCATGTCGGTGAAGCCGGTGAAGGCATCCGACACGGCGGGAACCGTCAGCGACGAGTCGATGCGCAGGCTCTGGGTGTGCCGCAGCCCGGGCTTGAGGTCGGGGCTCACGGCCGCACCTCGTGTGCCCGCCGAAAGTCGAGTGCCGATGTCGTGGCGGCCGGATGGCCGCCAGCCGTCAGCGCCGCGCCGAGCTGTGCCGCGGCGAACAGGCCATGCAACGCCGTCGTCACATAGCCGAGCATCAGCATGTCGGTGGCGACGAAGAGCTGCCAGAAGACCAGGTTGGACCCACCCAGCAGGACGTGGACGGCGACGGCGGTGAGGTGCCAGGCCCGCTGCGGCGCCGCGCGCCACAGCAGGACGCCGATGATGAACGCCAGCCCGTGCGCCTCGATGAAGCCGATCGCGGCGTTCGGTGCCTCGCGCAGGACCGCGCTCACCGGACCCGAGGCGAAGAACGCGCCACGTACGTCGGAGACGAAGCCGCCAGCCGCGGCGAGCAACAGAAAGACAGCGTTGGCCCGCAAAATGGCTCGCCGGATGATTAGGGTCATGACGTCCTCCATGGATTTTGGTCGGGATGTCTCAAACCAAGGTCATCGATGGCATTGGCTGGTGAGGTCGCAACCAGCAAACCTGTCGTCCCGAGCGAAGCGAAGGACCTCTTGGACCGTCGATGGGCACGGGACACGGCTTGACGCACAGTGTGTCCTACGTCGGCCCGTGCGATTGGACGGCTCAATAGGTCCTTCGCTTCGCTCAGGACGACAAGTCTGCTGATCTCGATCATGTCGACTCCGCAGCGTTCCGCGAGTTGGTTTGAGAAATCCGGGCTAGCGTTGATGGTCAGGCGGCCTGCGGCACCGGAACGGCTGGTGCGGCATCGGCGTCGATAGTCTCGGCCGCCGGCGCCTCGATGCGGAACCAGGCGACGTACAGCGCCGGCAGGAACAGCAGGGTGAGCACCGTGCCGGCGATGATGCCGCCCATCATGGCGTAGGCCATCGGACCCCAGAACACCTCGCGGGCGATCGGCAGCAGCCCGAGGCTGGCGGCGGCGGCGGTCAGCATGATCGGCCGCATCCGCAGCATGCTGGCCGCCACCACGGCGTCCCATGCGGCGAGGCCGTCGCGCCGCATTTCCTCGATCTGCACGATCAGGATCACCGAGTTGCGGATCAGGATGCCGACTAGGGCGAGCACGCCGAGGATGGCCACGAAGCCCAGCGGCGCGCCGCTCGGCAGCAGCGCCGCCACCACGCCGATCAGGCCCAAGGGCGCCACCGCCACGACCAGGAACAGCCGCTGGAAGCTCTGCACCTGGATCATCAGGATGGTGGTGATCACGATCAGCATCAGCGGCACGATCGCGAGGATCGGCCCCTGGCCCTTGGCGCTGTGCTCGACCGCACCAGCCGTGACCACCGCGTAGCCGGCCGGCAGCTGCCTGGTGAAGTCGGCCACTGCGCCCGACAGCTGCTTCACGACGGTGTCGGCCTGGGTCTTGTCGATCACCGCCGCGCTGATGGTCAAGGTCGGCAGCCGGCCGCGCCGCCACACCACGGGCTGCTCCAGCGCGTAGCGGAAGGTCGCCACCGCCGCCAGCGGCACCGACTGGCCGTTGCGGCCCGGCAGCTGCAGGTTCTGCAAGGTCTCGATCGAGGCCCGCTCGTCGGCCCGCGCCCTGCCCACGACATCGATCAGGTAGATGTCGTCGCGAACCTGGGTGGTGGTGACGCCGCTCACCACCCGGTTCAGGGCCGAGGCGATGTCCTCCGAGCTGATGCCGAGCTGGCGCGCCTTGTCCTGCAGCACGTCGAGCTTCACGACGCGAGCCGGCCCCATCCAGTCATAGGCGATGTCGCCGAGATGCGGGTTGGCGCCGACCACCGTCGCCAGCTTCTGCGCCAGCTCCCGCACCTTGTCGATGTCGGGGCCGCTCACCCGGTACTGCACCGGCCGGCCGACCGGTGGGCCGAGCTCGAGCCGCTTGATGAAGGCGTCGGTGCCGACGAAGTCGGCCCGCAGCCGCGCCTGCAGCCGCGCCATGACCCGCTCGCGCGCCTCGCAACCCTGGGTGACGATCACGGTCTGCCCGAAGAACGGGTTGGACGGCTGCACGTCGAACGACAGGATGAAGCGCGGCGCGCCCTGGCCGACATAGGACGACCAGCGGTCGATGTCGGGATCGCCGGCCAGCGACCGCTCGAAGCGCTCGACCTGCGCCCGCGTCTCGAGGATCGAGCTGTTGTGCGGCAGGTTCCAGTCGATCACCAGCTCGGGCCGGTCGGAGGCCGGGAAGAACTGCTGCTGCACGAAGCCCATGCCGACCATCGACAGCGCGAAGGCGCCGACCGTGGCCGCGATCGTCGCCCACTTCCAGCGCATCGCCAGCGATAGCAGCCGGGCGAACCCGTCGTTGAACCGGCTGGGCTTGTCGTGGTGCGCCCGCATGGTCTTGGGCAGCAGGCTGACGCCGAGCAGCGGCGTGAACAGCACCGCGACGATCCACGAGATCAGCAGCGACGCGGCGATCACCACGAACAGCGTGTAGGTGTACTCGCCGGGCGCGCTGCCGTTGAAGCCGATCGGGATGAAGCCCGCGACCGTCACCAGGGTGCCGGTCAGCATCGGGAACGCCGTCGAGGTGTAGGCGAAGGTCGCGGCCTTCACCAGCGAGTCGCCGCGCTCGAGGCGGGCTACCATGGTCTCGACCGCGATCATGGCGTCGTCGACCAGCAGGCCGAGCGCGATGATCAGGGCGCCGAGCGAGATGCGCTGCAACGAGATGTCGAACCAGGCCATGGTGAGGAACGTCATGGCCAGCACCAGCGGGATCGACAGCGCGACCACGAAGCCGGCGCGCAGGCCGAGGCTGATGAAGCTCACGACGAGCACGATCACGACGGCCTCGAACAGCGCCTTGGTGAAGCCACCGACCGCCTCCTCGACGACCACCGGCTGGTCGGCCACGAGATGCACGCCGACGCCGACCGGCAGCTCGCCGATGATCTTTGCCATCTGCGCCTTCAACGCCTCGCCGAACTCCAGCAGGTTGCCGTTGGTCTTCATGCCGATCGCAAGGCCGATCGCCGGCTGGCCGTTGTAGCGGAACAGCGGCTGCGGCGGATCGGCATAGCCGCGGCTGATCGTGGCGATGTCGCTCAACCGGAAGAACCGGTCGTTGAGGCGCAGGTTGACCGACCGCAGGCTGTCCTCGTCGGCGAACTGGCCGGTGACCCGCACGCTGACCCGCTCGGCGCCGGTCTCGACCACGCCCGAGGGCTTGATCGCGTTCTGGGTCTGCAGCGCCCGCAGCACGGTCTGCTGGTCCAGTCCCAGGGCGGCGATCTGCCGGGTGGAGAACTCGAGGAAGATCACCTCGTCCTGGGCGCCGACCAGCTCGACCTTGCCGACATTCGGGATGGTCAGCACCTGGGCGCGCACGCCTTCGACGTAGTCACGCAGCTGCCGCGGCCCGACGCCGTCGGCGGTGAAGGCGTAGATGTTGCCGAACACGTCGCCGAACCGGTCGTTGAAGAACGGTCCCTGTACATCCTGCGGCAGCTGCCCCTTGATGTCGTTGACCATGTTCCGGACCTTGATCCAGGTGCCGGGTATGTCGCGTGCCTTGGTGCTGTCGCGCAGGTTGACGTAGATCGTGGTCTGGCCCGGCGTCGTGACGCTGCGGGTGTAGTCGAGCGAATCGAGCTCCTCGAGCTTCTTTTCGATCCGGTCGGTGACCTGGCGCAAGGTGTCGTCGATCGACGCGCCCGGCCAGCGGGCCTGCACGACCATCGTCTTGATGGTGAACGCCGGGTCTTCCTCGCGGCCGAGGCTGAGATACGACATCACGCCGGCGACGGTTGCGACCAGCATGAAGTACCAGACCAGCGAGCGATGCCGCAGCGCCCAGTCGGAGAGGTTCAGGTTGGTCATGGCCGTGTTCCTTCAGCGAGCTTCACCTGTTGACCGGACTTCAGGCTGTTGACGCCTGCCACCACCACGCGCGCGCCAGGCGCGATGCCGTCGGCGACTTCGACCCGGCCGTTGTGGCGGGCGGCGACCGTGATTTCGCGCGGGAAGACCTTGCTGGAGGCGGAGTCGACGACCCACACCCAGGTCTTGCCGTCGCGCTCGAGCAGGCCGGTGGCCGGCAGCTCGATACGGGACGTCGCCGGTTGTGCCAGCGCCACCGTCACGGTCGTGCCCAGGCGCAGGCCTTGCGGCGGCGCGTCGAGCGTGATGCGGATGCGCCGGGTGCGGGTCACCGGGTCGGCTTGCGGCGCGACTTCGCGCAGCGCGCCCGCGGCGCGGATCGATGGGTCGAGCTGCAGCGCCACCTCGAAGCGCGCGCCGACGTCCAAGCTTGCCGCGAGATGGTCCGGCACGTCGACGACGGCCTCGCGCACGTCGGGTCGCGCCAGGGTGAGCACAACCTGGCCGGGCGACACGACCTGCCCGACCTCGGACTGGATGGCGGTGACCACGCCGTCGAACTCGGCGGTCAGGCGGGCGTGGCTCAGCTGCTGCTCAGCCTTCACGAGGTTGGCGCGCGCCTGGGTGAGCGCGGCGGTGGCGGTTTCCATCGCGCGCTGCGCCTGCTCGTGCTGCGCCGGCGTGACGTGGTTCTGTTCGAGCAGCGCGCGCTGCCGCGCCGCGGTCGCCGTGGCGTTGGCCAGCTGCGCCTCGGCGCTGGCGACGGACGCCTGCGCCGCGCGCAGGTTCAATTCCAGCGCGACGGTGTCGAGGCTTGCGAGCCGCGCGCCCTTGTGGACGAGGTCGCCGACATTGACGTCGCGCACGACGATCCGGCCGAGGATGCGGAAACCCAGGCTGGTCTGGTAGCGCGGCTCGACAGTGCCGGCGAAGCTGGCGGCCCGCTCGGCCTGCGGGCTGGCGATGACCGACAGGACGGGGCGGATGGGCGTCGGGGCGTCGGCCCGCTGCTTGTCCTTGCAGCCCGCGACGGCGAGCAACACGCCGGCCGAGATCAGAGCAGGATGGAGTTTCATGACAGTGTTCCCAATGCGAGCGCCGGAGCCAGGACGACCTTCCCGTCGTCCTGAGCGAAGGGAAGGACCCTGCGGTGCTTGTTGCAGCTGACTGGCCGTGCCCATGAGCTTTCGGCACGATCGGGGCATTCGCATATGGCGTTCTGCGACCTTCCCTCGGAAGGCAGGTCGACCGGTACAGACCTCACCCTGAGGAGGCCGCGGAGCGGCCGTCTCGAAGGGTGGGCAACCGCGCGAGCGTTGCGACATGGGCTGAAACGATCGAACGAGACTGTGGTCCATCCTTCGAGACGCCGGCTGCGCCGGCTCCTCAGGATGAGGTTGTTCGTGACCTCCAGGACGATGGTGGGGTTGGCTTTCACGACGCGGCTCCCTTGGCGGGCGAGACGATCTGGCCGGGGCGCAGCAGCTGCGCGCCCGTGGTGACGACGATTTGGCCGGGTGTCAGGCCGGCGCTGATGACGACCTGGCGGCTGTCGAAGCGGGCGACCGTGACCGGCTGCGGCGCCACGGCGTTGGTGCGCGGATCGACCAGCCAGACCGATGGCTTGCCGGCCAGCAACGTCATGGCGTCCCAGGGCAGGATGACCATCGGCCGGGCGGGCAGGCGGCCGACGCCGGTCACCGCCGCACCCAGGGTCATTGCCGGCGGCGGCGCGTCGAGGCCGACCTTGACGGTGATCGTGCCGGTCGCGGCATTCACTGCGGGCGCGATCTCGCGCACGGCGCCGGTCACCCGCACGTTGGAGTCGGACAGCAGCGAAATCTCGACACCGCGTTCCGGCGGCGCCTGCGCCAGCACCGTCTCGTGGACCTGGAAGACCGCGTCGCGGGCGCCGTCGTGGGCAATGGTGAAGACCGGCTGCGCCGCCTGCACGACCTGGCCGGCCTCGGCGTGCCGCGCTGTCACGATGCCGGCGACGTCGCTGCGCAGCACCGTGTGCGCCAGCTGGTCGCGGGCCACGCCGAGCTGCGCGTTGGCGCCCTTCAGCGCCGCCTGCGCCACGCGCAAGGATTCTTCCGCTTGGTCGTAGTCGCGGCGGGTGGTGAAGCCACGGGCCAGCAGGGCCTTCTGCCGCTCGTAGGTGGCGGAAACCTGCCGCAGCTGGGCTTCCGCCGACTCGACCGACGCTGCGGCCGAGGCGACGTCGGCCTCCTGCTCCTTGGGGTCGATCACCGCCAGCACTTGGCCGGCCTCGACATGCGCGCCGACGTCGACCTGGCGGTCGATGATCCGGCCGGTGGCACGGAACGACAGGTCGCTCTGGATGCGCGGTCGGATCTCGCCGGTCAACGTCACCGTCGGCGCGTCCTGGGTCACCGCGACGGTGGTGACGCGCACGGCGATCGGTGGTGGGGCCACGGTCGCCTCGCGCCGGCAGCCAGCCAGGCCGACAGCGGTCAGGGCCAGGGCGGACACCGCGAGTCGGCGCCGGCCGGTTTGATGCGCAGGGAACTGCATTGTTCGCTCTCGTTGCAATGGCCAAGGCCTAGATTGAAGGGCCCAGCAGCCGGTGCGGCGGACGCCATCGGAGGTCGGTGGCAACCGTATCGATGTGGCTGCGACGCAGACCGATGTCGCGCAGGGTGCGGTCGTCGAGTGCGTGGAGCAGCTTCCGCGTGCCGCGGCGCGCCCGCCAATCCAGGTATGTCATCCACATCGACGCCAGGGATCTCCGGAGCGACATCAGCGATCGGGTGAACGCAACGTCGAAGCGGGTGTCAGTGGTGGTGCCTGCGGTGGACATGGGCGGCTCCTCTGCGGGCTGTCAGCTTGCTGGATGGACCGCGTCTGCACCGCGGCCGGGGATGTTCCGAAAGGTGTCAGACCGGGGTCCGTCACGCTGTGAGACGGCCTTGATTTGTCCTTGAGAGTCCTTTGATTTCGCTGGCGGCGGTCCACCGGCCTACGCCGCCTCAAGCGGCAGGTCGGGCCGGGGATGGATGCCAAGACGCTGAAACTGGCGCCGTCAGACGGCCTTGATTTGCCCTTCGGGGCGTCGTGTTTTTCGGGTTCCGGCGCCGTGCTAGGCTGATCAAATCCGAGGCGGCGAGGGGCCAGGTTAATGCGCTTCGCATTTGAGGACTGCGTGCTCGACACGAGCCGGCGCGAGTTGCGCCGCGGCGCCGAGAGCGTTGACCTCGAACCGCAAGTCTTCGACCTGCTGGAGTTCCTGATCCGTACGCGGGACCGCGTCGCCAGCCGGGACGACCTGATCGAGGCGGTCTGGAACGGGCGGATCGTCTCCGAATCGACACTCAGCAGCCGCATCAACGCGGCACGGGTCGCGATCGGCGACGACGGTACGGCGCAGCGCCTGATCCGTACGCTGCCGCGCAAGGGCATCCGGTTCGTCGGCCAGGTGCGCGAGGAGTCGGAGACGCCGGCAGCGGTGCCGGTGCCGGCGACTCGATCGCAGCAGGATACGTCGCCGGCCTTCGACGGACCGTCGATCGCTGTCCTGCCATTCACCAACATGAGCGGCGATCCGGAGAGCGACTACTTCGCCGACGGCATCACTGAGGAAATCATCACTGCGCTGGCGCACTGCAGCGGGCTGCTTGTCATCGCCCGGACGTCATCCTTCATCTACAAGGGGCGCGCGATCGACGTGCGGCAAGTCGGCCGCGAACTCGGCGTCGGCTATGTGCTGGAAGGCAGCGTGCGCCGGCGCGACGACAGGCTGCGAATCACGGTGCAGCTGATCGAGGCGACCGCCGGCACCCATCTCTGGGCCAGCCGCTTCGACGGCAGCCTGAGTGAGGTCTTCGAGCTCCAGGATCGCATCGCCGCCAACGCGGCCGCCACGATCGAGCCGAAATTGCGCTTTGCCGAGGCCGAGGGCGCGCGGCGCAAGCCGCCGGGGGATATGCGCGCCTACGACCTGTGGCTGCGGGCGTTGTCGCACGCCTGGGAATTCACGCCGGACAGCATCAAGGCGGCCCTGCGGTGCCTGGAGCAGGCGCTTGAGATAGATCCCGCCTATGCGCTGGCGATGTCGACCGCTGCCTATTACCGCGCCCAGAGCGTCTTCCAGGGATGGGCCGAGCAGCCGGAGGCGGAACGCGCCGTTGCCGTCAAGTTGGCGTGGCAAGCCATTGGTTTGGCCGGCAATGATGCCAACGTCCTCTGGCAGGGTGCCTTTACCGTCTGGAGCATGGAACAAGACGGGCTCAAGGCGCTGGAACTCGCGCGCCGCGCCCTGCAGGTCAATCCCAATTCAACGATCGCGCTCGCCGTTGCCGGATGGATCGAGGCGGTGACCGGCGATCCGGAAGGGGGCCGCCGGAAGATCGAGCAGGCGCTGCGCCTGATCCCGCGACATCCGCGTGCCTGGCTCATGTCGACGGCGATGGCGGTCTCCTATATCGCCAGCGGGCAATACCATGACGCCGTCAGCTGGGCGGAGAAGGCGACTGTCGAGAACCGCCGGTTTGCGCCGGCCCTTCGCTTCCTCGCGGTCGCTCTGGTCAAAGTCGGCCAGATCGATCGGGCACGACAGATCGTGCGGGAAATGCTGCAGGCCGAGCCGACATTGACCCTCGCGCGCCTGCGCACGCGTGTGCCGTTCGTCGAAAGGCCTATTCTGAAGGTCTGCAGTGACGCGCTTCGCACGGCGGGACTGCCCGACTGAACGCGCCCGCCGGCGCGCTGACCGGACGGACCGGCGGCAAGATCAGGACCGTCTGAAGGATAAATCAAGGTCGCCTCAAAGCACGGCGACGCCGACCCCGTCATCCTCT
>DATFGV010000558.1:0-4074 GCA_035249115.1 Vineibacter sp.
CGCTACAAGGGCGCCTACTCCGGCGAGCACGGCGACGGGCTGGCGCGCGGCGAGTGGATCGCCTGGCAGTTCGGTCCGCGGCTGACCCGGGCGTTCGAGGAGATCAAGGGGCTGTTCGACCCGAAGGGCCTGCTGAACCCCGGCAAGATCGTCGACCCGCCGAAGATGGATCAACGCGAGCTGTTCCGCTATCCGCGCGGCTATCGCACCATCGAACTGAAGACGGCGCTCGACTGGTCGGCGTGGGACGTGCAGAACGACCCGCGCACCGAGGCGCTGGGCCCGCCGGGCAGCGGCGGCGACCCGACCGGCGGCTTCGCCAAGGCCGTCGAGATGTGCAACAACAACGGGCACTGCCGCAAGTTCGATGCCGGCACGATGTGCCCGAGCTTCCGCGCCACGCGCGACGAGCAGCACTTGACGCGCGGCCGCGCCAACACCCTGCGCCAGGCGCTGGCCGGCGGGCTCGGCAGCGAGGGCATGACCTCGCAGACGCTATACGAGGCGATGGATCTCTGCGTCTCGTGCAAGGGCTGCAAGCGCGACTGCCCGACCGGCGTCGACATGGCGCGCATGAAGGTCGAGTTCCTCGATCACTACAAGGCGCAGCACGGTCACACCCTGCGCGACCGGCTGATCGCGCATCTGCCGCGCTATGCCCATTGGGGCGCCCGCCTGCCGGGCCTGTTCAACCTGCGCGACAACCTGCCCGGCGCGGCGGTGTGGTCGGAACGGCTGCTGGGATTCGCCGCCCGGCGCCGCCTGCCGACCTGGCGCAAGGACACGTTCCTCGCCGGCTTGTCATTTGCGGTGGGAGTCGACGGCCAGGTGGCGCCACAGTGTCGCGGCGAGACCGGCGAGGTGGTGCTGTTCGCCGACACTTTCAACAACACCTTCGAGCCGGAAAATCCGAACAGCGCCCTGCAGTTGCTCGAGGCTGCCGGCTACACCGTACACATCGCGCTGCCGGTCGATCGCAAGAAGCGCTTTCGTCCCTTGTGTTGCGGCCGCACCTACCTGACGACCGGCATGGTGGCGCGCGCCAAGCAGGAGGCGCGGCGCACCGTCGCCGCCCTGGCGCCGTTCGCCGAGCGCGGCGTGCCGATCGTCGGGCTGGAGCCGTCGTGTCTGCTCACCCTGCGCGACGAGTATGGCGTCATGGGCCTGGACGCGGCAGCGGCGACGGTGGCGGCGCAGAGCCTGCTGTTCGAAGAATTCATGGTGCGCGAGCACCGCGCCGGCCGCATCAAGCTCAAGTTTGGGCCGCTGCGGCACAAGACGGCGCTGCTGCACGGCCATTGCCACCAGAAGGCGTTCGACGCCGTGACGCCGGTGCAGACCATGCTGAGCTGGGTGCCGCAGCTCACCGTCTCACAGGTCGAGTCGGGCTGCTGCGGCATGGCCGGCGCCTTCGGCTATGAAGCGGCCCACTACGACGTGTCGATGGCGATGGCGGAGCTGGCGCTCCTGCCGGCGGTGCGTGCCGCCGACGCCAACGCCGTGATCGTCGCCGACGGCACCAGCTGCCGCCACCAGATCCTCGACGGTGCCGGCCGCGAGGCGGTGCACGCCGCCCGCGTGCTGTCGATGGCATTGCGCTAGCCGCAGTCGTCGTCGAGAAGGCGCCGCCATCAGACGGCGGATGTAAGATGAGCCGCGCGGATAGTCGCCAAGTCGCAAATCGGCCTTGATGCGGCGATCATGGCCGCAGTGTCAGGACGTACAGCCATCGCGGCCGCGACTCGATCAAGTCCAGACGGAGGGATCTGACAAGTCAACCTGGGTGCTTTCCGCCGGGGCGTCGTTCTTGGGAGCGCGCTTGGCCGCCTCGGCCTGCACACGATCGCGCCTCTTGCCGAGAAACTCGTCAGACGTCCGATCCTGTCGTTTATCCTCGGGTATCTCGCTGCACTCGTAGACGCCGCAATCCGAGTCGCTGACGACGTTATGCGCCCTGTAAACTTCAAGCTCCGCGATGAACGTCTCCTCGTCCGGAAACCGAAAGAGGCCCTGGTTAGGATCCAAGAGCAGGTATTCGCTGCCGTGCTTCACCATTCCGATGCAGTGGTACCCGGCGGCGGATCTTTCCCTCGTGGGGTCGACTTTGATCTTCCAGCTGATCGCAAGCGGCTTGCCTTCACCCAGCAGTCTAGCAAGCTCCGAGACCGTTGTTTTGGCCTGTACTTTCGAGTCTTGCTTGAATCCGAGCGAGATGTCCTGTCGCTTGAACGATTTCTTGGCGCTCTGATAGTCATGGGCGAATTCGACCATACCGCCGCCGCCCCCACGTCGATTCCGACTGAAATTTGATAATTCGTAGACCCCTTGGAGATCGTTGCTGGTCAGCTCGGACTTACTCGGGCTGGCCATTTCGATGTCATTCCGCCTGATCGCCTGCAGCCTGTCTTTCGCTTCGGCCAGCAGTCGGTCGAGGTCGACTTCAGATCCGTCCCGGCCCTGGGTCGCTGGTTTCACCCGGAAGAGATAGTCATGCACCCACAGGCACGTCATGCCGTTGCAGACGCCGCACGCGCCCTTCCGCAATTCGCTCAAGATCAGGCGTTCGTGCGCCTCGACACCCTTCTCGTCATTGCCAGCGTTTCCTTTCGCGCTGGCGTTTAGCTTCTCCGCCAGATACCGCACGTCCTTGGGGTCGACCCGCGGGAACGTTTCGTTGGTCGTCTTGTAGACCCTCCGTGTTTCCTTGAATCGGCACATTACATCCTCCCCGGCCGGCCTGCTGCTCGGTCAGGCCAGCGACCGTGCCTGCAACCGGTTGCGACGTGAATCCTGCGCTTGGCCCAGATGTTTTCAAGTCCCGATGCCGCTGCCCGGCGAAGGGTCAACGGTCCGCTGCTCTCAAGCAGTTGCTCCAGGTGAGCGACGGCGCCGACCGCGAGGCGGTGTGGGCCGCCCGCGTGCGCTCGAGACGCGCACGTTTGATGTGGCGCTTTACAGGGGTGAGTGCTCATGTTAATGTCGCGTATTGGTTGTTCCGGATAGGCCGCCATGCCTCGCGCGGCGGCCCCGATGTTTCCCATGAACGCGTAACAGCGCCGGGCGTCGCCCACTGCGGGCACCTTGATCGTGTCCGGCGCGACTTGGTCCAATTCACAGTTCGCTATCACGCACTCTCACAGGGGGAGCGATTGCCATGGCACGCAAACGAACAACTTCACGCAAGCGGCCAACCACTTCCGGGGTTGGCTTCATCAGCGCGTCGTACGAGACGCCAGACATTCCCGACTACGTTGTGGCCGAGTTGCGCTATGACCGGCCGGTCGCCTTCACGACCGCCGCCTTTGCCGCGCCAGCGGCGGGTGCGGACGACGCCAGCCGCCTGAACAACGTGCTGTCGCGTTTCGATATCGCCTCGGTCCGCTCGCAGTTCGGCATGAAGGTGGCCGACGTGCGCGATCGTCTCGAACTGGCCGCGGCGCTGCCTGAGGATCCGTCCGCCCGCATGCTCAACGCCAAGGGCGCCGATGCCGCGTTCCGCCAGAGCGGCTTCGTGCAGATCGTGCCCAAGCGCAGCGGCGACGCCAAGAAGCTCGCCGACGCGCTGAACAAGGACAAGGCGGTGTGGCAGGCCTATGTCGCGCCGCGCCCGGTGCCGGCCGGTCTGAGCGGCAGTGCCGCCGGCACGCGCCTGTTCGAGCCGGCGCAGGCCTACCTTTACTCGGCGCCGGTCGGCATCGGCGCCACCGACGTCTGGCCGCTGGCCGGCGCCAAGGGCAAGGGCATCACCATCTGCGACATCGAAGGCGCCTGGAACCGCACGCACGAGGACCTGCCGGCCGGCATCCAGCTGATCGGCGGCACGCAGATCAACGACATCGGCTGGCGAAACCATGGCACAGCGGTGCTCGGCGAGATGGTTTCGGTGCCCAACAGCAAGGGCTGCGTCGGCATCAGCCACGAGGCCAAGGCCGTCGTGCACTCGGCGGTGATCAACGGCGTCTTCAACCTGGCGCAGGCGCTGACCAACGCCACCAATGCGCTCAGCAAGGGCGACGTCATCCTAATCGAGCTGCAGGCCACTGGCCCGAACGGCAAGTACGTCGCGATGCAGTA
>DATFGV010000559.1:0-4215 GCA_035249115.1 Vineibacter sp.
CGAACATGGCGGTTCTTCCTTCCGACATTGCAAGCCGATACGCCGTCTCGACCGGCGACGCCGTGCCCGGGCAACGGCGAACCGGCGGACATTTCATTGTCCGCACGTTCGCGCGGATTCTTGCGTCCCACCGCAGGCACGTTCCGTGGTCGTTTAGCCCGTTTGCCTGGGAATGCCAACGCGCGCAAAACGCCGGTATCGCTTCTCGGCGCATGGCACAGTCGCTTGCAACGCTTGTTGCGACGACCGCTACGCCATCCAGCATTGCAAAGTCGGCAACTGGCCATCAGCTGGCAGCGAGATCATTCTTGGCATGACGTGCAGGGCTATCGCAGATGCCATGATGCCGCTTCCGGGCGCCTTCGACAGTTCGACGGGTGCTGGTGCGCGCAGCTATGTCACGCAGCGTAGGAAACATGATCGAAGCTGATTTCGTTGTTGTCGGTGCTGGTTCGGCGGGTTGCGCCCTTGCCGCCCGCCTAAGCGAGGATGCGGGCACGCGCGTCATCCTGCTGGAGGCCGGCGACGTCGATCGGAATCGCTGGATCCACATTCCGCTCGGGTTCGGCAAGACCTTTGCCGATCCGTCGGTCAACTGGTGCTACGAAACCGAGCCTGATCCGGGTGCCGGCGGCCGGCGCATCTTCTGGCCGCGTGGCAAGGTTCTGGGCGGCTCGTCATCGATCAACGGCATGGTCTACATCCGCGGCCAGGCCGAGGATTTCGACCTGTGGCGCCAGCTCGGCAACACCGGCTGGTCGTACCAGGACGTCCTGCCGCTATTCAAACGCGCCGAGCACCAGGCGCGCGGCGCCGACCCGTGGCATGGTGCCGACGGGCCGTTGGCCGTTTCCGACGTCGAACCGCACCCGCTGTGCGAGGCCTTCATCGCCGCCGCCATGGCGGCCGGCTTCCCGCGCAACGACGACTTCAACGGTGCCGCCCAGGACGGGGTGGGCTATCACCAGACGACGACGCGCAACGGCCGGCGCTGCTCGACCGCGGTCGGCTACCTGCGGCCGGCGGTGAAGCGCGGCAACCTGCGGGTGATCACCGGGGCGTTCACCGAGAAGGTGGTCATCGAATCTGGCCGCGCCACCGGCGTCGCGTTCCGCCAGGACGGCGACCTCAAGACCGCGCGCGCGGCACGCGAGGTCATCCTGTGCGGTGGCGCCATCAACTCCCCGCAGCTGTTGATGCTGTCGGGCATCGGGCCGGCCGAATGGCTGCAGCCGCTCGGCATTCCCGTGCTGGGCGACGTCAAGGGCGTCGGGCGCAGTCTGCAGGACCACTATTCGGCGCCGATCAAGCTGCGCTGCCGCGAACCGGTCACCATCAACGACGTGATGCTGAGCAATGTCCGCAAGGTGAAGGCCGGCCTGCAGTACGGCTTGTTCCGCAGTGGCCCGCTGGCGACGCCGACCGCGCCGGCGGCGGTGTTCGCGCGCACCTGGCCGGGGCTGGCCAGCGCCGACGTCAAGTTGTCGCTGTCGCCGTTCAGCGCCGACCGGCCGCAGGACGGCCTGCACCCCTGGTCCGGCTTCAGCATGATCGCCTACCAGCTGCGGCCGGAGAGCCGCGGCGAGATCAAGCTGAAATCCGCCAACCCCGGCGACCCGCCCGCCGTGCACCCCAACTACCTCGCCGCCGACACCGACCGCCGCGCGCTGGTCGAGGGTCTTAAGCTGTGCCGTAAGATCCTGGCCGAGCCGGCGATGCAGCGTTATGTCGAAGCCGAAACGGTGCCCGGCCCGTCGGTGCGGAGCGACGACGAGCTGCTGGCCTTCGCCCGCGCCAATGGCGGCACCGTGTTCCATCCGACCAGCACCTGCAAGATGGGCGTCGACGACATGGCGGTCGTCGATCCCAAGCTGCGCGTTCGCGGCGTCGAGCGCTTGCGGATCGCCGATGCCTCGATCATGCCGACAGTCGTCTCCGGCAACACCAATGCCGCTGCCATCATGATCGGCGAGAAGGCGGCCGATCTGGTGCGGGCCTTATGAACCTGCCGCGGGATTGGCGGCAACTTGCTGCCTGCCGGTAGCCGGCCGGTTGCGCGGAACGCATGGCGCCACGTTGCGCCCGCTGCTAGCGTTGCGACGAACCAGTCAGCAAGCCGACCGACGAGGCCGAACGATGACCACGTCTCTTGATGACGCCATGACCACCCTGCGCCCCTGGATCGGCAAGATGCGGGTGATCGAGGACGACATCGGCCTGCCGATGGTGCGGCGCATCGCCTCGATGCTCGACCGCGATCCCGACTCCTTTCGGCCAGGCACGGAACTGCCGCCACACTGGTTCTCGATGTTCTTCGTCGACATCGCGCGCCAGTCGGACCTGCGCGAGGACGGCCACGCCAAGGGTGGCATCGTGCTGCCGCCGATCCCGATGCCGCGCCGCATGGGTGCCGGACGACGGCTGAAGGTCATGGGTGGCCTGCGCGTCGCCCAGCCGGCGGTGCGCAAGTCGGAGGTCGTCGACATCGTGCCTAAGACCGGCCGCTCGGGCAGCATTTTCGTGCTCACCCTGCGCAACACCATCGAGCAGGCCGGCCAGGTCCTGGCGATCGACGAGTTCGATGCCATCTACCGCGAGGCGACGCCGCCGGGCCAGAAGACCAGCGCGACCGTGCCGGCGATGGCACCGTCCGGCCAGGCCTGGACCGACACGGTGTTGCTGTCGGAGACCCTGGTGTTCCGCTATTCCGCGATCACCTGGAACGCGCACCGCATCCACTACGACGCCGATTATGCTCGCACGGTCGAAGGTTACGAGCACACCGTGCACAACGGCGGGCTGACCATGCAGCTGATGATCGATGCGGCGCTCAAGCGCGCGCCGTCGGCGCTGCGCGGGCTCACCGCCCGGCTGACCTATCCCCTGTGGGTCGGCGATCCGGTGACGATCCGCGGGTCGGCCGCCAACGACCGCCGGATGCGGGTCTGGACCGCCGACAAGCACGGCCACCAGTGCGGCGAGATGGATTTGGAGTTCGCGTGATGACGCGCCGCATTTCCTCCCCACGAAGTGGGGAGGTGCCCCGCAGGGGCGGAGGGCAACCGCCGTGGTCTCGGTAGCAAAAACCCCGTCGGCTCCCCACCCGGCCTTCGGCCACCTTCCCCGCAAGCGGGGAAGGGAGTGTCCCTCATGACCGGTGGACCGCTGGCCGGCGTGCGGGTGATCGACCTGACGACGGTAGTCGTCGGGCCGATCTGCACGCGTGTGCTGGCAGACCAGGGCGCCGACGTGATCAAGGTCGAGGCGCCGGGCGGCGATTTGCTGCGCACCATGGCGCAGGGCAGCCGCAACCCCGGCATGTCCGGCAAGTTCATAAATTTCAACCGCAACAAGCGCTCGATCTGCCTCGACCTGAAACAGGCTGACGGCAAGACGGCGATGCGCCGCCTGATCGCCGGCGCCGACGTCTTCGTCAGCAACGTGCGGCCTGAAGGCCTGGTGCGCGCCGGGCTCGACCACGCGACCCTGGCGCCCGACAACCCCCGCCTGATCCACTGCTCGATCCTCGCCTTCGGCCGCGGCGGGCGCTACTTCAACCGGCCGGCTTACGATCCCATCGTGCAGAGCCTGTCGGGTGTCGCCGGCACCTTCGCGCGCGCCACCGGCGAGCCGCGCTTCGTGCCGATGGTGATGACCGACCACACCACCGGCCTGATTGCCGCCCAGTGCATCGGCTTCGCTCTTTATCGCCGCGAGAGGACCGGCAAGGGCGAGGCAATCGACGTGCCGATGTTCGAGAACATGGCCTCATTCGTCATGAGCGAGCATCTGGGTGGCGCGACGTTTGAGCCGCCGGTCGGCCCCAGCGGCGACAACCGGCTGCTCAGTCCCGACTATCGGCCGCTGCCGACCAAGGATGGCTACATCACCGTTGGCCCGAACACCAATCCGCAGGCCTTCGCCTTCTTCGACGCCATCGGCCGGCCGGAGCTGAAGACCGATCCGCGCTTCGACAACGCCTCGACGCGCACCGCGAACGCCGCGGCGTACTTCAAGGTGCGGATGGAGGGGCTGGCGCAGAAGACGACCGCGGAGTGGCTGGCGATCTTCGAAAAGCTCGACGTACCGGCGGCGCGCTACAACTCGATCGACGACCTCCTGACCGACCCGCACCTCAAGGATGTCGGCTTCTACAAGGAAGAGCACCATCCGTCCGAAGGCAAGATCGGGCGCAGCAAGCTCGCCAACGTGTTT
>DATFGV010000560.1:0-11983 GCA_035249115.1 Vineibacter sp.
AGCCACGAGCTGCGCCAGGAATTCCTGGCCCCGTCGATCAGCGGCGACTACGTGGCATGCCTCGGCGTGTCGGAGGTCGGGGCCGGATCGGACGTAGCTTCCATCAAGACCACGGCGCGCCGGGTCGGCGGCGACTACGTCATCAACGGCGGCAAGATGTGGACGACCAACGGCACCCAGGCCGACTGGATGTGCCTGCTCGCCAACACCGGCGAAGGGCCGGTCCACAAGAACAAGTCGCTGATCTGCCTGCCGATGAAGACCAAGGGCGTGCAAGTGGTGAAGAAGCTCGACAAGCTCGGCATGCGCTCGTCCGACACTGCCCAGATCTTTTTCGATGAGGTCAAGGTGCCGGTGCGCAACCTGATCGGCCAGGAGGGCATGGGCTTCACCTACCAGATGCAGCAGTTCCAGGAGGAGCGGCTGTGGGGCGCGATCAGCGCCGTAGTCGGCATGGAGCGGCTGATTGACCAGACGGTCGAGTATACGCGCGGCCGCAAGGCCTTCGGCCGCTCACTGCTCGACAACCAGGTGATCCACTTCAAGCTGGCGGAGCTGCGGACCGAGGTCGAGATCGTGCGCTCGCTCTGCTACCGCGCCTGCGAGGAATACATCGCCGGCAACGACGTCACCATGCTGGCCTCGATGGCCAAGCTCAAGGCCGGCCGCATGGTCCGGCTGGTGGCCGATGGCTGCCTGCAATACTGGGGGGGCGCCGGCTATCTCTGGGAGAGCCCGACAGCGCGCGCCTTCCGCGACACGCGGCTTGCCTCGATCGGCGGCGGCGCCGACGAGGTGATGCTCCAGATCATCTGCAAGCACATGGGCACCCTGCCCCGGCTGGAGAACCGCTGATGGCCGACTTCCGCCCCGCCTACGAGACGCTGATCCTGCGCCGCGAACGGGCGCGGTTGTACGTGACCTTGAATCGGCCGGAGGTAAGGAACGCGCTCAACCCGGCCCTGATGAGCGAGCTCAGGGAGGTGGTCGGCGTGCTGCGCAATCGCGCCGACATCAAGGCCGTGATCCTGCGCGGCGCCGGCGGCACGTTCTGCGCCGGCGCCGACCTGCGCAACATGGAACAGAGCTTCAACGAACCACCCAAGCCCGGCGAGAAGGACCCGATCGCCGTCAACAACCGCCAGTACGGCACGTTCCTCGAAGCGTTGAACACTCTGCCCCAGGTCGTGGTGGCGGCGGTCGAGGGCTACGCCATCGCCGGCGGCTTCGGGCTGGTTTGCGTCTCGGACATCGCCATCGTCACCGAAGACTGCGGCTTCGCCATGTCGGAGACCGCCATCGGCATCGTGCCGGCGCAGATCGCGCCCTTCGTGGCGGCGCGTATCGGCGTGCCGCAGGCGCGCCACCTGGCGCTGACGGCGGCGCGCTTCAAAGGCGCCGACGCGGTGCGCATCGGCATCGGCCACCATTTGGTGAAGGACTCCGCCGCCCTCGACGCCAAGCTGGAAGAGGTGCTGAAGCAGATCGACCGCTGCGCGCCGCTGGCCAACGCGCTCACCAAGCAGGTGATCATGCGGGTCGGCGGCGAGCCGCTGTCGCAGGTGCTCGATTTTGCCGCCGACTGCTTTGCCCAGGCGCGGCGCAGCCCGGAGGCGGCCGAAGGCCTGCGCGCCTTCGCCGAAAAGCGCCCGCCGCGATGGGTGACCGAGTGAGTGGAGGTGCCACGATGCCGGACTACCCTGTCTGCGCCCGCGCCAGCGACCTGCCGGAACGGGCCGGTTCGGACTATCCGGCGCCGCACGACCAGCCCTGCCAGGAGCGCCGGCGGCGCCGGTTGAGCGATGCCTTCGGCCTCAGCCAGTTCGGCGTCAACCTGATGACGTTGCCGCCCGGCGCCTGGTCCTCGCAGCGCCATTGGCACGAGCGCGAAGACGAGTTTGTCTATGTGCTCGACGGCGAAGTGCAGTTGGTGACCAATGCCGGCGCGACGACGCTGACCGCGGGGATGGTGGCCGGCTTCCGCGCCGGCGAGCCCGACGGCCATCACCTCGTGAACCGTTCGGACCGGAATGCGCGCATTCTTGAGGTCGGCACGCGCAGCAATGCCGAGACCGCGCACTACTCGGACATCGACATGCTGTACAACGAAGTCGGCGTCCCCGAGGGCTACTACCACAGGGACGGCAGCGCCTACCGATGAGCTTTAGCAAGATCCTGATCGCCAATCGGGGCGAGATCGCCTGCCGCGTGGCCCGTACAGCCAGGGCGCTCGGCTATCGTACTGTCGCGGTCTTCTCCGACGCCGACGCCGCGGCATTGCACGTCACGGACTGCGACGAGGCGGTGGGGCTGACCGGCAACCTCGCCAGCGAAACTTACCTCGACATCGCCAAGCTGCTGGACGCCACCCGTCGATCGGGCGCCGACGCGGTGCATCCAGGCTACGGCTTCCTGTCGGAAAATGCCGCCTTCGCGCAGGCCTGCGCCGACGCCGGCCTCGTGTTCATCGGTCCGCCGCCGGCCGCGATCGACGCCATGGGCAACAAGGCCGCGGCCAAGCGGCGCATGATCGAGGCCGGTGTGCCTTGCGTGCCGGGCTACCAGGGCAGCGACCAGAGCGACGACCATCTGGAGTCGGAGGCGAAGAAAATCGGTCTGCCGGTGATGGTCAAGGCGGCCGCCGGCGGCGGCGGGCGGGGCATGCGGCTGGTGACGGCCGGCCGCGATCTGCCCGAAGCGATCCGTACGGCACGGGACGAGGCGGCCAACGCCTTCGGGTCGGGCGAACTGATCCTGGAAAAGGCGGTGGTCGACGCCCGCCACGTCGAGATCCAGGTGTTCGCCGATGCGCACGGCAACGTCGTGCATCTCGGCGAGCGCGACTGCTCGGTGCAGCGCCGTCATCAAAAGGTGCTCGAGGAGGCGCCGTCGCCCGCCGTCGATGCCGCCTTGCGCGCCCGCATGGGGGCCGCGGCCGTGGCGGCCGCGCGCGCCATCGGCTACCGCGGCGCCGGCACCGTCGAGTTCCTGCTGGGCAAGGACGGCGCCTTCTATTTCCTGGAGATGAACACCCGCCTGCAGGTCGAGCATCCGGTGACGGAGATGGTCACGGGGCTGGATCTTGTGGCGTGGCAGCTTCAGGTCGCCGCCGGCGAGGCACTGCCGCTGGCCCAGGATCAAATTCGCTTCGACGGCCACGCCATCGAAGCGCGGCTCTATGCAGAGGATGCCTACAACGGATTCCTGCCGCAAACCGGCACGGTGGCGGTTTGGCGGCCGGCATCCGGGCCGGGCATCCGAGTCGACCATGGGGTGCGCGACGGCCAGACGATCTCGCCATTCTACGACCCGATGATCGCCAAGGTGATCGCCCACGGCGCGACGCGCCTTGAGGCCTGCCGCAAGCTGGCCCGTGCGCTCGAAGACACCGTGGTGCTGGGCCCGACCACCAATAAGCATTTCCTGGTCCGCCTGCTGCGCCATCCGGCCTTCATTGCCGGCCAGGCGACCACCGCTTTCATCGACGAGCATTTCGCGCCCGCCGCGATGGAGGCACCTGCTCCCAGCGCGACGCATTGGGGGCTGGCAGCGGCACTGGTTTACGAGCGGGCCGAGACTGGCGCCGGTGCGCTGCTCGGTGGATGGCGCAATTCCAACCCCGTGCCAACCCTGATTCGCATCCGCGCCGGCGACCGTCGCAAGCACGTCTGGATCGAGCGCGCCGTCGCGGAGCTGCGGGCGACGGTCGGCGACAAGACGATATCGCTGCGCGTCGGCGCCAGGAGCGATGGCCGGGTGCGCTTTGCCAGCGGCGATGTCTGGCGCACTGCACACGCCCATGCCGCTGGCGACAATCTGCTTGTCGAGCTCGACGGCCTGGCGCTGGCGTTTGACGACGTGACGCACGAGGCGCCGCAGGGCGCCGACGCGGCGGGCGATGGCACGCTGCGGGCGCCGATGGATGGCCGGATCGTTGCCGTCAAGGTTGCCGCCGGCGAAAGCGTCGTGCGAGGTCAGACCCTGGTGGTGCTGGAGGCCATGAAGATGCAGCACCAGATCCGCGCCGCCGCCGACGGAACCGTCTCTTCCGTGCCGGTGCAGGAAGGCGAGCAGGTTTCGGCGCGAACTATTCTGGCGACAGTGACGATGGCCACGTAGTCATCAAATGGTGCCGTGTCATGGAATGACACAATTGTTGCGAATCGGTCTCTAGAAGACTGTTTTTTCTGCCACCCGCCAGACACTGCTGTTGACAATCCGCACGTCAACCGTGAGGTTCACGCCCATGGTCCGGGCGTTTACTTACACGATCCTTGGTCGGCCCGGCGCGGCCTTGTCAGCAGCCCTACTAATGGTGGCAGCCGGGGTCGATCCCGTGGCGGCACAGGCGCCGGACCCCAGCGTCAACGAGGCCGTGCGCCAGTTCAGCCTCAGCCCGACCTGCCGTCGGACCTACGAAAAGTACCTGAAAGGCGGCGAGATCCGCGCCTTCGCGACCAACCGGCGGGGCCAGTGCGGCTATTCGGCCAATCATCGGACACCGGAGGCCGCGCAGGTCGCGGCCATCGGCTTTTGCCAGCGCGGCAACGCCGAAGGCTGCAGCGTGGTCGCAACCTTTGCCGGCGCCATCGCCAACCGTTCCGGCAGCGAGGCCGCCAGTCCAGTCGTCTGGCCGGCGGACGTGTCTGTTGCCGAACCGGCGGACGCCGTCGCCCTTGGCCTCGGTGGCGCTTGCCGCGAGCAGTACGAAACCTACCTGCTGGGCGCGCCCAATCGCGCCTTTGCGCGCGGCGCCGAGGGCCGCTGCGGCTATGCAACCGGCCGGCGCAGCGGCGAGGACGCGCGCCATGCAGCGCTTGAGCAGTGCGGCCGGCCCGCGCGTGCCAGCTGCGAGGTGATCGCCGCCGCTGAAAGCATCGTGCCGCCGCACGGCCTGGCGACGGCCGTCCAGCCTCTGGCCCTCGATCCGCTGTTCCGCCTGCATGGCCCGGCGCGAGCCACCGGCGCCATCATCTGGAGCCACGGCCGGGCGTCGACCGCCGATGGGCGGCGTGCCGACCGCCGTACCGCGCCGACCGCCACGATCATGCGTGGATTGGCGAACACAGGCTGGGACGTTTACCGAGCCGATCGGGCGCCGGTCAACGACACCAACGCCTGGGGCACCGCCGCCATCACGCTGGGCATCGAGCGGCTGCGGGCGTTGGGCTACAGCAAGGTCATCCTCGCCGGCCAGTCGGCCGGCGCATGGATCTCGCTGCTCGCCATGGACCGCATTGACGGGCTGCATGCCGTCGTGGCGTTGGCGCCGGCGACGCACGGCAATCGGACCGTGCGCACGACGCAACGCGCCGCCGCGCTGCAGGAGTTCGACGCGTTGCTGGCGCGGCGCTTCGCGTCACGGACCCGGGTCGTGATCGCACTGTTCGACAACGACGACTTCGACCCCGATCCGGCCGAGCGCACGCGCATCGTCCGCGAACGAGCCAGGACGCCCGGCATGCCGGTGCTGCTGATCGACCACCCCGCGGGCCTGAGCGGCCATACCGCCGGTACCGAACTACCGATGGCGCAGCGCTTTGGCGCCTGCCTGCGCGACTACATCGCGCGCCCCACGGTGCCGGCCGGCGTCACCAGTTGCCCGCAATAGCGGTGCCGAGCATGCACCGCGTCCGCTTCAGGGCCGCGCTGCTGGCGCTGAGCGTGATGGCGACCCCTGCAACTGCTCTCGCCGCCGACATCACGGTCTTGAGCGCCGGCGCCCTGGAGGCGGGTCTGCCTGCGCTGGCCGAGCGATTTTCCAAGGCGAACAATCACACGATACGGGTCGAGATCGCGACGCCGCCGGCCATCCGTCAACGTCTCCTGGCCGGTGAGCGAGCGGACGTTGTGATCGTCCCGCCGGCCGTTCTGGAGGACAAGGCGATCGCGCCGCGCCTCGATCAGGCAACCGCGCGCGTGATCGGTCGCGCCGGCGTCGGAATCGCCGTGCATGTCGATGCGCCCGCACCGCGAATCGATTCGGCCGATGCCGTCAAGGCGGCGCTGCTGGCGGCCGACTCGGTGGTCTACAACACCGCCTCGACCGGCACCTATTTTGTGAAGCTGATCGATCGACTTGGCATTGCCGACGCCGTGAAGGCCAAAGCGACGATCTATGCCAGCGGCCAGCAGGTGATGGCGCATGTCGCCAAGGGCACCAAGGACCGCAGCGCACTCGGCATCGGCCCGTTGACCGAGATCCATCTCTACGTCGGCAAGGGCGTGCGCTTGGTCGGTCCGTTGCCGGCTGACATCCAGAACCACACCAGCTATGTCGCCGTCGTCATGGCTGGCGGCACCGCGCCGGCGGTGGCCGCCGACTTCATCGCCTTCCTCGCCAGCGCGCCGTCACTCGCTGCCTTCGCAGCGACCGGCCTGGAGCCAGCGTCGCGTTGAACAGGGCGACCGCCGAACGCCACGGCACGATCCCTGACGGCAACGGCTCGCACCTGTCGGCGCAAGCGTCATTCTAGAGGCGATTGCGTAGCTAGCACGCTGGGCCGTTCCGCCATCACCGCCCGCCAGCGCTCGACCGCTGGATGCTCGGCCAGCAGGCGCACGCCCTCCCCGGCCAGGCGGAACAGCGCGATCATCGGGTAGGCGTGCAGATCCGCCAGACTCGGCGTTGCGCCGGCGAGAAATTGGCCCTTCGCCAGCACGTCTTCGAGCACATCCAGGCCCGTGCGGGCACGCGGCAACGCGGCGGCAACCCGGGCTTCGTCGGTTGTCCGACCCTGCGCCGCCGCCCGGACGCGTTCGACGAAGATGTCCCAGACCAGGGTGCGATAGACGTAGCTGTCGCAAACGCTGATGAACTGGTTCATCACGGCGCGTCCCGCCGGGTCGGCCGGCTGCAGCGGCGGGCCGGCAAACGCCTCGTCGACGTAGCGGCTGATGGCACCGGCCTCGTACAGACGCAGACCGTCATGATCGAAGGCCGGGATGCGGCCGAACGGATGCCGTGCCAAGTATCCGGCCGGCGGACCGCCCGGCGCAAAGATATCGATCTCTTCCAGCCGGTACGGCACGCCCTTCTCTTCCAGCGCCAGCCGCGCGATGCGGGTGTAGACGCTGTAGCGGGCGCCGAAGACGGTAATCGTCGCGGTCGGGCTCATGTCGTCGCCTTGGCTGTAGCTGATGCGGTGTTCCCGCCCGGTAGCGGCGGGCCGCGTTGACCACCAAGGTGCCCGCCGCTAGGGTCGCCGCCAATTCGAGAATTGCCCACGCTGGGGACATCCATGAAAAACCGTATCGCCGCCGCCATGGCCGTGTTGATCGTCCTGGGTGCGACGCTCGGCGCGTCGGCGCAGGAGAAGGTGTCGATCGCCGCCCTGCGGTTCGTGTCGTCGGCGCCGATCTTCATCGCCATCGAAAAGGGCTACTTCAAGGAGCAAGGCATCGACGTCGAGTTCAAGTTCTTCGATGCCGCGCAGCCGATCGCCGTCGCGGTGGCCGCCGGCGACACCGATCTCGGCATCACCGGCCTGACCGGCGGCTTCTTCAATCTGGCGGGCAAGGGCGCGATCAAGATCATCGCGGCGCAGTCGCGCGAGGAGCCGGGTTACGATTTCGTCGCCTACCTCGCGACCAGGAAGGCGTTCGACGCCGGCTTCGCTGATCCCGGCAAATTCCCGGGCAAGTCGATCGCCATCACCCAGACCGGCTCGACGTTCCATTACATGCTGGGCATGCTGTCCGAGAAGCGCGGCTTCAAGCTCACGGACGTGACGCTGAAGCCGCTGCAGTCGATCGCCAACGTCACCGCCGCGCTCAAGGGCGAACAGGTCGACGGCGCGCTGCTGCCGGCCAACAACGCCTACACAGCCGAAAAGGAAGGCTTCGCCAAGATCATCGGCTGGGTGCACCAGGAGACGCCGTGGCAGCTGGGCGCGTTGTTCGCCGGCACGCGGGTGATCGATCAGCGCCGGCCCGTCGTCGACAAATTCGTCACCGCCTATCTGAGAGCCTGCGCCGACTACGGCGAGGCGTTCCTGACGCGCGACGCGGCCGGCAAGCGGGTGTTCGGCGACAAGGCCGACGCGCTGATCCCGATGATCCAGAAGTACGTTGAACCCAAGCCGTCGGCCGACCAGGTCAAGGCCAGCGCCTCGTTCATCGATCCGCAGGGCAGGCTGCTGGTCAAGAACATCTACGACCAGGTGGCCTGGTACCAGGCGCAGGGCATGGTGGCGCGTGACGTCGACGCCGCGAAGGTCCTCGACTTGAGCTTTGTGAAAGATCATCTGGATCCGCCGAAGCGGTAGGCTGCCCCGCCGGCCGCCATGCCTTGCGGCGTCCCTCGCCCTCTCGTAGGCTCCTGGCGCCCGCGAAGGGCGGCAACCATGGGCTGGGCTGTCCGGACGACGTCCGTCTCGCCCTGCCCAGGGTGATGGCAAGCGCAGACGACATTCACGGGACGACGTAAAGAGTCGCCGCGGTCTGCGCTCGGTATCGTGTCGCGCGTTCGTGGGTCGCGGTGACACAACGGCTGCCTATGGGCGTATGACGAGCGTTGGTGTGAGCGGCCGTGAAGCGAAACCGTCAAAATACGGAGAAGAACCAATCTAGGCAGGGAGGTGACGATGCGGATCCGGAGAGGACTATCGACGCTTAGCCTTGGTGCAATGATTGCCATCGCCGCATGGCCGTCAGGCGCGCAGACCCCCAAGACCGGCGGCACCCTTACCTACATGATTCCCTCGGATTCGCCGCCGAGTTTCGACGGCCATCGCGAGACAACCTTCGCCACGGTGCACGCGGCGGCGCCATTCTACAGCGTGCTGATCCGGGTGCCGCCGGACGATCCGGCTGCGACCACGACGTTCGTCTGCGATCTGTGCACCGACATGCCCAAGCCGACCGACGACGGCCGGACATATACGTTCAAGATCCGCCAGGACGTGAAGTTCCACGACGGCAGCAGGCTGACGGCGCATGACGTGGCCGCGAGCTGGCGACGAATCGTGTTTCCGGCGGAGGGCATCACCAGCGCCCGCGTCAGCTACTATGCGATGGTCGACAAAATCGAGACGCCGGACGAGTGGACGATCGTCTTCCAGCTGAAGTTCGCGACCACCGCTTTTCTGCCGGCGCTCGCCGATCCGTTCACCTGGATCTACAAGAAGGAGATTCTCGACAAGGAACCGCGCTGGTACGAGAAGAACATCATGGGCTCCGGCCCGTTCAAGTTCGTTTCGTACGAGATCGGCCAGTCGATCAAGGGTGCACGCAATCCGGACTACCACCACAAGGGTCAGCCCTATCTCGACGGATTCGTCGGCATCTTCGCCGCCAAACAGTCGGTGCGGGTGGAGGCCATTCGTGGCGACCGCGCCGCTTTGGAGTTCCGTGGGTTGCCGCCTTCGGCGCGCGACGAGTTCGTCAAGGAGGCCGGCAAGGATATCGTCATCGAGGACAGCGACTGGAACTGCGGCAACATCATCACACCCAACCATAAGAGGAAGCCGTTCGACGATGTGCGGGTGCGGCGGGCGCTCGCCCTGGCCATCGACCAGTGGCGGGGCGCCCAGGCACTGTCGAAGATCGCCATCGTGCGCAGCGTCGGTGGCATCGTCTATCCCGGCTCACCGCTGGCCGCGACCAAGGAAGAACTGCAGCAGATCCCCGGCTACTGGCCGGACATCGAGAAATCGCGCGCCGAGGCCAGGCGTCTTCTCAAGGAAGCCGGCGCCGAGGGGCTGACCTTCGAACTGGTCAATCGCAACGTCGACCAGCCTTACAAGTTCGTCGGCACCTGGTTGATCGGCGAATGGAAGAAGATCGGCCTGAACGTCGAGCAGAAGGTCGTTCCGACCGGCCCGTGGTTCCAGGCGATGCGCACGGGCAGCTTCGACGTGCTGGTCGAGGCCAACTGCCAGAGCGTGGTCAATCCCGTGCTCGACACCGGCAAATACCTTCCGCAATCGGTCTACCAGGAGAACTACGGCTACTTCGAGGATCCGACGTCGATCGAGCTGTACAACAAGATGCTGCGCGAGACCGATCCGAAACGCCAGCGCGAGGCGATGCGGGCCTACGAAAAGCACACGCTCGATACCATGGCGCACGCCATCGTCACGCCCTACTGGTATCGCATCATCCCGATGCGGTCCTACGTCAAGGGCTGGAAGATCAGCCCCAGCCACTACCTGAACCAGGACCTGGCCAACATCTGGCTCGACAAGTAGGGCTGTCGCGATCACACGCCGCCTCACCCTTCGAGACGCGCGCCTGCGGCGCGCGCCTCAGGGTGAGGAGGAGGGTGAACGGGGCCGAGCGAATGCATCGCTATATCGTCAAGCGGCTGCTGCTGGCGGTACCGACCCTGGTCGGCGCCGCGGCCCTGGTCTTCGTCCTGATGCGGCTCATTCCCGGCGATGTCTGCGTCATCCGGCTGGGTTCGGGTGGCGCGCACGTCGACCGCGCGGCACTCGCCGGTTGCCGCCGGGAGCTGGGTCTCGACAACCCGCTGCTGGTGCAGTTCCTCGACTTCCTGTGGAACTACATAACCTTCGATTTCGGCCGGTCGATGTGGTCGGGCAATCCGGTGATCCAGGAGATCGCGGTGCGCCTGCCGGTGTCGCTGCAGATCGCGGTGATGGCGACCGTGATCGCCATCCTGATCGCCATTCCGTTGGGCACGATCTCGGCCCTGAGAGAGAACACCTGGCTCGACCACACGGTGCGCGTCGTGGCCATCGCCGGCATTGCCACGCCCTCGTTCTGGCTCGGCATCATGTCGCTGGTCCTGGTGCTCGACATCACCTACCTCGCCACCGGCAAGGCCTGGATGCCGCCGATCGACTACGTGCCGCTGTGGCAGGATCCGCTGCGCAATCTCTCGATGGTGCTGCTGCCGGCCCTGACTGTCGGCTACCGCTATTCGGCCGTGACCATGCGGCTGACGCGCTCGGCCATGCTCGAGGTGCTGCGCGAAGACTACATCCGCACGGCGCGGGCTAAGGGCCTGCTGGAGCAGATCATCATCAACCGCCACGCGCTGAAGAACGCCCTGCTGCCCGTGGTGACCCTGATCGGCATCGAGTTCGCCTTCCTGATCGGTGGCCTGGTCGTGACCGAACAGGTGTTCAATCTGAACGGCATCGGCCGGCTGCTGGTCCTGGCGGTGCAGAACCAGGACAACACACTGACGCAGGCGCTGGTGATGCTGGTCGTCTTCATTTTCGTCCTGACCAATCTGGTGATCGACCTGCTCTACGCCTGGCTCGATCCGCGCATCCGCTACGCATGACGGGCGTGTCCGCATGGCCTCCACCCTGACCGACGACCCGAGCCTGGTCGGCCCGACCGCGGCGGAGACGCAAGGCTGGCGGCGGGCGGCGGGCGATTTCCTGCGTCGCCGACCGCTGGGCAGCGTCGGCCTGGCGATTATGCTGGTCATGTTCGCGGCCGGCGGTTTCGCCGACTGGATCGCGCCCTACGATCCCGAAGAGAACGACTTCAGCGCCATGATGCAGGCGCCGGGCTGGGCGCATCCGCTGGGCACCGACCAGCTTGGCCGCGACATCTTCTCGCGACTGGTCTTCGGCGCCCGCACGGCGCTGATCGTCGGATTTACGGCGGCCTTCGTCGGCGCCACGGTCGGGCTCGTGCTGGGCGTATCGAGCGCCTATTTCGGCGGCTGGTTCGACCTGATCTTCCAGCGCGTGATCGATGTGATGATGGCGTTTCCCCTGATCATCCTGGCGCTCGCCGTGGTCGCGGTGTTCGGCACCGGTGTCTTCAACGTCATCCTCGCCATCACGATTCCGCTGATCCCGAGATGCGGCCGCGTCGTGCGCGCGAGCGCGCTGGCCGTTCGGGAGGTGCCCTATGTCGACGCGGCGCGATCGCTGGGCTTCGGCCATGCCCGTATCGTGCTGCGCCACATGGTACCCAACGTCCTGGCGCCGTTCCTGATCCTGCTGTCGGCTTTTGTCGGCCAGGCGATCCTGGCCGAGGCGTCGCTGTCATACCTCGG
>DATFGV010000561.1:0-2294 GCA_035249115.1 Vineibacter sp.
CCACACGCCGCGACTCGGCGTCGTCGATGCCGATCACCGCGACGTCAGCGCTGCGCTGGTTGTCGAACACGTGCCGCTTGGCACCGACATAGCCCGCGAGGTCGCCATGCCGGTCGATGTGATCGGGCGTGATGTTCAGCCACACCGCCGCGTCGCAGCGCAGGCTCGGCACCAGTTCGAGCTGGAAGGATGACAGCTCAAGCACATAGACGCCGCCATCGCCCAGCGGGCGGAAATCGAGCGCTGCCGGGCCGAGGTTGCCGCCGACCTCGCAGTCGACGCCGGCGCTCTTCAGGATGTGGCCGATCAGCGCGGTGGTCGTCGACTTGCCGTTGGTGCCGGTGACGCCGACGATGCGTGCCGCCGGCCGGCTGCGCGCCAGCAGTTCGATGTCGCCGATGACAGGCTTGCCGGCCGCCTTGGCCGCCGCCGCCGCCGGATGCGGCGCCGGATGGGTGTGGGGGATGCCGGGGCTCAGCACGAGTCCGTCCCATCGGCTCCAGTCGAGCGACGCGGGGTTGGCCAAGGGAATGCCGTGACTTTGCGCCTGTGCCCGCTTGCCGGCATCGTCGTCCCAGGCGGCCAGTTCCACGCGGGCCGCCTTCAGCGCCCGGGCCGCCGCCATCCCGCTGCGGGCCAGGCCGAGCACCGCGAAGCGCGATCCCTGCAGCGGTGACAGGTCGATCACCGGCTCACCTCAACTTCAGCGTCGCGAGGCCGGCCATGGCCAGGATGATGGCGATGATCCAGAAGCGGATGACGATGGTCGGTTCGGCCCAGCCTTTCTTCTCGAAGTGATGGTGCAGCGGCGCCATGCGGAAGACCCGCTTGCCGGTCAGCTTGAAGGAAACGACCTGGACCACCACCGAGACCGTCTCAAGCACGAACAGCCCGCCGACGATGGCCAGCACGATCTCATGCTTGATCACGACGGCGATGGCGCCCAGCGCGCCTCCCATCGCCAGCGAGCCGGTGTCGCCCATGAACACCATCGCCGGCGGCGCGTTGAACCACAGGAACCCGAGGCCGCCGCCGATCAAGGCGGCGCACACGATGATCAGCTCGCCCGAACCGGGCACGGCGTGGATCTGCAGGTACGTGGTCAGGCCAGCGTGGCCGACGATGTAGCTGATCACGCCAAACACGCCGGTGGCGATGATCACTGGGCCGATCGCCAGCCCGTCCAGCCCGTCCGTCAGGTTCACCGCATTTGAGGCGCCAACGATGACCAGCGCCGCGAAGATGAGGAAACCCACAAGACCCAACGGGATCAGCACCGATTTCAGGAACGGCAGCGCCAGCTGGTGGCGCAACGGCGCCGGCGATGCGTCGGCGATGGCGGCCGCGGCCAACGCCGCGAGGACGACGGCGACAGCCAGCTTGAGCCTGCCCGACAGCCCGTGCGAGCTGCGCTTGCTCACCTTAAGGTAGTCGTCAATGAAGCCGATGACGCCGAATCCCAGGGTCAGCAGCAGCACGATCCAGACGTAGCGATTGCGCAAATCGGCCCATAGCAGGGTGCCAGCCAGCAGCGCGATCAGGATCAGGAAGCCGCCCATGGTAGGCGTGCCTTTCTTGGTCAGCAGATGGCTCTCCGGCCCGTCGTCGCGAATCGGCTGGCCCTTGCCCTGCTTGCTGCGCAGCCAATCGATCAACCGGCCACCGACCATGAACGACACGAACAACGCCGTGATGAACGCGCCGCCGGAGCGGAACGTCAGATAGCGGAACAGGTTGAGCGGACCGAACTGGTCGGCCAGCGGCGCCAGGAGATGGAACAGCACGATCAGGTCCTCCCCGTGCCGTTCCGCGACCTCGCCTCACCCAGGGCGAGGATCGCATCGACAATCACTTTCATTTTCGAACCCAGCGACCCCTTTACCGCCACCACATCATCCGCCCGCAACGCCTCGACCACACGCTGCGCCAGCCGCGCCGAGTCGGGCGCGTGCGACGCCCGCAGCCGTGGCGCCAGACCGCGTTGCAGCGCCGCCATGCGCTCGCCGGCGGTGAACACCAGGTCGACGCCAGCGGCCTCGACGTCGGGCGCCAGGCCGGCGTGCAGCGCCTCGCTGTCAGGGCCGAGCTCCAGCATGTCGCCCAGCACCAACAGCCGGCGACCACCGGGCCGCGGCTTGACCGTCGCCAGCACCGCCAGCATGGCGCGCACCGAGACCGGGCTGGCGTTGTAGCTCTCGTCGATCAATTCGACCGTGCCACCGTCCAGCGCCACCAGGCGGCGTGCGCCGCGACCGGCCGGCGCCGACACGCCGGCCAGCGCCGCCGCGGCCGCG
>DATFGV010000562.1:0-3803 GCA_035249115.1 Vineibacter sp.
CCCAGACGCAATTCGGTATGACGATTATCGCGCATCGTGGGCGTATAGCTGGCGAGTGGCACGATCCGGAAGCCGCGCTTTTGGTAGAATGGCGCGTTCCACGGCACGCCGGCGTAGGTCGAGAGCAGCACGGTCGGATAATCGGCCGCGCGCGCCGCGACGCAGGCCGCCTCGAGCAGCGCCGAACCGAAGCCGCGCCCGGCGACTCGCGGCAGCACCGACAGCTGGTAGAGGTAGGCCTCGCCGGCGAGCGTCGTCAGCAACGCGAAACCCAGTGCGCGATTGGCACCATCGGCCGCGACCAACAGCCAACCGCGCCGCCGCTCCCGCTCCAGCAGGGCCAGGCCGGCCGGCTGCATGCCCAGCACCCAGGGCATGCCAACGCGGCGGAAGACCAGGTCGGCCACATTCTCGATCTGCTGGATTTCTCGCAGTTCGCTGCGCCGCGCGACACGGATGGTGATGGCGCCGCCCACAGTCAGTCGTTGGCAGCGCCGAATCGCATCGGCCGTACGAAGTCGCGGATGTCGGCGACCCAGCGGTCGGGCTCCTCCAGCGCGGCAAAGTGGCCACCGCCCGGCATCTTACTGTAGCGCCGCAGGTTGAAGGCGCGCTCGACCCAGGCCTCGGGCGGCGGTGGTGACAGGTCGGCCGGGAAGGCGGCGAAGGCGGTCGGCACCTCGACCTTCTTGCCGGGCGGCAGGGCGAGCGACTTCTCCTCGAGCACGCCGCGATACAGCCAGGTGGCGGTGCCGGCGGTGCCGGTGAGCCAGTACACCATGATGTTGTCGAGCAGCCGGTCCATGGTGAAGCGCGACGTCGGCACGCCGCCGCAATCGCTCCAGCCGTGGAACTTCTCGACGATCCAGGCCGCCAGCCCGACCGGCGAGTCGGCGAGGCTGATACCCAGGGTCTGCGGCTTGGTCGATTGGATGCGCTGATAGGCGATCTTCTGGTCGCGCCCGTCACGTGCCGCCGCCAGCCAGGCCTTCTCGTCGTCGGCAAGATCCGCCGTGCGCTCGTCGAGGCCGGGTCGCAACGCCATCATGTTGAGGTGCAGGCCGCGGCAGCCGGTCTCGACGTCGTCCTTGTCCTTGCTCGCGGGATGGTCGAACGCCAGCCAGGCCGACACCGTGCTGCCCCAGTCGCCACCCTGCGCCACGTAGGGCCGCTGGTAGTTCAACGCCTCGACCATCAGCTGGTGCCACAGGCCGGCGATGGCGCGCGGCCCGATCGGCCCGACCGTGCCGTCCTCGCGCACCGGCGGCCCCGACCAGCCGTAGCCGGGCAGCGACGGCACCACGACGTCGAAGGCATCGAGCGCGTCGCCGCCGTGCCGTTCCGGATGGGCGAGCTTGTCGATGACATGCAGGAACTCGACGACGGAGCCCGGCCAGCCGTGCGTCACCAGCAGCGGCACCGGCGGCGGCCCGCCGCGCACGATGGTGCCGGGCTCGCGGATGAAATGCAGGCGTTGATCGCCGATGTCGACGAGGTAGTTGGGAAAGCCGTTGATCTCGTCCTCCAGCCGCCGCCAGTCGTAGGCGTAACGCCAGTGGTCGACCAGCTGGCGCAGGAAGGCCGGATCGGTGCCGTAGTCCCAGGCGGCATTGTCGATCGTCACCGGCGGCTTCCAGCGCCGCAGGCGCTCGTCGAGATCGTCCAGCCGCTGATCCGGCACGCGGATCGTGAACGGCTCCGGCGTTTCGTAGCGAGGCTCGGCGTCGGGCATGTTGACGACGTATTACCTTCCCCCGCCAAGCGGGGGAAGGTGCCCGAAGGGCGGATGGGGGTGCCGCTCTTCGGACATCATTCCCCTGCAAGCGCGGAACGGTCGGATCTGATGGCAACAAGCCGTTCCTGTCATCCTGAGCGAAGCGAAGGATCTTTTGACTCGTGCGAGCGCATGGGCGCTGGACTAAGTGCGCACGTACGCCTTCCCTCTGTCCGTGTGCGCCAACCGTCCAAAAGATCCTTCGCTTCGCTCAGGATGACAAAGTGCCATGTGCAATCGCTCTGCCCGCAAGCGGGGGAAGGTAGTGTAGTGTGACACACCGCTGATCCAAGGAGACTTCCCATGTCGGGCCTGTTGCCGCGGCGCATGAAGTTCTGGGGCTGGGGCTTCGAGGGCGAGAGCGCCACGCCGGAGGAACGGGCCGGCGTGCACAGACTGGCGGCGCAACGCTTCGGCGTGACGACGAGCGACGACACGCCGCCGCGCGAGGACGAGTTCACCCTGCGCCCGCCGCGCATCGCGCCGCCGGCCAGCCTGGCGCGTTTCTGCAGCGCCGCCCGGATCGACCGGCTGGTGCACGCCTACGGCAAGTCTTTCATCGACTCGGTGCGCATCTTCGAGCGCCAGGTGCCGGAGCCGCCGGATCTCGTGGCCTGGCCCGAGACCGAGCGCGACGTGATCGACCTGCTGGACTGGGCGGCGTCGAACGACGTCGCGGTGGTCCCGTTCGGCGGCGGCTCGTCGGTGGTGGGCGGCGTCGAGCCGGTGGTCGGCGGCGCCTTCAAGGGCGTCGTCTCGGTCAACCTGCAGCGCCTCGACAAGGTGCTGGAGGTCGACAAGCAAAGCCGCGCCGCGCGCATCCAGGCCGGCGTGCTGGGCCCGCAGCTCGAGGCGCAGCTGCGGCCGCACGGCGTCACCTTGCGCCACTTCCCGCAGAGCTTCGAGTATTCCAGCCTGGGCGGCTGGATCGCGACACGCTCGGGCGGCCACTTCGCGACGCTCTACACGCACATCGACGATTTCGTGCAGTCGGTGCGGATGGTGACGCCGCAGGGCGTCTGGGACAGCTTCCGCCTGCCTGGCTCCGGCGCCGGCCCCAGCCCCGACCGGCTGGCGATCGGTTCCGAAGGTTCGCTCGGCGTCATCACCGAGGCCTGGATGCGCCTGCAGGACCGGCCGCGCTTCCGCGCCGGCACCTCGGTGACGTTCGACACGTTCGAGAATGCCTGGGGCGCGGTGCGCGCCATCTCACAGGCCGGCCTCTATCCTTCCAACCTGCGGCTGCTCGACAGGGTCGAGGCGCAGACCACCGGCGCCGGCGACGGCACGCGCGACGTGATGGTGCTGGCCTTCGAGTCGGCCGACCACGATGTCGCGCCGTGGATGGCGCGCGCGCTGGAATGTGCCCGCGACCACGGCGGTGCACCGGACACGGGCCAGCTCGAGGCCGCCGGCGGTCATCGCGAAGGCGCCTCGGGCGCCTGGCGCAACGCCTTCATCCGGATGCCGTTCTTCCGCGAGATCCTGACACCGCTCGGCGTGCTGTTCGACACCTTCGAAACGTCGATCACCTGGGACCGCTTCGGCGATTTCCATGCCAAGGTCATGGAGACGTTGCGCGACGTGATGAAGCGCGAATGCGGCGCGGGCTACATCGCCTCCTGCCGCTTCACGCATGTCTACCCCGACGGACCGGCGCCCTATTTCAGCTTCTACGGCAAGGGCCGAAAGGGCGGCATGCTCGAGCAGTTCTGGGCCATCAAGCGCGCCTGCTCCGACGTGCTGAACCAGCAGGGCGGTACCATCACCCACCACCATGCCGTCGGCCGCGACCACATGCCGTGGTACGAGAAGCAGCGCCCGGCGCTGTTCGGCGCGGCCCTGCAAGGCGCCAAGAACGCGGTCGACCCCAAGGGCGTGATGAACCCCGGCGTGATCGTGCCGGCGCGACGCTAGCCAATACAAACGGACGTTACTCCTGACTCGTTGCCGCAAGCCTTCATGGTGGGCGTTGTCGAACCATGAAGGCTCTCGCACCAGCCGTCGTGCGGCACTTCATGGTTCGACA
>DATFGV010000563.1:0-3305 GCA_035249115.1 Vineibacter sp.
CGACACGATGTCCGCACGCTTCAAGTGGAGGTGACCGACTTTTCGACCGCGGCACGGATGGCGGGTGCCAGGCACCGCGCCCAGGCGATCGCGCTGTCGCGATCCCCGATCAGGTCCTGCCGGATCTCCAGCGAGCAGTGCGGCAGGTCGTGCGCGTCGGCGTGCGCGCTCAGGGTGTACTCGTAGGATGCGCGCGCCGAATAGGGCTCGTTGTCGCCGGTCAGCACGCCCTCGAGTTTGCGCAGCTCGGCCAGCAGCGGCAGCGGCAGGCGCTCATCGCTGCGCCACAGCACGCCGAGCTGCCAGGGCCGCGCCACGCCGCGCATCGCCGGCGTGAAGCTGTGCACCACGAACAGCGCCGGCTTGACGCCGCGCGCCGCGTAGCCGGCCAGCAGCCGTTCGACCTCGTTGTGATACGGCCAGAAGCAGGCATGGGCGCGGGCGTCGATGTCGGTGGCGCCCAGCCCGACATTGGCCGGCACGCGCGTGCCGTCGCTGGCCTCGGGGATCGAGCCCTCGCCGCCCGGCCAGCGGTTGCAGTCGATCACCAGGCGCGAATAGGTCGACGCCACCAGCGGCGCGTCGAGCAGCGCCGACAGCTCGGTGGCGACATCCAGCGCGCCGATGTCCCAGCCGATGTGCCGCGCCAGCTCGTCGGCGGCGATGCCGAGATCGCCCAGCGCGCGCGGCACCGCCTTGCCGGCGTGGTCGCACAGCAGCAGCAGCGGAAAGCGGCCGGACTCGTTGCGGGTGGTGAACGGCGGCGGATCGCCGGCAGACAGCAGCGACGGGATCATGCGCTAATGTGCGTCGCCGTCGCCCGCCGGGCTATCGCATATGCCACAGACCTCACCCTGAGGAGGCCGCGTAGCGGCCGTCTCGAAGGGTGGGCAACCGCTCGAGCGTTGCAACAATCGCTGGAACGATCGAACCAGATTGTCGCCCATCCTTCGAGACGCCGGCTACGCCGGCTCCTCAGGATGAGGCTGGGCGTGGCCATATGCGATCGCCCTGCCGTCGAACGACCCCTGGGAGCGCGAGTCGGTGAGCCACGACCACGGCGCTAGTTCGCCCGCGCGACGCGGAAGCCCATCAGGTTGTTGCGATCGCCGATCGCCTGCGCGCTGCGGGAAGCGGCCCGGATGTTGCGCGGCGGATTGCTCCAGCCGCCGCCGCGCACCACGCGACGCGCGCAGTCGCCGTCGCGCCGGTAGTCGGAATTGCCGGTGGCGCGCGCGTGGCTGCCGTTCCAGCAGTCGCCGGCCCATTCCCAGGCGTTGCCCAGCATGTCGTGCAGGCCGAAGGCATTGGGCAGGAACTTGCCGACCGGCGCGGTGAAGGCGTAGCCGTCGTTGCAACCGAAGACCGCCTGCGGCGACACCTGCCAGTTGAGCGTGATGGCCGCCGTCTGGTCGGCGACGTTGGCGTTGCGGCAGGTGCCCTCACGGCCGTCGCCCCAGTAGCGGGCTTGCGCCGAGCCGGCCCGGGCGGCGTACTCCCACTCCGCCTCGGTCGGCAGCCGGTAGGTCTTCTTGGTGGTGCGCTGCAGCCACTCCGCGTACTGCCGAGCGTCGTCCCAGCTGACGCAGACCACCGGGTCGCGGTCGGTCTGCGCGAAGCCGGGATTGCGCCACGACAGCCCGGGTCGCTCGACCGAGCGGCCGTCGAAGCCCAGGGTCTGGCAGCCGGGCGCGGTCACATGGTTGGTGGCGCGCACGAAGGCGGCGAACTCGCCGCGCGTCACCTCGTACCTGCCGATCGCCAGGGGATAGTTGATGCGCACCCGCACCTGCGGTTCGCTGACGCCGCGCGACGCCGCCGGCACGCCCTCGCGCTCCTCCTCGCCCGGCGCGCTGCCCATCATGAACTCGCCTTGCGGCAGCTGGACCATCTCCGGACACTGCCGGCAGTCGCGGTCGGTTTCCGCACCGACGGCGGCCGAAGGCAGGATCAGCAGGGCGACCAGCAGGAACCGGCGCATGGCAGAGCATCCCCAAAAGATCGCGCCATGCTACCCTAATTGTGCAAGAATCCAAAAGAGAAACGTACCCCAAATACAAGCGATCGTTTAGATTTCCTCCTCATCTCTTGCTTTAGGCCGGGTCATTCACCGGACTGTGGGCGCACCCGCCTCAGTGCTTCATATGCGGCACCAGCAGCTGGCGCACCGTGGCCACGGCCTGCAATCGGTCGAAGCCCTCGTTCAGCTCGTCCAGCGACACGCGCTGGCTGACCATGCGATCGACCGGCAGCTTGCCCTGCTGGTAGAGGGCGATGAAGCGCGGGATGTCGCGCACCGGCACGCAGCTGCCCATGTAGCTGCCCTTGATGGTCTTCTCCTCGGTGACCAGCAGGCTCTGCTTGAAGGTGAAGTCGGCGTCGAACGGCGACAGGCCGGCGCTCACGGTGGTGCCGCCCCAGCGGGTGACGCCATAGGCCGTCTCCATCGCCTTGATGGTGCCAGCGAGATCGAAAGCGTAGTCGACGCCGCCATTGGTCATGTCGCGCACCTGGGCGACGTGGTCGGCGTCGCGGGCGTTGACCGTATCGGTGGCGCCCAGCTGGCGCGCCAGGCCGAGCTTGTCGTCCGACAGGTCGATGGCGATGATGCGGCCGGCGCCGCCCAGCACCGCGCCTAGCAGCCCGCTCAGGCCGACGCCGCCCAGGCCGACGATCGCAACCGTGCTGCCCGGCTCGATGCGCGCCGTGTTGACCACCGCGCCGACGCCGGTCACGACGGCGCAGCCGAACAAGGCGGCGACGTCCAGCGGCAGGCTGCGATCGATCACCACGACGGAGCCACGATCGACCACGGCGTACTCGGCGAAGCACGACACGCCGGAGGCATGGTCCAGCGGCTCACCGCCACGCCGCAGCCGCTTGGCGCCCGACAACAGCTGGCCGGCGGCACGCGGCGCCACGGCGCGTTCGCAGATGTACGGCCTTCCTTCCAGGCAGCGCCGGCAGCGGCCGCAGCTGACGTTGAAGGTGAAGCAGATGTGGTCGCCCACCTTCACGTCGTGCACGCCGGCGCCAACTTCGACGATCTCGCCGGCGCCCTCGTGGCCCGGCACCAGCGGCACCGGCCGCGGCCGGTCGCCGTTGATGATCGACAGGTCGGAATGGCACAGGCCTGCGCCGCCGACCTTGACCAGCACCTCGCCCTCGCCCGGCGGGTCGAGCTCGACCTCCTCGATGCTCAGCGGTTTGCTCTTGGCGAACGGCTGCGGTGCCGAGCAGGTGGTGAGGATAGCGGCTCTCATCTTCATCGTGACACGCCTCCCGCGCAGTCTTGCTTTCGCTAT
>DATFGV010000564.1:0-3912 GCA_035249115.1 Vineibacter sp.
AAATGATGCGAGTCTCGAACGGCACGCCGAGCGACTCGAGCGTGTCGGCGGCGTGGCGCATCGTGCTCCAGTCCGACTGGCTGCCCATGATGACGCCGACCAGGGGCGCCGTGCGCCTGCGGACTTTGCGTGTCGCCATGCCTCTCTCCGTTGGCCCGCCGCCGGCCGGCGCCGCGGGAGCGGCGAGTATAGGAATCGCCGCCGTCGTCGCAAGCGCCGCGACAATTCAGGCGCTGCCCCAGACGTCGTGCGCGACGCGTACCACCAGGTCCAGCTTGCGGCGCTGGTCGTCGGCGGTGACGGGGTTGCCACCGATGGTGCTGGAAAAGCCGCATTGCGGACTGATGGCGAGACGATCGAGCGGGGCGTAGACCGCTGCCTGGTCGATCCGCCGCTTCAACGCGTCGGGACTCTCGAGCTGCGGCACTTTCGAACTGACGAGACCCAGCACGGCGTGCTTGTGCGTCGGCAGGAAGCGCAGCGGCGCGAAGCCGCCGGCGCGGTCGGTGTCGTACTCGAGGAAGAAGGCCTTGACGTTGGCCTCGCCGAACATGATCTCGGCAACGGTGTCGTAGCCACCCTCGGACAGCCAGCGGCCCTTGAAGTTGCCGCGGCAGAGATGCAGGCCGAAGGTCACTTCGGGCGGCGCGGCGGCGAGGCAATCGTTGATCAGCCGCACATAGCGCTGCGCAAGCCGGGCGGGGTCGACGCCGCGTCCGGCGATCGTCTGGCGCACGCCACTGTCGCACAGCATCGCCAGCGGCACCTCGTCGATCTGGATATAGCGCGCGCCGCGCGCCGCCAGGTCGGCGATCTCGGCGCGGTAGACGTCGACGAGATCGGCGAAATACGCCTCCTCATTGGCGTAGCTGCCCGGCGCCAGGGTGTCCCGGCCGCGCCAGAAATGCAGGGTCGGCGGCGACGGCATGGTGATCTTGGGCGTGCGCGACGTGAGCGCCTTCAGGAAATCGAACTCGCCGCCCGAAATGGCCCGCGAGCGACGGATCGGGCGCTCGACATAGGGTGCCACGAAATCGTGGTCGCGGCCCTCGGCATCATGGAACTTGTAGGCAGAGGCCTGCACCGAGTAGCCGTCGACGGCCTCGACGAAGTGCGACCAGTAGGAAGCGCGCCGGAATTCGCCGTCGGTCACCGCCTGAAGGCCAACGTCCTCTTGTAGCCGCACGACGTCCTCAATCGCCTGGTCGACGACCTGCCTGTAGTCGGCGGCAGTGATCTCGCCGGCCGACAGGCGACGGAATGCGGCGTGCAGCGTCTTGGGTCGCAGCAGGCTGCCGATATGCTCGGCGCGGAACGGCGGTGGCGCGCTCAAGGCACGATGTCGATGCTGGCCGGCTGCGCGGCGGCGGCCGGCGCCTCCTCCAGTGCTTCCAGCATGCGCTGGCTCCAGGTCCGGGCCGTCACGGCGCGCACTTTCTCAAGCAGCGCCGCATGGCGCGAGACGCGTTCCTCGGCCGGCATGGCAAGCGCCAGATGCAGGCTCTCGGCGATCTCGTCGGGATCGAACGGGTTGACCAGCAGGGCGGCGTCGAGCTCGCGCGCCGCGCCGGCGAAACGCGACAGCACCAGGACGCCAGGATCGGCCGGATCCTGTGCCGCGATGTACTCCTTGGCCACCAGGTTCATGCCGTCGCGCAGCGGCGTCACCAGGCCGACCCGTGAAATGCGATGGAATCCGGCCAAGGTCGAACGCGTCAAACTGCGGGTCATATAACGCAAAGGCACCCAGTCGAACTCGGCGAAGCGGCCGTTAATGTTACCGGCCAGCTGATCGAGCTCACGCCGCAATGCCCGGTACTGGTTGACGTCCTGGCGCGAGCGGGCGGCGATCTGCAGGTAGCTGACCTTCTGCCGGTGGTCGGGGAAGCGACTGAGCAGCCGGCGGAAACCCTCGAAACGCTGCGGCAGGCCCTTGGAGTAGTCGAGCCGTTCGACACCCAAGATCAACGCCCGGCCGACCAGGCTCTCCTGCAGGCGCCTCGCCTCGGAGCTGCGCGCGGTGCGTCGCGCGTCGTGGGCGAAGCTGTCGGGATCAATCCCGATGGGATTGGTCAGGACGGTGATCGTGCGATCGCCACGGAAGATGCGACGGCCGTCACCGATCTCCACGCCCAGCAGCTGGTGCAGGCAGTCGAGGAACCCCAGCCGGTCCGGTTCGGTCTGGAAGCCGACGACATCGTAGGAACACATCGCCTCCAGCAACTTCTCGCCTTGCGGCAGGGCGGCGAAGACGCTGGCAGGTACGAACGGCGTGTGCAGGAAAAAGCCGGTACGGTTGCGTACGCCCAGCCGGCGCAGCTCCTCGGCAAAGGGCATGAAATGGTAGTCGTGCACCCAGATCGTGTCGTCGGGCCGCAGCAGCGGCAGCAGCGCCGCAGCGAACTTGCGATTGACCGCCAGGTAGCCCTCGAGATACTCCCGGCGGAACTCCATCAGGCCGATACGGAAGTGGAACAGCGGCCAGAGCGAACCGTTGGCGAATCCGACATAGAAACGGTTGTACTCGTCGGTCGACAGGTCGACGGTGGCGTAGGTGACATTGCCGGCGCTGCTGATATGCGCCTCGGTCGCGTTGTGCCCGCTGATCTCGCCGCTCCAGCCGAACCACAGCGCGTCGCCACGCAACGCTTCGGCAAGGCCGACCGCCAGCCCGCCCGCGTCCGGCGCGCGGCCGGAGGCGGGCACGCGGTTGGAGACGACTACAAGGCGCCCCATAGGCCTTCTTCCCAGGAGCGACTGAGCCGCATCGCCGACAGGATCAGTCCGACCATCGAGTAGGTCTGCGGAAAATTTCCCCACAGGGCGCCGGTCCGCGGGTCGATGTCCTCCGACAGCAGGCCGACATGGTTGCGGCGTGTCAGCATGTTCTCGAACAGCGCCAGCGCTTCCTCGCGCCGTCCGATAGCGGCCAGCGCGTCGACGTACCAGAAGGTGCACACCGTGAAGGCGCAGTCCGGCGGGCCGAAATCGTCGGCCTCGTCGTAGCGCATGACGAAACCGTTGCGCAGCAGGCGCTCCTCGACGACCTTGACCGTGCGCGTAAAGCGTTCGTCGCTGGCCCTGACCAGGCCGATCTCCGGCAGCAGCAACAGCGAGGCGTCGATCTCGGTGCCGCCGAAGCTGCCGGTGAACCAGCCGTCGGCATGTACCCCGCGCCGGAAAATCTCCTGGCGCAAGGTGGCGGCGCGGCCCTGCCAGTCGGCGGCGTCATCGGACTGCCCGACGCGGCCGGCGATCGACGCCATTCGGTGCAGCGCCGCCCAGCACATGGCGGCGGAAAAGACGTGGATGCGCTCGCGGCCGCGGAATTCCCAGATGCCGGCGTCGGCCTTCAGCGCATCCTTGGCAGCGCGCCGGGCGATCGGCTTCAGCAGGCGATAGAGGTCGGCGCCGCCCGGACTGGGTAGCCGGCCGTCCCAGAACATCTGCGCCGCCGACAGGATCAGCGAGCCATAGACGTCGTTCTGGCGCTGGCTGACGGCGGCGTTGCCGATCCGCACCGGCCCCATGCCGCGGAAGCCCTTGAGCGCCGGCGCTTCGAGCTCGGTCAGGGCGCCGCCGGGCACGATGCTGTACAGCGGCGGCATCGGCCCGTCGCTCTCGCCCAGCACCGCCGCCAGCAAGTAGCGGATGTAGTTCTCCATCGTGCGGGTGGCGCCCAGGCGGTTCAGCGCATTGACCGTGAACAGCGCGTCGCGCAGCCAGCAGAAACGATAATCCCAGTTGCGGCCACTGTCGGGCGACTCAGGCAACGACGTGGTCAGCGCCGCCACGATGGCGCCGCTGTCCTCGAAGCTGCACAGCTTGAGCGTGATGGCGGCACGGATCACCGCGTCCTGCCAGTCGAATGGCACCGCCAGCCCGCGCACCCAGTTCTGCCAGTACGAGGTG
>DATFGV010000565.1:0-3862 GCA_035249115.1 Vineibacter sp.
ATAAACCTCTCCCCAGCGGGGAGAGGTCGGCACGCGACAGCGTGCCGGGTGAGGGGGCCGCGCGACGCGTGAGGTGCGTGTGAAAAGACATCGGTGCGATGGCACCGCCCTCTCACCCGCCGCGCGCGGGGCGCGCGTCGACCTCTCCCCGATGGGGCGAGGTTGTGATGCCCGCTCATCCCTTCTTCCTGCCGCCGAACAGGCTGCCGAGCAGGCCGCCGCCGGCACTCACCGGGCCATCGCTGGCCGGCTTGCTCTCGAGGATCGGCTTGTCCTCGGCGTCGTCGTCCTTGGCGCCCTTCACCGGTTCGCCGCGCGCCAGGATGTTGGAGATCGTGCTCTTGGCGACCCGTACCCGGACACCCTCGGCGATCTCGACCTGCAGCTCGTTCTCGCCGATCACCTTGGTGACCAGGCCGATGATGCCGCCGCCGGTGACCACCCGGTCGCCGCGCTTGACGCCACCCAGCATCTCGCGGTGCTCGCGCATCTTCTTCTGCTGCGGCCGGATCAGCAGGAAGTAGAAGACGACGAAGATCAGGATCAGCGGCAGGATCTGCATGAGCATGTCGCCGCCACCGCCTCCGCCGCTCTGGGCGTACGCCTGCGAGATCCACATGCCATGCTCCTGTGTGCTGGGCGGCGGCCCGGCGGCCCGCTGCTCGCCGGGGCTCGAAAGAAGGCCGGACTATACCCACGCGCCTTCGCATTGCAACGCGCAATAGCTTCCCGCGAGGGCTTGGCACTTAGGCGAAATCGCTTTCGGCTTCAAGGCTTTATCGCTAGGTTGCCGGCCGCGCCAACGACCCGTCGCCCGGCCCATGACCGACCAGCTCGAACCCCTGCTGCAGCGCATCGCCCAGGCCATGGAACGGCTGGCACCCCGGGCGCCACCGGCGCTCGATGTGATGGCCGCCGACGCCTTCGTCTGGCACGCCGCCGGCAGCCTGGAGGCGGTCCCCGAGGTCAACCGGGTCGACATCGCGTTGCTGCAAGGAATCGATCGCCAGAAGGACATCCTGGTCGAGAACACGCTCCGCTTCGCGCGCGGCCTGCCGGCCAACAACGCCTTGCTGTGGGGCGCGCGCGGCTGCGGCAAGAGCTCGCTGGTCAAGGCGGTGCACGCCGCCGTCAACACGGAGATCGGCGGCACGCCCGGGCCGCTGGCGCTGGTCGAGATCCACCGCGAGGACATCCCGTCGCTGCCGGCATTGTTGGCGGTGCTGCGCGGCGCCAAGCGGCGCTTCATCCTGTTCTGCGACGATCTCAGCTTCGACGGCCAGGATGCCGCCTACAAGTCGCTCAAGGCGGTGCTGGAAGGCGGCATCGAAGGACGGCCGGACAACGTGTTGTTCTACGCCACGTCGAACCGGCGCCACCTGATGCCGCGCGACATGATCGAAAACGAACGCTCAACGGCGATCAACCCCAGCGAGGCGGTCGAGGAGAAGGTGTCGCTGTCCGACCGCTTCGGGCTGTGGCTGGGCTTCCACAACGCCGACCAGCCGACCTACTTCGCCATGGTCGAGGGCTACGCCCGCCGCTATGGCCTCGACGTCGATCCCGAGACCCTGCGCAAGGAAGCCGTCGAGTGGTCGGTAACCCGCGGCGCCCGCTCCGGCCGCGTCGCCTGGCAATACATCCAGGATCTCGCCGGCCGCCTGGGCAAGCGCCTGGTGTAGCCGCACCGCCGCTCACAGGGTTGTCGATCACGTCGCTCCGACTCATCAAATTCATGACGCTGTCGAACGCCCACGCTTCGAATTGCACCGCCAACAAGGCGTGCGCCCGGCGCACCGCTTGCGGCTGGACGCGATGGCGCGCTCGTTCATAATCGGCCGGATGCTCCGGAGGCCCGCATGATCGCCGTCCGCCCGCTGCTTGCCGTCGTGCTGGCGACACTCGTCGTCGCGCTCGTGCCTTCGGCGCAGGCGCGCTGCTTCAAGAACGTGTCCGAGGGCACATCGCCGATCCAGCCAGCGCGTCTGGACGGGCAGCGGCTGGCGCGCGCCGACGCGAACGCCAGCGCCGCCCAGCTCACCTTTGTCGGCCATTCCACCTTCCTGATCACCACGCCGCAGGGGGTGCGGATCCTGACCGACTACAACGGCGTCAACGGCTATGGCCGCCGCCCCGACATCGTCACCATGAACAACGCCCACGGCACGCACTACACCGACGACATCGAGACGGGCGTGACGCACGTGCTGCGCGGCTGGGCCGAGGGCGGCCGCGACCTGATGACCCACGACATCACGCTGCGCGACGTGCAGGTGTGGAACGTGCCGACCAACGTGCGCGACTATGGCGGCACGCGGCGCAACGGCAACTCGATCTTCGGCTTCCGCATCGGCGATCTGTGCATCGCCCATCTCGGCCACCTGCACCACCGGCTGGAGAAGGAGCACCTCGAGCAGCTCGGCCATATCGACGTGCTGATGGTGCCGATCGACGGCTCCTACACCATGGGCGTGCCGCTGATGGCCGAGGTCATCGGCCAGATCAAGCCGCAGATCGTGCTGCCGATGCACTATTGGGGCAGCCAGCAGGCCGAGCGCTTCGTGCGGGTGCTGGGCGACAGCCACGAGGCCATCTGGCCCGACAGCCGCACCATGGAGGTGCGCAAGGACAGCCTGCCGGCCAAGCCGATCGTCTACGTGATCGGCATGAACGGCGGTGATTGAGCGACTGTCCCTCTCGCCGCGCGCGGGCATAAGCGCCAGCCTTGTTGTAAACATGACTCAGCCTCACCCTGAGGTGGCCGCGCAGCGGCCGTCTCGAAGGGTGGGCGGAAGGCACGGCGGTTCGTGAAAGCCGGCGCTGTGCACGAGCTGTTGCCCACCCTTCGAGACGCGGCCCTGCCGGCCGCTCCTCAGGGTGAGGTGTGCCGCGAGCAACGTGAAGGTGGTCGCTACAGGAAGCCGCCGACCGGTTCCAATCCGAGCATGACCTGGCCGACGGTCTCGTAGTGGGCGGTGCGGGCCTGGATCTGTTGCGACAGGGTGTGAACGTCGCGGAAGCGGCGTTCGAAGACGGTGCCCAGGAAGATCGCGTCGACGCCGGCCGCCTTGTAGGCGAAGTCGGCGACCGCCTCGGCCGTGTGCGTGGCGTGCGCGCAGGCCAGCCGCACCCGGGCGCGGTCGGGCACGTCGATCGGCGCCTCGCTGCCGGCGGCGGCCCAGATCGAGGTCAGCGTCTCGACCAGCCAGGCGCGCGCCGAGTCCAGCCGCGCCCGCATGCGCCCGACATTGGCCTGGACGACGGCATTGTCGCCCAGCCGGCCGATGCCGCGCGGAGTCTTGTCGCGCGCCAGCGCGATGAACGCGTCGAGCATGGCGCCCGCCAGCCCGCAAGCGACGCCGGCGACGCCGACGGCGTACAGCCCGCCCTGGGTGAAGGCGTAGAGCCGGCCGGACTCGCGCCGCAGCGCCGGATCCTCGCGCGTGGCGCTGAACGCCTCCGGCACGAAGACGTCATCGACGGTGTAGGAGTCGCTGGCCGTGCCGCGCAGGCCGATGGTGTGCCAGGTGTCGAGCAGCTCTGCCTGCGCCACCGGGAACAGCACCGAGCGTACCGTCGGCTTGCCGGCGGCGTTCAGCCGCACCGAGCCGTCGGCCTCGACCACCAGCGCGTGCGCGCCCATCCAGGTCGCCTGCCGGCAGCCCGACGCGAAGTCCCACCGGCCACTCACGCGATAGCCGCCCGGCGCGGCGCGCAGCCGGCAGGCGTTGGGCGGCCCCCAGGCGACGACGGCGCGCGGATCGGCGTAGATCGCGCGCGCGCTGTCGGCCGGCAGGTAGGCGGCGAGCAGCGCCGAGCTGTTGCCGACGAAGATATTCCACGCCACCGAGCCGTCGTGGCG
>DATFGV010000566.1:0-11052 GCA_035249115.1 Vineibacter sp.
CTGCAGCCATGCCAGCTGCTTCACCGTCGGCTGGTAGTAGGCGACGGCCATTTGCTTGACGAAGGTCCGCTCGCGCCGCGACAGCAGCGGCTCCCAACCCAGGCAGTCGGCCGCCATGGCGCGCCAGTCGTCTGCATCGGCGTCGTGATCGTCGGCGGTGGTCGGCGGTGCAGTGATCCGTTCGGCCAGGGCGTGCCAGTCCAACCCGGCGGCAGCCAGGGTGCGGCCGATGGCGCAAGCTGCAGCGACGATCTCGCCATCGTGCGTGCTGCCCAACATCGGGATGAGTTTTCCGAGCCGCGCGGTGGCGGCGGGCGCGATCACGCCTTGTGGCGCGTGTTCCGTGGTGGTACGCATGAGCCTTCCATCAACTTTGACTTCGCCCGCCGATGACACCCGTCTTGGCGGGCGTTTTCTTTTTCAGCGGGCTTGCGCGCCGGGCTGCGCCACGCGGGCGACAGCGGCGCGTACATCGCGCGCGCCATCTGCAGCGCCTTGGCGGTCGGCCGGCGGTAGGGCATGTCAGGCGGCCTGATCGGCCAGGGACTTCAAGTAGTCGCTGGGCGACGTAGTGATGATGCGCGGGGCGCCTTGGGCGGTGCCCAGCTTCACGCTCTCGATCGCGCGTGACTTGATCAAGCGTTCGACGAAGGTACGCCCTGAACCGATGGCGGCGGCGAATTCATCCGGGCGCCAGCCGACCTTGAGCCGTGTCGGCTCGATCAAGTCGCCCAGTTCTTTCGTTTTCTTCGGCACTGCTGGCCACTCCTGCGTTTGAGTGGCGCAACGTTAACGTAGCACGCTACGGCGGCTCGCCTGACATTAAATGCCGCGAATTAATGTCCGGACTTCCGGGCACGCCGGAGTCGTTTTTCAAGTGCCGCTACACTGTGCACGCGGACTTCGCCCGTCGTATCGGCATGCTGGCGCGCGACGTGCTCAAGCGCCTTGCGGCGGTAGGCGCGCTCGCCATTGGCTTTCAGGCGCGCGGCCATCCGGTCGACTTCCCGTCGTAGCACGGCGGTCGAGTAGTTGAAAAGCTGGCGGCGCCGGCCGCGCTTCACCTTGCCGTCCAGCGCGTCGGCGATGGCCGCTAGCACGCGATCCGATGGCGGGGGCTGATCGCCTGCGATCGTGCGCCGAAGTGCCGCCGCTAGTGTCGCCGGCGAGACGTGTAGGCTGCGATCAAGGTTACGCTCGATCACCTGCCAGCTATCGGACCGCAGGTTCTTGAGCGGGACGGCCATTAGCCGGGCCGCCGCAGCGGCACCACGTCGGCGCCGCGGCCTTCAACGTAGTTGGCCCAAGCGTCCATCATCGTGCGCCGCTTCTCCAGTAAATCGCCACGCTGATATGCCGCGTGCAGCTTGCCTTGCGTGTGCGCGAGCGCGGCCTCTGCGACGTCAGCCGGGAACGACGTTTCTTCGGCAACCCAAGTTCGGAACGACGATCTGAAACCGTGCGGCGTGCCGCGCACGCGCAGCCTTCTCAACACGGCCTGCATCGTCATATTCGACAGCGGCATTCCTTCCGACTGACCGGGAAAAATCAGATCGCCGGTCCGTGCCGCCGCCAGCTTGCGCAGTAAGGCCAGCGCCGGGTCCGTCAACGGGACGCGGTGTTCTTTCTTGCCCTTCATCCGCTCCGGCGGGACGGTCCACACCCGCGCACCGTCATCGATCTCGGGCCACTGCGCGTTGAGAACTTCGCCGGTGCGGCCTGCGGTCAGGATCAGGAACTCCAGCGCCCTCGCACCCTGCCCGTCTGCGATCTGCAGCCTAGGCCAGAACGTCGGCATGTCGCCGTAGGGCATGCTGGCGTGATGCCGCACCAGCCGCACGTCGCGCAGGCTCGGCAGCATGTATTGCAGGTTGCCGGACCACCGCGCCGGGTTGTCGCCTTCCCGGCCGCCTTGCGCCTTGGCGTGATCCAAGATGGCTTCGACCCGGCCGCGCACGCGCGATGCGGTTTCAGGCTTGGTGCGCCAGATCGGATTGAGCACCTTCAAGATGAGAGCGGCGTCGATGCTCCTGACGGGCAGGTCGCCTAGGGTCGGGTGCACGTAGGTTTCGAGCGTCGAGTCCCACTGTGCCGCGTGCTTGGCGTTGCGCCACCCTGCCCGCATGCTGGTGAGGAACGCTTCGGCGCTCGCCCGAAACGTCATCGTCTTGGCCGCTTCCACCACCGCCGCCGCCCGCTTCGCGTCGCGATCCGCGATGGGATCGATACCCGCCGCAACAAGCCGCATTGCGTCCGCCGCCTTCAAGCGCGCGTCGGCCAGCGAGACGACGGGCTTGCCATCCGGTCCAGCGGACGCGGACCCTAGGCCCATTTCCCTGCGCCGGCCGGCCAACTGGTAGCGCAGCAGCCAAGTGCGAGCGCCCGTCGGCGTCACCTGGAGATACAGCCCGCCGCCGTCGGCATGCATACCGGGCCGCTTTTCCGTCGCCATTCGACGGGCCGAAAGCTTGGCAATTTCCTTGGTCATTCCCGGCGTCTCCATCCTTGCGGTGGGTATGACGCGACTTAGTTAGGTGGTATGGGGTCAGCCACGTCCGCGTATCTTGGCGTGCTTACCCGCCGCTGCCCGTCTACCCACCGCCCTACCCACCATATTTCAGCGGTGAGCGGCGGGCAAGGGCACGCAACTACGGGCATGCAAGTTTGCACTAATTGTGCAATTCCAATGACTTAGAGTTGAGCCGCGGGCAAGCGCGAGCAAGGGCAGGAAGGCAAATGGCGGAGGGGAAGGGATTCGAACCCTCGATACAGGTTTAGGCCCGTATAACGGTTTAGCAAACCGCCGCCTTCAGCCGCTCGGCCACCCCTCCGCGGGAACCGTCAAGACCCGAGCGCCTATTGCCACGACGGATACGCGCCGGTTCTAACCGCCGCCCCCAACGCTGTCAACGAAACCGCCGGATTTTCCTTGTGAATCAAGGAATTCGTGGCAATTCAGAGCCTTGCGCGGTGGCCGCCGCCGCCGTCATCGTGCCAGGAAGCGGTCGAGTACGTTGCGGGTGATGCGCTCGACATAGGGATTGCCGGCCGCCAGGCCATAGGCCCATTCCGTCGTGCCGCCGTTGAACACCTCGCCGTCGCCGCGCCTGAAGCTCGCCATCACCGCGTGGCCACGCATCATGCGCCGGTAGTTCTCCGGCGAGTCGTAGCCGGCGAAGGCGCGCGTCAGCACCGGCCAGGCCTCGGGTGGCACCATGCGGCCATGCGGCGAGTCCGGCTCGGCCAGGGTCGCCGGCGCCAGCGCGATGATCTCCAGATTGTCGGGCACACCGAGTCGCGACACCGGCCGCGGCAAACCGTCGGCGCCGATGGTGAACGGGCAACCGTCGTTCTCGTAGCCGACCAGCCGGCAGTCGTCGCCGAACACGTCGCCCCAAAAGAGATCGCTGCCGGCCAGCGCCCAGTGGTCGTCGCGCCAGACGGTGTAGCCGCCGATGCCGCGCGCCACGCAATTGGCCATCCGGTGATAGCCGCCGAACAGAAATGACAGGCCGGTCAGCTGTGCCTCGGGGCGACCGACCCAGGGACTTGACCACAGCCCCGATGTCAGATGCCGACGCGCCGGGTCGGCGGCCAACGGATCGCTATCCTCGGCCTTGCCCTTGTAGGCGACGAAGCGCCGGCCGCCCTCCTCCCAACGACACTGCCAGTAGCAGGTGTTGCCGGAGAAGATCGCGAAGCGACCGCCACCATCGACGAAGCGCTCGACCTCGGCGCGCTGGCCGGCGCTCCAATACTCGCTGTGGCCGACGACCGTCACCAGCTTGTACGGCGCCAGCGCCTCGGGCTCGGCCTCGAGGTCGTAGTCGGTGAAGTAGTCGAAGGCGTAACCGGCGGGTTCGGCCCAGGCGACGAAGGCATGTTCCCATTTGTCCTGAAAGCCGGCCGGGCAGTCCCAGTTCAGACCGCCGGCGCGCATCTCGTGCACCACCTCGCTGCGTACCGGCCGCTCCTGGAAGCCGCGCCGTGACTCGGTGACCAGGCGGTGGCGATCGGCGCGCGGCTTCATCAGTCCGGCCGAGAACGGCCGCCGCGCAGACAGCACCGGCGCCACGACCCGTTCGGCCTCAGCCTCGGGGATCTTTAGCGGCGCCGGCCCGCCGATCCAGGCGTAGGTGTTGGCGCCACCCCAGCTGTTGTAGGCGTGATAGGTGTTGGTCGCGAGCACCAGCGCCGCCGGCGCCGACGGGCGCGCCGCCTTGACGCACAGCATGTGTCGCGCCTGCGCGCCGTCATCGGCTTTCAGCAGGATGTCGTAGTAGCCGCTGCGCCAGTCGTCCGGTACCTGCAGTTGCGCGCCAGGCGGCCAGTCGCAGCCGACGACATGCGGCTTGTCCGGCACTGCCTGCTGGCCGATCGCCACGCCTTCGCGCCGCCAGACCGCGTCGCGGCCGGCCGCCAGGCGTGCCACCTCGATGTCGCAGCGCGTGCCGGAGCCTGAAATGTACAGCGTCACCATCTCGCCGGCGCGCGCCGAGAGCCGGTCCGAATAACACCAGAGCCACGTCGACATCCGGGCCTTCCCCTTCCCCCGACCTGCAAGGTCGTTGCGACCAACGACCCTACAAGGCCGGCTCACATTGCGACCATATGAACCAGCCGTTCAGGCCGCTCAAATCGCGGCAATGTCCGTCCGCGAACGATGTGAAGTTCCGGACATTGCCGTCTTCCGTCGACAGACTCGCCCGATAAAGTGATGATGTCGCAGAAGCGGCATTGGAAGCCCTCGCCGGATCGCAGTGGGTCAGGTCATGGAAGCGCGCGAAGAGCGGGATTGGGAAGAATGGAGTCGTGAGGCAGTCAAGCTCATGCAAGCCCGCAATGATTCGTTTGTCGAGACGTTCGCGCTAGCCGGCCGCGCCTATCGATGGGATCTGGACGTAGGACAAATGGCGTTCGTCGGCGCCGACCAAGCGGTCGTGGCGGATCTCTGCGTGGTGGGCTCGGTCTCGACGAGTGAAGGAACCTTTCTCTGGTCGTGGGCCAACGAGACGATCCCGGCCCAGGCCCGGCAGCGAATTGATGACGTGCGCGCCTTTGGCGAGACACATGATCTCGGCTTGCTCACAACAGCGGAATGGCCGGCGACGCGGGCCGAGGGCCTGGAAATGCTGGCCGTGTCCGGCCGGATTCTCGACGCCGACGGCGTGCTCGTCGTCCCCGACGGCGACCGCACGATCTTCCTCCTGCTGCACCGCTTCCGTGCCCAACCCGCGAGCGAACTACCCTGGCTGATGCATGACAACTGACCGTGGGTGCGAAGGCGGAGCAGCAGGACAGGTCCAATTCGGATGAAACCCTGGTGCCTGCTGGGCGTCGAATATGTAACAGGTTGGGCGATATTGTGCCGCCTGCGCTCAACACGGTAGCAGAGGGATGCGCCTGAGGGCTTTCGGCTGACGGGTTGGCAGTAAGCTGAAACATGGACACGTTGACGATTCTCAAGACGATGCGTGCCGTCGTGGCAGATATCGAGCCGGACAGGTTCGACATGGGCCCATGGTTCGAGCTGGACACACAGTGTGGGTGCATCGTCGGCTTAACCCTGCACGAGCAGCCGAGGGTTGCCGATGAACTGCGCCTCTATCTCGTTCCGAACGGAGAGTATTCACTGCGGCCTGGCGACATGTTCGGCGCCCCATTCGGCGACAGCGCTTTTGTGAAGATCGCGCGACTCATCGGAATCTCCGAAGAGGAAGCGGTGCACCTTTTCTGCGCAGATGAGTATCCGGCCGGTGGCGCCGGTGTCGCTGGCAAGGCCGAAGCCCTGCGCCGGCTCGACGCGCTCATCACCAAGTACGCGCCAAGCGAAACGAATGAACTGGCAGCACCTCGCCTGAGCAAGCAACCAGCGTAGGCACCCAACTGATGGCGGATCGCTGAACCCGCACCGGCGCGGGCCAGCCGCGATCGCCGGACAGAGCGCCAGCCCGGACCGTAAACAGCCCCGTTGCCAGTCGAGTGCCGGGCCGTCCGTGTCAGCGGCACGGTCACCAGAACTACGACGATAGCACGCGAAGTGGCCGGGCCGACCCTTCTATCCCGGCTGTCGCCGCTTGCCGCCCTCGACTCACGGCACCGCCATCCCTTTCTTCACCGCCGGCCGCTCGCCCATGGTGTCGTACCAGCGCTTCACATTGGGAAACTCGGCGAGGTCGATCTTGTGCCACTCGTGCCGCGCCGCCCAGGGGAACGTCACCATGTCGGCGACGGTGTAGTCGGCGCCGCCACACCACGGCACGGTCGCCAGCCGCCGGTCGAGCACGCCGTACAACCGGCGCGTTTCGTCGGTGAAACGCTTGATGGCGTAGGGCACCTGCTCGGGCGCGAAGCGCACGAAGTGGTGCGTTTGGCCGAGCATCGGGCCAAAGCCACCCATCTGCCACATCACCCACTGGATGACGTCGAAGCGCTTGGCGCGGTCGGCCGGCAGGAAACGGTTGGTCTTGTCGGCGAGGTACAGCAGGATCGCGCCGGACTCGAAGCACGAATAAGGCTGGCCGCCCGGTCCGTCGGAATCAACGATGCCGGGAATGCGGTTGTTGGGGCTGATCTTGAGGAACTCAGGCGAGAATTGCTGCTGCTTGGTGATGTCGATCTTGTGCACGGTGTAGGGCAGCGCGCACTCCTCCAGCATGATGCTGACCTTGCGCCCGTTGGGCGTCGACCAGGTGTAGAGATCGATCATCGTTTGCCTCCGCCCGGGAACGTTGCAGATCGCCGCGCGCGGCGCCAACGCGACACTAGGCGATCATGTCCCCGGCAGGCAATCGCGCCCTTTTCGGTGCGATGGGCGAAGCTTCTCGCGCCCGCGCGTCGCTGGCAGGTCGGCCAAGCGGCGCGTGCCCTACCTCAGCCAGAAATCCAGTTCCCGTTTCGCCGGCCCCTTGAGCTGCGAGTCTTGCCAACGATCGTGTTCCCTCAGGAACCCGTCCGGCGACTTGCCCTTGCCTTGCAGGCCATTGACGTAGGCAAGCCAGCGGTAGTGATGATAGACGGACAAGATGTGGGCGGCGTAGTGGCGCGCCAGCTCGTCGTTGCCACGCACGATCATGAAATTCTCGTCGTTCTTCTCGCTCGCCGACTTCGAGAAATTGTGGCTGCCCGTGATGACCACCGGCTTGGTGAACGGATCGGCCACGATCAGCTTCGAGTGCACGATGGCGAATCCGATGACGCCGCCCTGCATCTTGATGAACTCGTTGCGCGCCACGGTCGCCGCCCAAGAGGCGAATGGCGTGCGGATTCCCGCCGGCTGCACGACATCGAGCCTGACCGACGAGTTCTTGTCGGCGCCGTGGATGTCGACGCTCACCTCGCTCTCATCCGCCGTCGCCTCGGCCGGCAGCGTGCTGACGACCCCCTTGACGTAAAGCGCTTTCTTCTTCTGCTGAATGCGCCGCACGGTCCCGAGCGTGGCCGTGCCGCCGGGCTGAAACATCAGGAACAGGATGCCTTCCTTGGCGCCGTCGAGAACCTCGTCGATGGCCTTGAGGTCGGCCTTGCCGCGCGTGCGCGTGAACCAGATGCTGGCCTCGCTCTTGCCCTTGACCGCCGGTTTCGGCTCGCTGTTGTCGGCGACCAACGCGTCGGGAAACGCGCTCTTGGCTTCGCGCAACCGGTTCCACTGCGCCAGATATTCGCGCGCAATGTCGCGATTCTCCACGAACAGGCCGTTGTTGACCTGTGTGCACAAACCGGTGCTCGTCCAGTTGGTACTGCCCGTCCAGACTGCCATCGGCTTCCGGTTCTTGTCGGCGACGACAATGAATTTGTTGTGCCCCAGCGCGCCGGGTGAAATGAAGCGGTCGAACACCTCGACGCCGGATTTTCTCAACGCCTTGCGCGCCGACTGATTCTGATCGCGCTTGCGCGCCTGGGCCGCCGGCTCGCCTTTCTTCGCCGTGATCGACCCGTTGGCGAGCACCACGTGGGCTCGCGCGCCCAGGGCGCCAAGCGCGCCGACCAGCTCGTCGTCATGCAGTTCATAGAGCGCGCCAAAGACATGCCGCCCGCCCTTTTTCGCGTCGGCGAGCAGGGCCAGCATGCGCTCGCGCAGCGCCCCGGACAGGAACCGCCGAATCGGCAGCTCGTGATCGTCGAGGCTGTCCCGGAACACCACGAGCGCTTCCTTGCGCGTTGCAAGCTTCTTCTTCACGCGCAGATCCTCGAGATAGCGCGCCATGAACTGGGAGATCACCAGTCCGCGGTTGAAGAAAGACGCGTAGCCGTCCTTCTTGCCGCCTGACAGCGCCGTCCATGACGTCCAGCCGCTGCGGTCGCTGATCAGTTCCTGCAGTTTTCCGCCCTTGTGCACCATCGGACATACCCGGTACCGGACGACGTCGCCGAGATTGGCCGAGTGGTCAGCCCACCAGAACCGCTGGAACGGCCATATGGTCGATGGGCGGCGTTCGCCTCGGCCGGGTTTGTCCCCCTTGAATCCCATCCGGTTGTCGAGCGCGATGCGCTGGATCGTGCCGTCGCCGAGCTTCTTCTCGCGCTCAATCGCGAAGCCCCAGCAGTCCTCGATCCGCCGCTTGATCCGCCAGAAGATCACGGCGTCATCGCAGTTCGCGATGAGAGTCAGGTCGACGGCCATGGCCACCCCCAATCGCCTGTTTCACGCATCCACGCACCGGCTGCCGGCATCGCTGCCGCCATTGAAGATAGTAGATAATCTTCGCGACCTACAACCAAATGTCATTCCGCGGTCGGCGACCGAGCGGAGCCACCGGCTCATGGACACGTCCGATCGATTGGCGATGTCCGGCGCGCGAAGGTCGCGCTTCTGTCGGACAACGACTCGAGGAAGGCGATCAGGTCGTCGCTCTCGCCCGGACTGAGCCGCAACGGTCGCAGGATGCGCTCGCCGTCGGCGTGCAGGCGATCCTCGTTGAGGTCGGAGTAGTGCCGCACCACGTCGCGCAAGGTGGCCAGCGAGCCGTTATGCATGTAGGGCGCCGTACGGGCGACGTTGCGCAGGCCGGGCACCTTGAACTCGCCGAAATTGCGCTGTTGCGGCTCGACGTGGCGGGTGCGCACCGCCGATCTGCCATCGGGGTCATCATTGTAGGGGCCGAGCAGGTTCAGGCGACTGTCGCGCAGGCGGCGCAGCCCGTCGTGCCGTCCGGAATCGACGCCGCCGCGTGACAGGAAAAATGGTACGCCGATATCGGCGAACTCGCCGTTGGTGAACAGCGGTCCGAAGTGGCAGACGGCGCAGTTGCCGCGGCCGACGAAAATCTTCAACCCGCGCCGTGCCGCCGCAGGGTAGCGCGCCATGCCGGCCGTGTCGCCGCTCGCCAGCGCGTCGCGGAAGTCGTCGAACGGTGTGCGGCCGCTGACCAGCGTCTCCTGGAACGCCGCCAGCAGCTTGCCGATAGCGACCAGAACCGTCTCGTCGTCCATGAAGGCGGGCGGCTGGCCGAACACGCGCTCGTAGCGACAGGCGAGATCGGCGTCGGTGCGCACCCGTTCGGCCACCCGCCCGGCCGTCATGTCCATCTCGCGCGCATCGAGCAACGGCCGCACGCTCTGCGACCACAGTGAATCGTTGGCGCCGCCCCAGCCGAACCAGCGCTGGTGACCGACGTTCCACAACGCCGTCGTATTGCGATCGACCGTCGCCCTGCCGACGCCGCGGGCGAAGCCGTCGGTCCAGTCGAGCGACGGCGTGTGGCACCAGTCGCAGGCCATGTTGCCGCCGCCCGACAGACGGCGATCGAAAAACAGCCGTTCGCCGAGGGCGATCGCGTCCGGCCGGCCCGACACCCGGTTGCTCGGATCGCGCACCGGCGCCGGCGGCCACGGCCCGTGCGCCAGGATGCGTCGCCGCTCGGCCTCGCTGAACTCCGGCGCCGGCTGCGCCAGCGGCAGCAACAGCGGCAGGCACGCCATCGTCGCGGCCAGCAGGACGATCAGGCTGCGCTGCACGACTGGGGCTCCGGTAACTCGGTGCTTTCGCATTGGCACCTCTCCCCAACGGGGAGAGGTCGGCGCGTCAGCGCCGGGTGAGGGGGTCGCGGTGAAAGCTGAACGCTTTCCATTGAGCATCGCATGCCTTTGCGCCGCCCCCTCACCCGCCGAACGCTTCGCGTTCGTCGACCTCTCCCCGTTGGGGAGAGGTCACGAACCGCGCCGTGGCGGCGCCCGCCGCACATCACTCGACCACGATGGTGTCGGTCAGGCGTTCGCTTTTCCCGCCGGCGCGCAGGTCGACGATCAGCCGCCAGTCGCCCGGCATGTGGAACATCAGGCCGTCGGCGCGGAAGCGCCCGCCGCCAAGGTCGGCGACACTTGGGCGATAGTTCATGCCGTGGCGATGCGCCGGCATGTCGGCATCGACCGCCACCGTCTCGAGCGTCAATCGCCCGTCGGTGGCGCACACCGCCAGCTCGACGGCGAAATGCGCCGCCAGGGGTATCGACAGCGGCGCCGGCCGCCACGCCACGGCATGCGTAGCGGAGCGCATCACCCGCACCCCCTCACCCGTCAACGCCGGCGTGCAAGCCACCGCTCCGGACATCGCCGCCAGCGCGCCCACGAACGCAAGAAGCGCAACCGCGCGAGCGCGACAGCGCGTCATCGACGTCGTCCCGCCGACGCAGCACTCATCGGCCGTTCATCATGCGGCCGAACACCGCCTCGCCGTTGCGCCAGGCGATGCGGTCGGCGACCTCCTTCGGCAGGTCGACCAGCCAGGTGCGCACGAAGTTGGCGTGCTCGCCGATGTAGTGCCAGCGCTCTGGCGTAAAGGTATCGGTGCCCACCATGAAGCGATCGGGGAATTCGAGCAGCACTGCCTTCCAGGCGGGATCGAGCTTGCCGCCCGGTGCGTGGTCGCTGCGAAACGCCAGGTCGGCCCACAGATGGCGGTGCTTGCGCAGCATGTCGCGCACTTGCTCCGGCGACGCGAAGCCGGCATGCGCCCACAGCACCCTGGCGTCCGGATCCTGGGCGAACAGCCGGTCAACCGCGTCGGCATCCGAGTGTGCGTGCAGGAACAGCTTGTGCTCCTTGGCCAGCTGC
>DATFGV010000567.1:0-3141 GCA_035249115.1 Vineibacter sp.
GAAGGCGTCGGCGTTCAGCAGGAAGACCGGCTTGCGGTTGTCCGACGGGCCGGGCGCGATGATGAACTCGTCGAGCTTGAAGCCGGCATTGAGCAGTACGCCCTGCGCCCAGCCGCCCTGGATCATCATGCCCATCTCGCCGGCGATGAAGCGCTTGAGGTTGATCGAGTAGTGCTGCGCGGCGGTATTCGGATCCATCCAGTCGGCGAGCTTGCGCAGCTGCGCGAAGGCGGCCTTCACCTCGGGGCCCTTCAGGGCCTTGACGTCGAGGTTCATCAGCGCGGCGCGATAGGTCGCGGGTGAGATGCCGCCGACGCAGGCGTCGAACTTCTGTCCATCGTCGGGACGGGTGCCGCCATTGGCGAGCGGATGCGTGACGCCATTCGCCTTCATCTGCTCGGCCAGCTCGTTGAACTCCGCCCAGGTGACCGGGATCTTGTCGGTCTTCGCTTTCTCCATCGCCTTCTTGGAGAGGAACAGCATGTTGGTGCTGTAGATCTGCAACGGCAGCGCGATCCACTTGCCGCCCGGCTTGTGCAGCTTCGCGAGGTCGGGGGCGACGACCTTTTCATAGCCGGCGGCGGCGACGAGTTCGTCCAGGTTCACGGTGGGCGCGATCTTCGACCAGGCGTTGATCTCCGGACCCTTGAGCTGCGAGCAAGCCGGCGGATCGCCCGCCATGATCTGGGCGCGCAGCTTGTTCATCATTTCTGTCGTGAAGCCGGGAACCGGCGAATGCTGCCAGACGCCGCCCCTCTCCTCGAACTTCTTGCCGAGCGCCGTGATGGCCGCGCCGTCGCTGCCGGCGGACCACTGCGAGATCGCGGTCAGGCGCGGCTTGGCGGCTTGGGCGTGCGACAGGCCCGGAACGGCGGTCAGGCCGACGGCGCCGGCGAGCGCGTTACGGCGGGTGATATTCCGCATCGTCTTGTTTCCTCCTCTTGGTTTGCGCAATCGTGGCAGCCTGCGCCCCGATTGTCTGCCGTCAATTTCCGCTATCGTTGGCAGGTTGACGTGCGCGGCGACCTGGTTCGAGATTCCCTGTTTCTTGATTCTGGGAATGTCCACGCAGGTCCGTTGATATTTGAGGATTGCCGGCGGCTAACGATCCGTAACCCGCGCGGACGAACAAAGAAGCGCTGTCATTCTCACTGTTGGCAATCTTCATCCTGAGGCATGAACAAGGTCTGCTGGCGTCAGCGGCCTACGATGCGAGGCTCGGCGCGCGACGGCCCGAAATGCGACTGCCGGCGCGATCGCGCGCCGGCAGTGGTTGTCGTCGCTTGGTGATTGATCGCGCGGTTAGCGCGTGGTCTCGGGCATCGCACCCAGCGGCCACCAGGCTTCCGCCGCGCTGCCGCCGAACTGCAGCGCCGCCACCAGCAGGAACAGGGGCACATAGGTCGCCGCCATGCGGGCAAGCCCCCAGGCGCGCCGCGACTGGCGGACCAGCATGGCGGTGACGACCGCGGGGAGCAGGCTGGCGACGACCAGCATGGCGAGCGCGCCACCGATCGAGCCGGCCGCCAGCATGCCCGACGGCAGGTGCGGCCCGATGCCCAGCAACAGGCTCGTGGTGGCGATCGCGTAGGTCAGCGTCGCGATCGCCATGGCCTTCGCGAACGGATGCGGCGTGGCGGCCGACCGCGCCGGCCGGCGCCGTGGCGCCCATTCCTGGTGCAGGGGGGCCGAGCGGCTGCGGTGGGACGGTGTCTCAACCTGTCGAAGTTCGGTGAGAAAGCTCATCTGAGCCTCCATGATGCCAGCATGGCGAACGACATATGTGAGTACACACTCACTGTCAAGCCGATTGTTTGATGACGTCCTACGGCCCAGCGAAACTGGAAGCATCCGTCGCCGGACCCCGCCGGCCGAAGGCCGTTGGTCGCACCTACGAACCCGGGCATCCGCCGCCTATTCCACCGGTCACGAGGCCGTGGCCGCTCAGACCCCGGCCTCAAGCGGCTGCGGCCTGAACCACGGCAGGCCGAGGCTCCGGACCGCGCAGGTATGGAACGGCGGCAGATACACCAAGCGGCCATCTTCAGACAGCAGCAATGCGCCGCAACCCTCTGTAGTGACGTGAGAATCGGAGTCCACCGCCGCGCCGTAGCGGATCTCCGGCCGCGGCGGCGCGCAGCGCCGGCCACTGTCGAGGTCGAGGAACTTAACCGATCCCGGGCCGCCGGGATGGCGGTAGGCCAGTTGGCGCCGCGTAACGTGGGCGCTGCCGAACAGGCCGACCCGCCACGGCAGGGCATCGCGGCCGCGGGCGCGCAAGGCCGCCACCTGCCGCAGCGCCAGGCGACACAGCCCCGCCAGGTCGCGGGTTTCGTCGGTGGCAAACGCCGCGCTCGCGGCGGCGTCGCTGAGCTGGTCGCACAGGGCGTCCAGGGGATGGATGTCTGACGCGGCGCGCGAGCCGCGTGGCGAGCATTCGTCGGCCACCTCCGTCCAGCGCGAGCCCGGCGCACCGGCCGCGGGCAACTCGATTGGCGCCTTGAGCAGCATCGCCACCCTCCCAATAATGAGTGTATGCTCATCTAATATGAGCAAATACTCACTGTCAAGAGGGATTCGAGCGCCCTACTCCTCGATCGACACGCCGCCCAGGAAGCGTTCGATCTCACGGACCGCCAGCGGTCGCGGGCCAAACACCACGTACATCGCGGCCAGCTGGATCATGGCGCCCTTGTGGACGGCGGTGTAACTCGCCATCGAGGTCAGGTCGGAGTCGCGGCGCAACGTCACCTGCGCTTCGATGAACGCGAAGCCGCCGATCGTCTTGCGGCCGGACAACGTCGCGCGCACCTCGTGCGCCGGGAAGCGTTGCCGAAGATGCCCCAGCAGGTTCTCGACAAAATCGGCGCGCTGGCCGGAATCGGCCAGCACCATGTCGGCGAAAGCGCGGCTGTCGGCGGCGCGCATGCGCGGCGGATCGTGCGCCTGCCAGGCGACGCTGGACTGCTGCGCCGTCACCATGATCGGCGGATCGCAGCGGCCGCAGCGCCAGGTGCGCGGCTCGAAGCTGAGCTCGTCCCAGCCCTCGACACGGGCGTTGATCCGGATCTGCGGCGGCGCGGCCGATTGCGCGAACGCGACGACCGACAGCGCCGGATCGAGCACCACGCCGAGCGCGAC
>DATFGV010000568.1:0-4466 GCA_035249115.1 Vineibacter sp.
CTGGGCAACGCCGTTGGTGTGAAGCTCGAGCCTGTGCCCTATCGCGGCGCCGCGCCACTTATCGCCGATCTCGCCGGTGGTCACGTCCCGGCCGGCTGTGGCGGCCTGACGGACTTCCTCGACCATCACCGCGCCGGCAAGTTGCGCATCCTGCTGACTGCCGGCGGCCGCCGCGCGCAGGCGGCGCCCGACATCCCGACGGCCCAGGAACTCGGCTACAAGGAGATCCTGATCGAGGGATGGTATACGTTCTTCGTGCCGATCAAGACGCCCAAGCCGATCGTCGACGCCTGGCACAAGGAGCTGACGGCGGTCGTCGATGATCCGGCGGTACGCGAGCGTTTGGTCGGATTGGGTCTCGATGTTCAGCCTGGAGCCCCCGACGCGTTCAGCGAGCGGATGACCGCCGATCTGAACCGCTGGAAGACCATCATCGACGCCATCGGCTACAAGCCGAGCTGAACGCCGCCCGGTCGATCCGACCCTTGAAGGAGACGCCGCCCGTGACCGAACCGACTGTCCTGGTCGACATCAGCGACGGCGTCATGACGCTGACGCTGAACCGCCCCGGCAAGCTCAACGCCTACAACCAGCAACTCGGCCGCGACCTGGTCGCCGCCTTCCGGCGCGCCGACACCGACGACACCGTGCGCGTCGTGATCGTTACCGGCGCCGGCCGCGCCTTTTGCGCCGGCGCCGATATGTCGCCCGACAGTGGCTTCTTCGCCAAGGACGCCGAAGCGCCGGCCGATCCATCGCCGGACGATCGTTTCGTCACCCGCATCTTCGAAAGCCTCAAGCCGGTGATCGCCGCCATCAACGGGCCTGCTGTCGGCGTCGGCATCACCATGGCGCTGCCGATGGACATCCGCGTCGCCGCCGAGGGTGCGCGTTTCGGCTTCGTCTTCACCCGCCGCGGCTTGGTACCGGAGGCGGGCAGCGCCTGGTTCCTGCCGCGCATCGTCGGCCTGCCGCAAGCGCTGCGCTGGATCTACGCCGGCGCCATGGTTGGCGCCGAGGAGGCGCTGAAGGCAGGCCTCGTCTCCGAGATCGTGCCGCCTGACCGGTTGCTGGCCCGCGCCCGGGAGATCGCGCGCGAGATCGCCGACAACACCTCGCCGGTGGCCACCGCGCTATCGCGCCAATTGCTGTGGCGCGCGGCGGCCGCCGACCATCCCGACGCGGCGCTGAACGTCGATGCTGCCTTGAACCGGGCTCTGGCAACATCGCCGGAAGCGAAGGAGGGCATCGCCGCCTTCCTGGAGAAGCGCAAGCCCAACTTCCCGGGCCGGCCAAGCCGCGACCTGCCCAAGCCGTATCCCTGGTGGTAGGGCAGGGGTGCTGACGCGATGGGCGCTTTTGCCGAAACCGCGCCGGTGGCGTCGCGCCACCGCTTCGACGAGGCGGCGCTCGATCGCTACCTCGCGCGGCACATCGAGGGCTGGCGCGGCGACCTGGTGGTGCAGCAGTTCGGCAGCGGCCAGTCGAACCCGACCTTCCTGCTGTCGGCGGCGCTGGCCGGCGGCGAGCGCCGTGATTTCGTGCTGCGCAAGAAGCCGCCGGGCCGGCTGCTGCATTCGGCCCACCAGGTGGACCGCGAGTACCGGGTGATCACGGCGCTGGCCGACACCGGGGTGCCGGTGCCGCGCACCCGCGTGCTGTGCACTGACGACAGCGTCATCGGCCAGATGTTCTACGTCATGGATGCGGTCGAGGGCCGCATCCTGATCGACGCGTCGTTGCCGGACGCAACGCCTGGCGAGCGCGCCGCCATCTTCGACTCGATGAACGCCGTGCTGGCCCGGCTGCACAGCGTCGACTACGCGGCCGTTGGTCTGGCGGACTACGGCAAGCAAGGCCAGTACATCGCCCGGCAGCTGGCGCGCTGGACGCGGCAATACCAGGAGACCAAGACCGAAGAGATCGCCGCCATGGACAAGCTGGCGCCATGGCTGCTCGCCAACATCCCCGACGAGGATCCGACCTCCATCGTGCACGGCGACTACCGGCTGGGGAACCTGATCGTGCATCCCACCGAGCCGCGCATCGTGGCGGTGCTGGACTGGGAGCTGAGCACGCTCGGCCATCCGTTGTGCGACCTGGCGTACAACTGCATCGGCTATCACTTCACCACGCGGCCGCACGGCTTTTCCGATGTCGATTTCGCGGCATCCGGCATCCCGGCCGAGGCCGACTATGTCGCTTCCTACTGCGCCCGCACCGGCCGCCGAGAGATCGCGCACTGGACCTATTACTTGGCGTTCTCGCTATTCCGCTTGGCCGCGATCGCCCAGGGCGTCTACAAGCGGCACCTCGACGGCACCGCCGCCTCGCCCGACGCGGTCAAGAGCCGTGACGCGGCCCGCGAACGGGCCGAGCTGGCGTGGCGGCTGGTGGCCTGAACGCGACCGCTAGTGCGGCTGCGGCCTGCGACCTAAACCTTGAAGCCGTTGGCCCGCAGCACCCTCTCCAGGGTGCGAATGCCGTCGGTGGTGTTGCCGCGCCGGCACTGCTCGATGGCGCCCTTGGCGTCGAGGTTCGGTCCGGGCTGTCCCTCACCCTTCTTGCCCAGGTAGCGTTCGTAGAGGGCGTTGAGGCTTTCGCAGCGCTCCAGATCGCTGGCCGGCGCCTGTGTCTGCGCGACGCCGGCCAGCAGCGTCGCGAGGCCGGCGATCATGATGACCCGTGTACGCATGGCTGCCACATCCTTGCGGCGATTGCAGGTCGCATCGTCCTACGCCTCGCTGCGGCGGCGGCCAAATCACGAATTGGCAACCAACGGCGCGCAGCGTCGTGCGAACGTATAGGATCGCCTCTAGACGTCGAGCCCGGCACCGTGCCGGCCGGCGGGGAGGGACAAGCCATGTCAGTTCTGGTCGTCGGCGGCGCCGGGTTCATCGGGCGGCGCCTGGTGCCATTGCTGGTGGCACGCGGTGAACAGGTCACGGTGATGGACATCGCGCCGACCAGCGCCTTCGCGGCGCTGGGCGATCGGGTGTCGGCGCTGCGCGGCGACGTGGCGCAATTCGACGACGTGATGGCGGTCACAGCGGCGGCCAAGCCGACGCGGCTGGTGAACCTGTCGTACTACATCGGCAGCGAGCTGCCGCCACGCGTGGCCTTCAAGCTCAACGTGCTGGGCATGGAGAACTGCTTTGAGGCGGCACGACTGTGCGGCGTGGCGCATACGGTCTACGCCAGTTCGCTGGCGGTCAGCGGCCAGCAGAAGCATTTCGGCGAGCGGGCGGTGAACGAGGACGATTTCTGCTACGGCGACTACCAGTACGCCAAGCACAAGATCTTCAACGAATGGCAGGCGCAGGACTACCGCGACAAGTTCAAGATGCGCATCACCGGCATCCGGCCGGCCAACGTCACCGGGCCCGACAAGCTGCGCGGTTCGGTCGACCACGTGAACTGCATCACCTATCCGGCGCGTGGCGAGGCGGTCTCCTTCCCGTTCCGCGATGCCATGCGCATTCCCGTGCATGTCGACGACGTGGCCGAGGTGTTTGCGCGCGTGACGATGGCCGAGGCGCCGAAACATACAATCTACAGCACCGGTGGCCACAGCATCAGCCTCGGCGAGCTTGCGGACATGGTGTGTGGCTTCCTGCCCGAGGCGCGCATCAGCTTCGAGAAGGACAACGGCGGTCGCGAGCGGTCCGGCAATTTCCTGATCGACAACCGCCGGCTGGTCGAGGAGTTCAGCATGCAGTATCCGCCGTTCCGCCAGCGGGTGCGGCAGATCATCGACGAGACGCGGGCGCAGGCCGGGCTGCCGGCGATCAAGGGCGGTGCTGAGTGACTTGTCTGTGCAAGCCTCCATGGTGAGCTTTGTCGAACCATGAAGGCTGTCGCACCGAGGTCCGTGCTGGCTGCGAGGTTCGACAGGCTCACCATGCAGCAGTGATTTCGCCGCTCGCATACCTCGCCACGTGTCGTTCGGATGGCTATCGTCGCGCACCAACGACGATCCACACCTGATGCCCCCGGCCCATATCGCGCTCGCGCTCCTCGTCGCCGTTATCTGGGGCGTGAACTTCGCGGCCATGCGCGTCGGGCTGGACTCATTCCCGCCGCTGCTGCTGACGGCGCTGCGCTTTCTGCTGCCGGCCCTGCCAATACTCTGGCTGGCGATGCCGGCGGTGAGCTGGCCACTGTTCCTGGCGATCGCCGCCACCTGGTTCGTGGCCCAGTTCGCGCTGCTGTTCAGCGCCATGGCCGCCGGCCTGGCGCCGGGCATCGCCGCCATCCTCGACCACACCCAGGCACCGTTCACCATCCTGTTCGCCCTGGCGATCGGCGAGCGTCCGACCCGCCAGCAGGCGCTGGGCGTCGCGGTAGCGCTGATCGGCCTGCTACTGGTCGGTCTGTCGATCGGCGGCGACGTGACGGCTAGTGGATTCGCGCTGGCGGTCGGCGCCGGCGCCTGCTGGGGTCTGGGCAACGTGCTCTACAAGCGG
>DATFGV010000569.1:0-15913 GCA_035249115.1 Vineibacter sp.
AGGCCAGATCGTGCCGTCGAGGAGGTGACCGGCCAGCGCGCCCATGGCGGCGCCGGCACCGAACTGCAGTACGCCCAGCAGTGACGCCGCCGTGCCGGCAATGTGCGGGTAGCGCTGCAGTGCGCAGGCGTTGGCGTTGGGCGCCACCACGCTCATGGCGCCGATCATCAGCACCGTGAGCGGCACGAATGGCCACAGCCCGATCGCACCCGTGCGCGCCTCTATGAAGCCGCAAACGATCAGGACCGCGCCGATGACGGCCGGCACCACGACCACCCGCCGCAGAATCCTTTCGGCGCCGAAGCGCGGCACCAGGCGGCTGCTGGCGGTGCTGCCGACGGTCACCGCCACGACGTTGAGGCCGAACAACACGGCATAGGCATAGGGCGCCAGGCCGTAGCGCTCGATGTAGACGAACGGCGAGGCCGACAGGAACGCGACCATCGCGGCGAACATGAAGGCCGGTGGCAGAGCATAGCCAATGAAGTCGCGGGTGCGCAGCAGGTCAGCGAACCGCGCCAGTATGATGCCCAGCGCCAGTTGCGCGCGGCGCTCCGGCCGCAGGGTCTCTGGTGCACCCCAGCCACCGGCGACCAGCGCCGCCAAGCCGAACCCGGCCAGGGTCCAGAAAATCGCCCGCCAGCCGGCGACATCTAGCACTACGGCGCCGATCATCGGCGCCAGCATAGGCGCGACGCTGACGCAGGCCATCATGATCGCCATGACCTGGGCCGCGCGATCGCGCTCGGCGAGGTCGCGGACCATGGCGCGGGCCATGACGACGCCGGCGCATGCGCTCAGGCCCTGCACGAAGCGTAGTGCGATCAGGTGCTCGATACGGGCCGCCCAGGCACAGGCGATACTGGCGCCGAGGTACAGGCATAGACCGATCAACAGCACCGGTCGGCGCCCGAAGCGGTCGCCGAGCGGGCCGTAGAAAATCTGCCCGAAACCGAAGGCGAGCATGAACGACGTCAGGGTCAGCTGCGTGTCGGCGCGCGTGGCGCCGAGATCGGCCGCGATCGTCGGCAACGCCGGCAGGTACATATCGATCGACAACGGTGCGAATGCCGACAGTGCCGCAAGCACCGCAATCAGCGATGGCGTGAGCGACGGTCGGGGTTCAGGGGAGTCGCCTGTCGTGGCTTGGACGGACACGCGATCTCCCGATGTGCCGGGCAAATGGATGAAGCCGACGTGCGGTGCCCGCCAAGTAGGCGTCCGCGCGACGCTGTTACCGTGCGCGGAGGTGCCGTACCTTCCTGATTAGCAGTCTCCGCCTCATTGCGACAGGTGCCAGCCCCGGCCCGCCTGGGCGGCGGGCCGTGGCGCGAGTGTTATGGCCGCCAGAACGGCTTGTTGATCTCCCACTGGACGTCGGAGACGGTGATTCCGATATCGCGCAGGTCGCGTTCGCTGAAGCGCGCCAACTCGGCGCGCTCGCGGCTGCGACGCAGCCAAAGACGAACCACGTCGAACGCGGAATGCCACGTCGTGCTGGCAGGCGGTGAGGCTCGACCGGCGTGGCCGAGAGTGGTGCTGATGGTACTCATGGTTGAACTCCGTTTAGTGTCCAATCACGACGTCGATCTTGCCGTTGGGCAGCGACGTGGGCCGGTGCATCCAGGCGATGAAGCTGTTCCACAGCCGGCCGATTTCCGCCGCGCGCAACCGGTGCGCTTCGCCCTGCAAGGCGCGCACCTGCTCTGGTGTCGGAACAACCGGCTCGCCGCGCGCGATCGCAGATTTGATGGTCGAAAGGGTGTCGTTGCGGAGCATGTCCAACCTCCTGGTTTACGCCGAGGTCAGAGCGCTCCTCCCGTTGCCGGCTCTAAAAAACTGTGGCCGACTACGAGACATAAATGGTGTGGCTTCGTCGCATTGCGATGCAGCAACCCGCAAGCCAGCAATGCACCCGGCGCAACATGACTATTTCGAATGCATAGCGGGGATATTCTCATCCGGTGACATCGGTCGGGGGGCCGTCGCGCCGGTGCAGTGGACATGCGACAAGAGCGACGCTTCGTCACACCCGAGGAACACGTCATGGACATGCACCTTGCCGGCAAGACCGTGCTGATCACCGGTGGTTCGAAGGGCATCGGCTACGCCTGCGCCGAGGCCTTCGCCGCCGAGGGTTGCCACATCCACATCGCCTCACGCAGCGCCGACAACCTTGCGGCGGCGCGCGAGCGTCTGCGCGGGCGCTTCAACGTGCCGGTCCAGGTTCATCCGATCGACCTCAGCGTCGGCGACGCGGCGCGGGCGCTGGTCGCGTCCTGCGGCGAGGCCGACATCATGGTCAACAACGCCGGCGCCATTCCGCGTGGCGACCTGTTCGCCATGGACGAGGCCAAGTGGCGGTCTGCCTGGGAGCTCAAGGTGTTTGGCTACATCAACACCACGCGCGCCATGCTGGAGCGGATGTACGCCCGCAAGCGCGGCGTGATCGTCAACATCATCGGCCTGGCCGGCGAACTGCCAACGTATGACTACGTCACCGGCTCGATGGGCAACGCCTCGCTGATGCAGTTCACCCGCGCCGTGGGATCCAAGAGCGTCGACCAAGGCGTTCGGGTGGTGGCCATCAACCCGCCAGCGACCCGCACTGACCGAATGGTAACCTTGATGCGGTCACAGGCGGAAAAGCAGTTCGGCGATCCGGAGCGTTGGCCGGAACTGACCAAGCACCTGCCGTTCGGGCGGCCGTGCGAACCGTCGGAGATCGCCGACCTGACGGTGTTCCTCGCCTCCGACCGCTCGGCCTACACCTCCGGGGTGGTGTTCAGCGTCGACGGCGGCCAGGCTAGCCGGCACTAGGTCGGCCGCGGTCCGTCAGGTCCTTGCAGGCTGGCTGCAGCGCAAGGCGATCCGGTCAAATCGTCGCCAGCACAGCCGTGGCGCCAACGGATTCGCTGGGAATCCGCGCGCCGATGCGTATTATCCGCCGCCCCCGGCGGCAGGCCGACACGGCCGGGCCAAGCGCCCGATGCATCGCGCGGGAAACTCTCAGCAGGAGGTCTGTAAGTGAATCGTCGCAAGTTCGTCCGTGCCGCGGGTAGCGGCGCGGCTGTTGCCGCTGCCAGTTCGCTCGCCGCACCGGCCATCGCGCAGTCCATGCCGGAAATCAAATGGCGCATGGCATCGAGCTTTCCCAAATCGCTCGACACCATCTACGGGGCCGGCGAGACCATGGCCAAGGCGCTGGCCGACGCCACCGACAACAAGTTCCAGGTCCGCGTCTTTGCGGCCGGCGAGATTGTGCCCGGCCTGCAGGTCGCCGACGCCGTGCAGACCAGCACGGTCGAGTGCGGCCACACCGCGTCCTACTATTACGTCGGCAAAGACCCGACCTTCGCCTTCGACACGGCGGTGCCGTTCGGCCTCAACGCGCGCCAGCAGGACGCCTGGATGATCCACGGTGGCGGCCGAGAGCTGATGAACGAGTTCTACAAGGAATACAACATCCACGCCGTGACCTGCGGCAACACCGGCGCGCAGATGGGCGGCTGGTTCCGCAAGGAGATCAAGACCGTCGAGGACCTCAAGGGCGTCAAGATGCGCATTGGCGGCTTCGCCGGCCAGGTGCTGACCAGGCTCGGCGTCGTGCCGCAGCAGATCGCCGGCGGCGAGATCTATCCGGCGCTGGAAAAGGGCACGATCGACGCCGCCGAATGGGTCGGCCCCTATGACGACCAGAAGCTCGGCTTCAACAAAGTGGCGCCCAACTACTACTACCCCGGCTGGTGGGAAGGCGGCCCGCAGCTGTCAATGTTCACCAACATCGCCAAGTGGAACGAACTGCCCAAGTCCTACCAGGCAGCATTCGAGAACGCCTGCGCCAAGGCGCACACCTGGATGGTCGCGAAGTACGACGCCCAAAATCCCAAGGCGCTGCGCGAGCTGGTCGCGGCCGGCACCAAGCTGCTGCCGTTCCCGCAGGCAGTGATGGAAGCGTGCTACGCGTCGGCGGTCGAGCTGTACGCAGAGACCTCCGCCAAGAACGCCAAGTTCAAGAAAGTCTTCGACCAGTGGAAGGCGTTCCGCAACGACCAAGTGCTGTGGTTCCGCGTCGCCGAAGGCACCTTCGACAACTTCATGTTCCGGGCCTCGGCTCAGAACAAGCTTTAGGCGGTCACCGCCGATTTCCTGGAACCCCGCTTCGGCGGGGTTCTTTATTGCGTCATTGCCGGACGACGACAGACGCCGCGCTCGGCGATCAGTTTTTGGGCGGCGGGATGACGATCGGCGGCGGGTTGTCGTCGTCCTGCTGCGGCGCCTGGATGTCGATCTTCACCTTGCTGGGGTCGACGCCGTGCGGCTTGTCGAGGAACATGGTTACCGTCTTGGGGAAGGCGATGACGAGGGCGACCATTATGACCTGAAGGCCGACCCAGGGAACCGATCCCCAATAGATGTCCGAGCTCTTCACTTCCTTAGGTGCGACGCTCCGCAGGTAGAACAGCGCGAAGCCGAACGGTGGGTGCATGAATGACGTCTGCATGTTGACGCACAGCATGACGCCGAACCAAATCAGCGCCGCGTCGGCGCCGACCACCGGCGTCAGCAGGGTTTTGGCCACCGGCGCCAGCATCGGCACGATGATGAAGGCGATCTCGAAGAAGTCGAGGAAGAACGCCAGAAAGAAGATGAACAGGTTGACGACGATCAGGAAGCCCCAAACGCCGCCCGGCAGCGACGACATCAGGTGCTCGACCCACTTGTTGCCGTCAACGCCCGCAAAGGTGATCGAGAAGCAGGTGGCGCCGACCAGGATGAAGGCGACCATGGCGGTGATCCGCATCGTGGCCTGAAAGGCCTGGATGATCAGGGCGCGCAGATCGGTGGTCTGCCAGGCCCGCCAGCAGAGCCAGACGATGGCCGCGAACATCACCGTGAACGCCGCCTTGAAGGCCAGCGACTTGAACGCGACCATCCCAATAGCGGTGCCGACCAGGGCGGCGGCGATGCCGGCGCCGAAGGTCCAACGGTCGAACCGGGTCAGCGGCGCGTTGCGCACTACGGCCAGCAGGATCGAGCCGACAGTGCCCATCGCGCCGGCCTCGGTCGGCGTCGCCAATCCGAGCATGATGGTACCCAGCACCAGAAAGATCAGTACCGCCGACGGGATGATGCCCCACATGCATTTCACGAACAGCGGCCAGCCGCTCAGGGTGCGCGGCACCGGCGGTACTCTCGCCGGATAGGCGATGCTGAGGTAGAGCGTGTAGAGCGCGAACAAGGCGATCTGCAGCAGCGACGGCCCCCAGGCACCAAGATACATGTCGCCGACCGACCGGCCGAGCTGGTCGGCGAGCACGATCAGTACCAGCGACGGCGGCACCAGCTGGGTGATCGTGCCCGACGCCGCCAGCACGCCGGTGGCGTAGCGCATGTCGTAGTTGTAGCGCATCATCACCGGCAGCGTGATCAGCGCCATGGCGATCACCTGCGCCGCGACCGTGCCGGTGATGGCGCCGAGGATGAAGCCGACGATGATCACCGAATAGCCCAGCCCGCCGCGCACCGGCCCGAACAGCTGGCCCATCGATTCAAGCATGTCCTCGGCCAGGCCGCATTTCTCCAGAATGGCGCCCATGAAGGTGAAGAACGGGATCGCCAGCAGCAACTCGTTCGACAGGATGCTGCCGAACACGCGGCCCGGTATGGCTTGCAGAAAGTTGAGGTCGAAATATCCGAAATGAATCGAGATGAAGCCGAAGAACAACCCGACTGCCGAGAGCGAGAAGCTGACCGGGTAGCCGAACAGCATGAACACCACGAGCCCGCCGAACATCAGCGGCGGCATCAGCTCGAGCAAGGTCATTGCACGGGCCTCTCGTAGTGCGCTTCGAGATCGGCCACTTTCAGGCCTTCGAGCGCGGCGATGCGCTTGATGAGCTCGGACAGCCCCTGCAGCGCGAGAAGCGCGAAGCCGAGCGGCATCACCAGCTTGATCGGCCAGCGCAACAGGCCACCGGCGTTGCTCGAGTACTCATTGACCGCGTAGGACTGGGCGAAGAACGGCCACGACAACCAGCTAAGTAGGATGCAGGCCGGCAGCAGGAACAGGACGGTGCCGATGATGTCGACCCAGATTTGCTGCCGTTCGCTCAACCCCACGTACAAGATGTCGACACGGACGTGTTCGTTGCGCTTGAGCGTGTACGAAGCGCCGAACATGATGATAACGGCGAACATGTACCACTGGATCTCGAGCCAGGCGTTCGAGCTGGTGTCGTAGGCGTAGCGCACCATGGCGTTGCCGGCGCTCACCAGGCAGGCCAGCAAGATCAACCAGTCGCATACCTTGCCGATCTTCTCGTTGAGCCAGTCGACGCCTGCGCTGAACGGCAGCAGCACACCCATGCCCAGGCTGATCATCAGCGCGACGGCGCCGACGATAGCGCCGGGCCAGCGAATCCATGGCCCCCAATGCAGGAAGAGGAACAGCGCCACGAGCAACAAGCTCAGGAGAACGCCGACGATGCGCAACGGCACCTCGGCTTTCAGGGTCGCCAAGCAAAAGCCTCCGGAACGGGCGGCAGTTTCGCGGCGCATGGGAGGCGCGCCGGTCCGCGCAGCGGCAGTGATTTAGCAGAACCCGGCCGCTCCGCCACAGGATTCTCGGCTGCCAGGGCTACATGGCGACCGTCAGTCACGGGTCAGGCAGCGGCAATCCGCGTCTCGTGAGCTGACGCTCAATTTCGGTCTTTCAGGCCTCGTACCAGCGCGTGAACGCATCGATCGGTGCGCGATCGGTATAAAGGTTGTTGGGCACATCAGCCTCGTCGGCATAGCCCATCGCCAGGCCGCAGATCACGATCTGCTCGTCCGGCACGCCAAGTTCGCGCCGCACGATCCGCTGGTAGCGGCCGAATGCCGCCTGCGGGCAGGTGTGCAGGCCCTTCTCGCGCGCCAGCAGCATCAGTTGGTCAAGGAAGATGCCACAGTCGATCCACTGGCCGTCACCCATGGCGCGGTCGACGCACAGGATCATGCCCACAGGCGCGCCGAAGAACTCGTAGTTCTTGCGGAACTGGCGTGCCATGCCGGCTTCGTCACCCTTCGGCACGCCGAGCAACGTGTAGAGCTGTTTGCCCACGGTCTTGCGCCGGTGGTCATACTCGGCGCCGAACACCTTGGGGTAGACGTCGTATTCACGCGTGTCCGGCTCGCCGGAATCGATCGCCGCCAGGATCGCGCCCGATAACCGATCGCGCGCTTTGCCCATGGTGACGTAGAGTTTCCACGGCTGCAGGTTGCCGTTGGAGGCGGCGCGGTTGGCGGTCGTGATGATCCACTCGACGGCTTCGCGCGGCACCGGCTGCCGCTTGAAGACACGCATCGAGCGGCGGGTGATGACCGCTTCCGAGACTTTCATCATATTCTCCATGATCGTGCCGTAGCGAGCCTGCCGCCGGCGTCCAGTCAATGCCCGGCCGGCGTTTAAGACACGAGGCGCCGCATGAGAAGCGAGATCAGTGTGCGGGCCTCGTTGGTCAGATAGCCGCCGCGATCGAGCAGGGCACGTATTTCAGAAAGTGACAGCCACAACTTGGCCGGATCGGGCGCTCGCTCGCCCAGGTCGAGGATGCGATAGAGTGTGACGTCCTGGAAGAACCTGCCGCCTTCGTCCGACTGGCGGCAATGCGCCACGACGCGTCCGGTTTCCGAACCGTCCGGCGCCGTGGCGGTTTCAAGGCCGAGCCATGTCGGGCCAAGCTCGACACGGCGCAAAAGCCCAGGCTCGCGACACAGGCTGAAGCCGAAGCGCAGCGTCCCCGCGACGCGCGTCGCCGTCAGGTCTGCCCGCGCCGCATGTGCGGTGTCGAGGATCGGCTGGTCCCATTGGCTCACCTCGCGCGAGCGGGACGAGACTCGGATATGACGGACACTCAGAGGCGATGCGGCGCTCGTCACGCCGCCGTCGGCCCCGACATCCCAGCCGTCGAGCGCGTCCAAAGGCACCGCTGTTGCAGCGTCGCCCGATCGGCGCGCAAGCGCCAGGCGCTGGTCGGACGTGGCCAAGACCGCCGTGTCAGCCGGTCGGGCGAAGGAATCGCGCAGCGCCTCGCCAAATTCGTCGCTCGGCGCGGTGAACGGGCCGTTTGGCGCCAACACGTCCCACGGCATCGTCGCCAGGACCGAACGGGCGTCGGTGTTGACGACAAAGTCCCGGTCAAGCAGCCGCAGCAATGTTGTGACGGGCACCCAGCGAAACGGTGTGCCGGGCGACGGATCGACGTCGGCGACGATCGACAAATTTCGGTTGAGCTTGTCGAGAAAGCGGGTTGCCTGCTCGCTTTCCAGCGTATTGCTCAGCCGCGTGGCGGTGCTGCTGGCGACATAGGCGGCACCCCACGGCCGGGCGCCGCCGTGAACTTGGTCGAGATTGCTGGCGGTCGCCTGCACGCTGGGCGCGATCTGCGCCACGTTCACATTTCCGGGCTCGACCTTGGCGTGAAGCAGGATTTCGGGTCCGTGGCCGGTGCGGCGGATGAGAAATGCCAGGGTGCCGATCTCGCGTTGCTCGATGATCGGCTGCTGAAATGACCCACAGCGCAGGCCAGTCACCCTGAAAAAGCGGCCGGTGCGATGGATGATAGAGCCGTCATCTAGTCGCCATTGGCCTGATTGCGCCAGCGGCCATCGCTCGACGGCGAAGCCGTCGCCCGCCGCGACTGAGCCGAGCCAATCCACCGTCCCGCGGCCGGCGTCGTCCAGCGAGGGTTCACCGCTCACGGTGCCTCGCCGGTGGATACGAGCCGCGTCTCCAGTTGTGCCCGTACCGCCAGGAAGTCGTGAATGAAGCCGGTACCATGCCGCTCGACGGCACGCGCCCGGGCGGCCTTGTCGTCCAGGACACGGGCGACAATCCGGTCGGCAAAAAGGTCATGGCGCAAGCTCCGACCACGGCGCGAAAGAGCCAAGGCAAGAACCGCCTCCGCGGGTAGCGCGCGGCGATCGACCACATCGGGGAAGATGCGATGGAGTTGCCGCGCCAGCGGAAACTCGGCGTAACGCATAAGGACGTCGACGTGCTCGATCTGCGAGCGTCGCTGGCCTTCCGGCGACGGTCGCCCGAAATTGCCACCGGTGTGGCGCATGCGGGTCAGCGGCGCCTCGACCATCAGCAGTTCGCCCAGCGTCGCGAGACGGACCCACAGATCGTAGTCGCTGAGTTGGACCAGACTGCCGCGGAAACCACCGACGCGTCGCACCAGGTCGGTACGCACCACCGCCGAGGAAATGCACAGGCAATTCCCGGCGTCGAAGAACAAGCGCAACCACTCCAGGCGGAGCAGGGCGTCGTTGCGGAACAGGCCGTCGAGGAAGGTGCCCGACACGGGTTGGTCGTCGCCGCCGATCACCTCGACCTGGGTGAAGCAGGCAGCCGCGTCGCGACGCGACGACAGCAAGCTAATCTGTTGCGCGAGTTTGCCGGGTGCCCAGACGTCGTCGGAATTCTGGAAGGCCACGTACCGGCCGCGCGCCTGCCGCAGCGCCAGGTTGCGTCCGTTCATCGCGCGATTAGCCGTCATTGGGATCACGCTCAGGCGCGGATCGTTCATGCTGGTCACCCGCGCCAGCGTTCCGTCGCTCGACGCATCGTCGACCACGATCAGCTCGAGATCGGTGAAGCTTTGGTCCAGAACGCTGCGCGCCGCGGTCGCCACGAACGCCTCGTGGTTGAACGACGCCATGATCACCGAAACGAGGGGTGCCGGGTGACGCCAAGCACGCTGATCATGTCTGCAACCCGGCCTTCGCCCATGGTTCGCCCGCCGCAGCCGGCAGGCAGTCCGGCCTTGTCGGCATCGCGCCAAGAATAGCCGACGGGTCGTCGACCGTCGCCCGACAATCATCGCCGGACGGCGCCCAGTGCGGTGCGCACCGGACCAGCCAACCGTCGGCCGCTACCGCCGACCGAGATGTTGTCGCAGAAAAGCGAACAGTCGCTGGCGGGCGATAGCGGTTTCGCGCACCGAGAAGAAATGACTGGCACCTGAGACGATCAGCAGCTCGGCCTCCTTGCCGGCGTCGCGAAGCGTCTCGGTCATGCGCAGGCTCTGGTCGAGCGGCACGTTTTCGTCCTTGTCGCCGTGCATCAACAGCACTGGCACGTCGATGTTGCGCACATGGTGAATCGGCGAGCGAACGCGCAGGCCGGCAGCGTCGGTCAGGTCGTCGAGATAGGGCTGCATGTGCGGGTTGGCGACGTACCAATGCTCCAGGTCGGTGGGTGGGAACAGCGCCGCCACGCAGCGGATCGCCGGCCGCCGGGCGGCCGCCAGCAGGGCGATCTGGCCGCCCATCGAAGCGCCGATCAGGCCGATGCGGCCGGGGTCGACCGACGGCAGGCGGCGCAGCCAGTCGATCGCCGCCACGACGTCGTCTGGCTGTCGCAGGCCCTGGTCGCTCTCGCCATCCGAGCCGAGCCAGCCGCGCAGCGCGAGTGCCAGCACTTTGTAGCCGGAAGCTGACGCCAGTTCCGCCAGATGGCGTTCGGTCCAGGCGTTGCGACCGAAGCCATGCAACAGCACAAGCGCCGGATAGGGTGGTTGGCCGGCCTCCGGCTTGAACACATAACCGCCCAGCGAGACATCGTCGGCCCCCGGCAAGGTGACGCGTTCGGCGCCGGCGACGTCCGGCAGGCCAGCCCAGCGATTGACGATGTCGAAGCGAAGACCGTCGGGCGTGCGGACACCGCAGGCGAAGTAGCCCGGCGCGAAGTAAGTCTGTTCGATCGGCGGGTTGAGGATTTCGGCGCCCAGGTCCACCAGACGCTCATAGACCGCGTCGACTTGGGCGCGGCTGTCGGCCGCGAGTGCGACGGTGACGCCGCTGGCCGCCGGCCGGGCATCGACCGCCTGGTGCAGCATCAAATGGTCGTAGCGCCGCATGAATAGAGCGCGGTCGGCGTCGCTGCCGATCCGCCGGAAGCCGAGCAGCGGCAGCCAGCGGCGGTGGAAATCGACCGATTGCGCAAGGTCCGCCACCACCAGCGCCAGCCCGGCATAGCCGGGACCGACATGCGGCGCTGGCGGGGGTTGGGTCATCGTCCGTTCACTTCCCGGACCATCGCGGCCGGAGCGAGGCCACGTCGCCCTGAGCGCAGCCAGGGACTCTGCGAATTTCCGATCGGACGATGTTGGTGCTGGATGTTCACCGGCACCGCCTCTTGATTGACTGCCGTCCGCAAGGTCCTTCGCTTCGCTCAGGACAACGGAATTATCGCCGCTCCACCAACGCTAGGCCGCGGCCCTTGGTTGCGCCAGGTTGCGCAACACATAGTGCAGCACGCCACCGTTCTTGAAGTACTCGATCTCCTCGGCGGTATCGATGCGGCAGATCACCGAGACCGTTTTGCTGGTGCCGTCGCGGTAGTGGATGGTCAGCGGCAGGTCCATGCGCGGCCTGAGCCCGCCCTCGATGCCGCCGACGTCGAAAGTCTCGTAACCGGTGAGGTTGAGGTCCTTGCGCGTCATGCCGTCCTTGAACTGCAGCGGCAACACGCCCATGCCAACCAGGTTGGAGCGGTGGATGCGCTCGAAGGTCTCCGACACCACCGCCTTGACGCCCAGGAGGCTGACGCCTTTGGCCGCCCAGTCGCGCGAGCTGCCGGTGCCGTACTCCTTGCCGGAGATGATGATCTGCGGCGTGTGCTCCCGCTTGTAGCGCATCGCCACGTCGTACAGCGGCACCGCCTCGTCCGACTGGAAGTGGCGCGAATAGCCGCCCTCGACGCTACCGACCATCTCGTTCTTCAGGCGGATGTTGGCGAAGGTGCCGCGCATCATCACCTCGTGGTTGCCACGGCGCGTACCGTACTGGTTGAAGTCCGCGGGCGTGACACCGTGCTCCATCAGATAGGCGCCCGCCGGGCTGTCCTTCTTGATCGAGCCGGCCGGCGAGATGTGGTCGGTGGTGATCGAATCGGCGAACATGCCGATGGGGCGCGCGCCCTTGATGTCTGAGATGGCGCCGGGTTGCTTCGGCATGCCATCGAAATACGGCGGGTTGCGCACATAGGTCGAGGCGTCGTCCCATTTGTAGGTCAGGCTGGTCGGCACCTTGATGCTGCGCCAGAACTTGTCGCCGCGGAAGACGTCGGCGTAGCGCGTCTTGAACGCCTTGGCGGTGACGTTCTTCTCGACGGCGCGCGCCACCTCCTTGTTCGACGGCCAGAGGTCCTTGAGGTAGACCGGCTTGCCGTTCTTGCCGGTGCCGATCGGATCCTTGGTGACGTCGATCTTCATCGAGCCGGCCAGCGCGTAGATCACCACCAGCATCGGCGAGGCCAGGTAGTTGGCGCGGGTCTGCGGGTTGACGCGGCCCTCGAAGTTGCGGTTGCCCGACAGCACCGAGGCGACCACCAGGTCGCCGTCGGTGATCGCCTTGGACACCGGCTCGGGCAGCGGGCCGGAATTGCCGATGCAGGTGGTGCAGCCGTAGCCCACCAGGTTGAAGCCGATCTTGTTGAGGTCCTTCTGCACGCCGGCGTTCTCGAGATAGTCGGTGACCACCTGCGAGCCCGGCGCCAACGAGGTCTTGACCCAGGGCTTGACCTTCAGCCCGTGCTTGACCGCATTGCGTGCGATCAGCCCGGCGCCGAGCATGACGTAGGGGTTGGAGGTGTTGGTGCACGAGGTGATGGCGGCGATCACCACGTCGCCGTGGCCGACGTCGTAGTCGGTGCCTTCGGCCTTGATCCGCTTGCCGTCGTCGCGCCGGCCGAACTCCTTGTCCATGTTGGCGACGAATTGTTGCGATGCCTGGGCCAGCGGCACTCGGTCCTGCGGCCGCTTCGGGCCGGCGAGGCTGGGCTCGACGTCGCCCAGGTCGAGTGCCAGGGTGTCGGTGAACACCGGATCGGGCGACTTCTTGCTACGGAACAATCCCTGCTTCTTGGCATAGGCCTCGATCAGCGCCGCCGACCCGCCGCGGCCGGTCACCTTGAGGTAGCGCAGGGTCTCGGAGTCGATCGGGAAGTAACCGCATGTGGCGCCGTATTCCGGCGCCATGTTGGCGATTGTGGCGCGGTCGGCCAGCGGCATCTCGTCGAGGCCCGGCCCATAGAACTCGACGAACTTGTTGACCACGCCCTTCTTGCGGAGCATCTGCGTCACGGTCAGCACCAGGTCGGTGGCGGTGGCGCCCTCGCGCAGCTTGCCGGTCAGCTTGAAGCCGATCACTTCGGGGATCACCATCGGCTGCGGCTGGCCGAGCATCGCCGCCTCGGCCTCGATGCCGCCGACGCCCCAGCCCAGCACCGCCAAACCGTTGACCATAGTGGTGTGGCTGTCGGTGCCGACCAAGGTGTCGGGATAGGCGGTCAGCTCCTTGCCGCTCTTGTTCACAAAGACGACCTGCGACAGGTACTCGAGGTTGACCTGGTGGCAGATGCCGGTGCCCGGCGGCACGACGCGGAAATTGTCGAACGCCTGCTGGCCCCAGCGCAGGAAGCGGTAGCGTTCGACGTTGCGGTCGTACTCCAGCTTGACGTTCTCGCCGAAGGCGCGGTTGTTGCCGAAATTGTCGACGATCACCGAATGGTCGATGACGAGGTCGACAGGCACCAGCGGGTTGATCTTCTTGGCATCGCCGCCCAGCTTGACCATGGCGTCACGCATCGCGGCCAGGTCGACGACGGCCGGCACGCCGGTGAAGTCCTGCATCAGAACGCGGGCCGGCCGGAAGTTGATCTCGCGGGTCGATCTGCCGCCGTTCAGCCAGCCGGCGAAGGCGGCGATGTCGTCCTTGGTGACCGTCGTGCCGTCTTCGTGCCGGACCAGGTTCTCGAGCAGGACCTTGAGCGAATAGGGCAGCCGGCTGAGGTCGCCAACCGCTTTCTCGACCGCGTTGAGACTGTAGTAGGTGTAGGACTTGCTGCCGACCTTGAGGGTCTTGCGGGCCTTGAAGCTGTTAGGGTGGTCGGCCATGGCTGCTCCCTCTCCGCGATGCCGGCTCAAATGAAACGCCGACAGAAAATAGGCCGGCCAAACCGGCCGGGCAATCGGTCAAAGTGGAGCCGCTGCGTCGCCGTCGCCATGACGCGTCGGAGCCGGCAATTTGCGCCGCCGGTTCCCACGACGCGGTGCCTTGCGCGTCCGCCAAACTCCTCTACGGTGGCCTGGCCGGCGGTACGGCCTGAAACGCCCGCCGGAAGCGGAGTGTCGGGGGGCATGGTGCGTTGGATGTTGCGAGTTGGTGTCGCGGTGGCGTTGGCAGTGGGGCCTGCGGCGGCCCAGACCGGCGTGCCGGCCGACCGCGACTGGGACCCGGTGGCGCGCGACTTCAATCGGCAGGCGGGCGATGGCGGCACGTCGTTTGGCGCGCCGCGCGGCGCCCAGGGTCAGGTTAATTCCGTTCCGGCCGTCGACCGCGAGCTGGCGCGCCCTGGCTTGGCGCCCAAGGATCGCGCCAATCTGCTGATGTACCGCGCCATGCTCAATCTGGCGGCCGGTAACCGGGCGCAGACCGACCGCGATATCGCCCAGGCGCTCAAAGCCGACCCCAACCTGAAATACGACCTGTTGGCCAGTCGGGCGCGCGATATGGCGGCGTCCGGCCGTACCCAACCGGCGATCGACTTGGTCGAGAAGGCGCTGAAGGACCAGCCCGGCTACGTCCCCCTGATCACGACGCGCGGCCAGGTGCGGATGATGCAAGGCGACTACGCGCTGGCTCTGGCCGACTTCAACCAGAGCGCCGAAACCGACGACATCGCCCGCCGCCTGCGGGCCCAGGCGCACTACACCAACGGCAACTACCAGGCGGCGGTCGGCGACCTCGACCACCTGCTGCAGTCCGGCTCGAAGGTATCCGAGCCGATCTACCTGGTGCTGTGGCGCTATGCCAACAACGTCAAGCTGCGGCGCGACGCGCGCAACCAGCTGGCGGCTGACATGCGCAGCTACGGCGAACCGCGGACCTGGCCGGCGCCGATCGCGCGCTTCCTCGCCGGCCGCATCACGGCGGGCGAGCTTGAGCTGGTTGCCGAGTCCGACGATGCGGCCAAACGCGCCAATGGAAGGTGCCTGGCGACCTACTTCATCGCCATGGAGAACGTGCGGCAGGGCAACCGGACCCGCGCCCGCGAGCTGTTGCAGCTGACCCAGGCACGCTGCGTCGCGGCGCATTTCGCCAACTGGGCAGCCACCGCCGAGCTCAAACGCCTTTAGCGACTGCCGCCCGTAGGCGGCTGTCGTGCGTGATCAGTTCCCCGCCAACGGCGGGAGATCCTGACCGGACCGATCATACCTCGAGCGTCAGCGGCGCGATGAAGCGGGCGATCTCGGCGATGACGCGATTGGGTTGCTGTAGGTGGGGGCTGTGCCCGCAATCGGGGATCAGCCGGGTTTCGCAATAGCCGGACACCTTGCCGGCGATGATGCCGAGCTGAAGTTCGCTGCCATATTCGTCGTCTTCGCCTTGTAGCGCCTGCACCGGCACCTCGATCTTGGGCAATCGCCCGTCGGCGTCCATCGGCTGGAATCCCGGCGCCAGCCAGGCGTCGGACCACAGGCGGAAGGCGCCATCGACGTTGTCGCCGTGGTACCGCGTCAAGCGGGCCCGGAGATCACCGTTGGCGAAGGCGACGCGCGCACGGGCGATGCTGTCGACGCAGACCGGCTCGTTGATGGCGTGCGCCGCCAGCGTGACGACGGCACGCAGCGGCGGCGGGTCGGCGGCGGCGTAGTTCAGCGCGATGGTGCCGCCATCGCTGTGGCCGACCAGGATGCAGTCGGCGATGCCGAGCGTCGCCAGCAGGCGCGGCAGGATCTCGTCGGCTTCCATCTCCATGTATCCGATGCCGGGATCGACCGGCCATGGTGACGATTGGCCGTAACCGGTGCGGTCGTAAACCAGGCCAGTGAAGCCGGCATGGGCGCACAGGCGGTCGGGA
>DATFGV010000570.1:0-2622 GCA_035249115.1 Vineibacter sp.
GGCATCACCCGCGATTCGACCATGCGCAAGCTCGACCGCTCGATGTGGGAAGCGGTGATCGACACCAACCTCGGCTCCTGCTTCAACGTCAGCAAGGCGGTGTGGGACGGCATGAACGCCCGCGGCTTCGGGCGCATCGTCAACATCGGCTCGATCAACGGCCAGGCCGGCCAGTACGGCCAGGTGAACTACGCCGCCGCCAAGTCGGGCATCCACGGCTTCACCAAGGCGCTGGCCCAGGAGGGCGCGTCCAAGAACATCACGGTCAACGCCATCGCGCCGGGCTACACCGACACCGACATGGTCGCGGCAGTGCCCGCCCCGGTGCTGGAGAAGATCGTCGCCAAGATTCCGGTCGGCCGCCTGGGCAAGGCCGACGAGATCGCGCGCGGCGTGGTGTTCCTGGTCGCAGACGACGCCGGCTTCATCACCGGCGCGACCTTGAGCATCAACGGCGGCCAGCACATGTATTGAGGCGCGCCGCCCTTGTGGCGGTGTCGTCGAGGAGTGCCTTCATGGTGAGCCTGTCGAACCATGAAGGCGTCACACGACGCTTGGTGCGAGCGCTTCATGGTTCGACAAGCTCAGCATGAAGCGAAAAGAGCCGTCGTTCACGTCAGTGCCAGGCTCATGACCGCGCGCAGCAGGTAGGCGCCGCCGGCAATTGCGGCGACGCCGCCGACCCACAGCAGGACGAACCAGCCGATCCGGCGCCAGGGTGCCGCTTGGTGCCGCATGGTCAGTGGTGGTAGCCGCTGCCGGGCGCCACCTTGCCGCGGAACACCCAGTAGGCGTAGCCGGTGTAGCCGAGGATGATCGGCAGCAGGACGGCGGCGCCGACCAGCAGGAACTTCAGGCTCGCCTCGGGCGCGGCGGCGTCCCAGATCGAGAGCGACGGCGGCACGATGTGCGGGTAGAGGCTGATGCCCAACCCGACATAGCTCAGCACGAACAGCGCCAGCGCCAGCAGGAACGGCGCCAGCTCGTGGCGGCGTCGGATCGCCCGCCAGAAGCCGACCGCCACGGCGGCCACCAGCAGCGGCACCGGCGCGGCGAACAGGATCGCCGGCCAGGCGAACCAGCGTGCCGCGTAGCCGGGGTTGAGCAGCGGCGTCCACAGGCTGACGATGCCGATGAAACCCAGCAGCACGGCGCCCAGCGGCAGCGCCCAGCGGAAGCAGCGCGCCTGCAGGCCGTCCTGTGTCTTGTAGATCAGCCACGTGGCGCCCAAGAGCGCGTAGCCGGCGACCAGCGCCAGGCCGGTCATGACGCTGAACGGCGTCAGCCAGTCCCACCAGCCGCCGGCGTAGGCCCGGCCCTCGATGCGCACGCCTTGGACCAGGGCGCCCAGCGCGATGCCCTGGCACAGGGCGGCAACCAGCGAGCCGCCGGCGAAGGCGCCGTCCCACAACCGCCGGCCGCGCACCGTGCGATGGCGGAACTCGAAGGCGACACCGCGAAAGACCAGCGCCAGCAGCATCAGGGTGATCGGCACGTAGAGCGCCGGCAGCACCACGGCGTAGGCCAGCGGGAAGACGGCGAACAGCCCGCCGCCGCCCAGCACCAGCCAGGTCTCGTTGCCGTCCCACACCGGCGCGATGCTGTCGATCGCCGTGTCGCGCTCCTGCGGCGCGGCCAGCGCCGGGAACAGGATGCCGATGCCGAGGTCGAAGCCGTCGAGGATGACGTACATGGCGACCGCGGTGCCGATGACGGCGGCCCAGATCACCGGCAAATACCATTCCATGGCCTAGCCCTCGTGCGCCGCCGAGATCGGACTGGCGGCGAATTGTCCGGTGTGCTTGGCCTCCGAGCTGTCCAGCCCTTTGGCGATCAGGCGGTTGATGTAATAGATGCCGAACGAGAACACGACCGCGTAGGCGATCGCGAACAGCACCAGCGTGAGCGCGATGCTGTTGGCGTGCACTGGCGAGGCCGCATCGGCGGTGCGCATGACGCCTTGCACGATCCAGGGCTGGCGCCCGCTTTCGGTGACGATCCAGCCGGCGATCACGGCCACGAATCCGGCCCACCAGCTTTGCGCCATCACGCGCAGGTACCAGCGCGTCGTGAACAACGTGCCGCGCCACCACAGGAAGGCGCCATAGAGCGCGGCCGCGATCATGAAGAAGCCGAGCCCCAGCATGATGCGGAAGGCGAAGAACACGACTTTTACCGGCGGCCGGTCGGATGCCGGCACGCTGCTCAGGCCGGGGAACAGCCCGTTCGGACTATGCGTGAGGATGAGCGAGGCGCCGCGTGGAATGGAAATCTCGAAGCTGTTCTTGCCGGCCTTCTCGTCCGGCCAGGCGAAGATATGGAAGTCGCCGGGCTTTGAGCCGTCCCAATGCGCTTCCATGGCGGCGACCTTGATCGGCTGGTGCTCGAGCGTATTGAGGCCGTGCTGGTCGCCGATCAACAATTGCAGCGGCGCCAGGATCGCGGTCAGCCCGATCGCCATGCGCAGCATGACGCGGCCTTCGTCGATATGCCGGCCGGCGAGCAGATAACGCGCGCCGACTGCCAGCACCACGAAGCCGGTGGTGAGATAGGCGGCGTTGAGCATATGCGCCAAGCGATAGGGGAAACTCGGATTGAAGATCGCCGCCAGCCAATCAGTCG
>DATFGV010000571.1:0-2555 GCA_035249115.1 Vineibacter sp.
TGCCGGTGCCCCATTTCATCGACTTGGGCCACGGCACGGCGCGGATGGCGTCGATCAGGAGTTGCGGCAGCACGTCGGTGGTCGGGCCGCCCTTGCGGTGCGTCACGGCGAACCAGAACTCGCCCTTGTCGGTGGCGCGTCTCTCCGCCTGGTCGAGCGACGTCAGGCCGGCACCTTTCAGGAAGCCCTGGATGGCGTTGTCCGGCGCGCCGACGCGCGGGCCGCGCTTCTCTTCCGACACGTCGGGTCGCACCCGCGGCAGGCCGTCGACCACCGCCGCGACGCGGCGCGGTCCGACAAAGCCGCGTGTGCTGGCGACGGTCAGGCCAGCCGCCGCCAGCCCGTCGGTCAGCAGGCGCTGCAGGTCCTGCGCCGCCCGCGCCTGCATGCGCGCCGGGATCTCCTCCGACAGGAGCTCGAGCAGGAGCTTCGCCATGGCTCAGGCGCCGCGCTTCCTTCCCCGCGACGCGGGGAAGGTGGCCGAAGGCCGGATGGGGACCCGACGTGCTCTCTCACATGAAGCACCACGTCGGGTCCCCTCCGCCCCTTCGGGGCACCTCCCCACTTCGTGGGGAGGAAATGGAAAACGAAACGCGCCCCTCACGCGCCGCCCTCCAGCCAGGCTTCGCAACACGCCTTGGCCAGCGTGCGGACGCGGCCGATGTATGCCTGGCGTTCGGTGACGCTGATCACGCCGCGCGCGTCGAGCATGTTGAAGGTGTGGGCCGCCCGCAGGCACTGGTCGTAAGCCGGCAGCGCCAGCTTGGCGTTGGAACCGCCCAGCAGCGCGGCGCATTCCTTCTCGGCGTCGGCGAAGCGGCGGAACAGGATCTCCGTGTCGGCGCGCTCGAAATTGTAGGCCGACTGCTCGCGCTCATTGCGCAGAAAGACATCGCCGTAGGTCACGGGCGCCGGCGAGTCGGGTCGATTGAACGGCAGCTCGTACATGCTCTTCTTGTCGAACAGGTACATTGCCAGGCGCTCAAGCCCGTACGTGATCTCGCCCGATACCAGTTCGACCTCGATGCCGCCGACCTGCTGGAAATAAGTGAACTGCGTCACCTCCATACCGTCGCACCAAACCTCCCAGCCCAGGCCCCAGGCGCCCAGTGTTGGATTTTCCCAGTCGTCCTCGACCAGGCGCAGATCATGCAGGTCGGGGTCGATGCCGATGGCGCGCAGCGAGCCAAAGTAGCGGTCGAGGATGTCGGCCGGCGACGGCTTCAGGATCACCTGAAACTGGTAGTAGTGCTGCCCCCTGTTGGGGTTCTCGCCGTAGCGCCCATCCTTGGGCCGACGGGACGGCTGCACGTAGCAGGCCCGCCATGGCTTGGGGCCGAGCGCCCGCAGCGCCGTCGCGGTATGCGACGTGCCGGCGCCCATTTCCATGTCATAGGGCTGTAGCACGACGCAGCCTTCGCCTGCCCAATAATGCTGCAGCGTCAGGATCAACTCCTGGAAGCAGGTCGGCTTCGCAATGTCCGTCGAGTTGGGCACAGGCTTGATTCCCCACGACTTTCCGTTGGGCGGGGGCGGCTTGGGTGCGGCGCAACATATGGGCCGGTCAGGGTAGGGTCAATGCGCCTGTCGGCACACCCCGCCGCGACCCTGACGCCTAGCCGCGCGGACAGGTCGGCCGCTCGCAACGGCGCGCGTTGATGCTGACGTAGTCGTCGCAGACCGGGCAATGGCGCAGATCGTCGGCCAGGCGCGGCGCCGGCGGCGTCTCGTTGCGCGGCGCCGGCGCCGGCCCCCGCGGACGATTCAGCCGCTCGGCTTCCATGCGCTGCCACCACCGCCAGCCGAAGAACGCAGCGGCGATGACCGCCATGACGACCAGGATCTTGCCGAAGAAACCCATTGCGACCTTGTGCGGCCGCCGGTGCGACCGGTCAAGGCGCCAGAGGCACCGGATAACGCGGAGATCACAAACCGTCCCCAACCGGCGCCTGCGACGTCAGGTCGTCCTGTAGTCGTCGGCCCAGTAGGTGCGAATCATGCCGCTCTGCCCGATGCGGATCTCGTCCTCGCGATGGTTGCTCTGCCGCGTCGTCGGCACCGGGCCAGGCAGGATCCCCTGGGCCCGGAGCTGCAGCAGGACGGGATCGATCACATTGACGACCTGCTGCGAAGGCGCGGCGGGGCCGGCATAGATGGTGATGAACTTGCCGCGCTCATTGCCGTTGTTGAGCCTGCCGTAGTAGTCGCCGGGCAAGACGACCTTGTGATGGGTGTCGCGCAACAAGGGAAGGATGGCGCGCGCCAACGGATCGGCGTGGTCCGTCGCCACCGTGACGTGCAGCTTGAATCCGCCGCCATGCGGCCCCTTGCGGATGGTTTCGGCGAACATGATCGGCATGAAGACTTCGTACAGCGCGTCGGGCTGGCCGTAGATCGCCATGGTATGTCCCTCAAAAGAATATTTTGAGTGAGTATATACTCACTACAATGCAATTACCAGTGGAATGTTGCCCGCCCAGGAGGCCGGCCGAAAAACTCCCCAAGCGACGGCAACGCGCCTCGACGACACGCCGCTTCACCTACCCCTACAGCCC
>DATFGV010000572.1:0-11222 GCA_035249115.1 Vineibacter sp.
GCGGCCGAGACCGGGACCGGCGAGGTTACGGCCGACCGCGCGATCATCACTGTGCCGGTCGGCCTGCTGCGCGACGGCGCGCTTGTGCTCGACCCGCCGCCGCCGGCAGACCAGCGCGACGCCATCGCCCGGATCGGATATGGCGACGGGGTGCTGGGGAAGGTCTACCTGCGATTCGACCGGCGTTTCTGGCCGCAGGACGTCGAGCGGTTCCAGACGCTGCCCAAAACGCCGGATGCCCGCGGCGTGTTCAATACCTGGCTGTCCCTGGAACGCGAGACTGGCGTGCCGCTGCTGCTCAGCTTCGCCAACGGCCGCGCCGCGCTCGAGTTCGAGCGCGATGACACCAACGAGGGCGTGCGCGCCGCCGCCCTGGCGGTGTTGCGCGACATGTTCGGCGACGTGCCCGCGCCGACCGGCATGTGTTACCAGCGTTGGCAGGCCGATCCCTGGAGCGCCGGCAGCTATTCCTACCCGGCGTTGGGCAGCCCGCCGGAGGATCGCGCACTCTATGCGCGGCCTCTGGCCGATCGCGTGTTCTTCGCCGGCGAGGCGACCGAGCGCGACAGCTACGGCACGGTGCACGCCGCGCTGGAGTCGGGCGAGCGGGCAGCGGAAGCCGCGTTCGGGATCGCCGCCGGCATGGCGCCGGATCGCACGCGTCGGCCATGGCGGTATCGGGGTTAGGGGCGGCCGGCGACTTGACAGCGATCGACGGTGCTCGCATATTACAGTTCAACAATTGTTCAACTGTATGAGATATGGCAAGCACCGCACACCGCCGCCGCCTGGCGCTGGCCGACGACCGGGCAGCCGAACTGGCTGACGTATTCCGGCTGCTGGGCGACAGCAGCCGGCTGCGCATTGTCGCGGCCTGCCTCGATGCGCCGACGGCGGTGTCGGCGATTGCTGAGCGGCTCGAGCTCTCGCTGTCGCTGGTCAGCCATCACCTGCGGCTCCTGAAGGCGGCGCGCATCGTGCGTGCGGAGAGGCAGGGCAAGAACGTGTTTTACGCCGCCGACGACGAGCATATCCGCCGGGTCATCGTCGACATGCTGGCGCATGTCGCCGAGGTGCGGGACGAGGAGTGAACATGGGCGCATCCTGCTGCGGTCCGGAGCATGATCACGGTCACTCGCATGCGGCACCTTCGGGAACCGATCGGGCCTACCGGCGCGTGCTATGGGCGGCTCTGTCGGCCAACGCGCTGATGTTCGCCGTCGAGGTTGCGGCCGGCCTGGGTGCCCAGTCGGTGGCGCTGTTGGCCGACGCGCTCGACTTTCTCGGTGACGCCGCCAACTACGGCGTCAGCCTGTTCGTGCTCGGCATGAGCCTGGCGTGGCGGGCGCGGGCGGCGTTGCTGAAGAGCTTCTCAATGGCGGCTTTCGGCGCCTGGGTCGCCGGCACCGCTCTGCACCACGCGCTCGCCGGCAGCGTGCCTGACGCCCGGGTGATGGGCGCGGTCGGTTTGCTGGCACTGGCCACCAATCTCGGTGTCGCGCTGCTGCTGTTCCGCCATCGCGACGGCGATGCCAACCGGCGTTCGGTCTGGATCTGTACCCGCAACGACGCCATCGGCAACCTGGCGGTGATGGCGGCGGCGTTGGGCGTGTTCGGCACCGGCACGTTGTGGCCCGATGTGTTTGTCGCCGCGATCATGGCCGCGTTGGCGCTGTGGGGCGCAGCCCAGGTGATGCGGCAGGCAGTCCGGGAGCTTCGGTCCGATCGCCGGGTGCTCATCGCGGCGGAGTAGGCGCGGCGGCGGGCACCCCGCACAATCGCCTTGACGGCGTCTTGCGCGGCATCCCACTCTCGCCGCGATGCGTGCTCTCGTCCCCGTTGTGACTTTGCCGGTGCCGGGCTGATGTTCGGTTACATCGTGCGCCGCCTGGCGTTCGGCGCGCTGACGGTGATCGGCGTGTCGGTCGTGGTGTTCGTGATCATGCGCATCCTGCCCGGCGACCCCCTGGTCGCGATCTTCGGGCCGGAAGGCATGACCAAGCTGACCGAGGCGCAGCGCGCCAGCTACATGGCCGAGCTCGGGCTGAGCGATCCGCTCTATGTGCAGTATTTCGGCTGGCTGCGCGACATCGTGCGCGGCGAGTTCGGCCGCTCGTTCTTCCGCTCGGAGAGCGTCGCCGAGATGATCGCGCGGCGCGGTCCGCTGACCGCCGAGATCGGCCTGATGGCGGTGGTGCTGTCGTGGATCGTCGGCATCCCGGTGGCGATCATCAGTGCCCTGCGGCCCAACAGCGCCGGTGACGCCGTCGCAAGGGTCATCAGCATCTTCTTCCTGGCGGTGCCCGGCTTTTGGCTCGGCATGCTGATCGTGCTTGGCCTGCTGTTCGGCTTCGGCTATCGCGCGCCGCTGGCCAGTGCCACCCTGCTGGCCGACCCGCTGGCCAACCTGCAGATCGTCGTCGGGCCGGCGCTCGTGCTCGGCCTCGGGCAGGCGGCCTATATCGCCCGCATGGCGCGCTCGAGCCTGTTGGAGGTGGTGCGCGAGGACTACGTGCGCACCGCCCGCGCCAAGGGCTTCGGCCGCCACCGCGTGATCCTCTCGCACGCCCTGCCCAACGCCCTGCTGCCGGTGATCACCTTGTCCGGCATCCTGCTCGGCTTCGTGCTTGCCGGGTCGATTCCGGTCGAGCGCGCCTTCGGCACGCCCGGCCTGGGCTACGCCATGTTCACCGCCGTCAACGAACGCGACGTCTTCGTGATGCAGAACCTGGTGTTCCTCTATGCTGTCGTGTTCGTGGTGCTGAACATCCTGGTCGATGTCACCATCGCCTGGATCGACCCGAGGATCCGCTACCAGTGACCGCTACCGATCCCGCCACCGCTGATCGCGCCGCGCGCCCCGCGGCGGGCGCGCTGCTGCCATGGTGGCGGCGCCTGTGGCCGGCGCTGCGGTATTTCGCGCGGCGCTCGCCGCTGTCGGCTTTCTGGGGCTGCGTCGCCGCCGCCATCATCGTCGTCGCCGTGGCGGCGCCGGTGCTGGCGCCCTATGAGCCGCTGCGCTCGGATTTTCGGCGCATGACCAAGCCGCCGGACGAAAAGAACTGGTTCGGCACCGACCAGATCGGCCGCGACACCCTCAGCCGGGTCGTCCACGGCAGCCGGACGTCGCTGATCGTTGCCTTCGCCGCGGTGCTGCTGGGCACCACCCTGGGCGCGCTGTGGGGCCTGGCCTGTGGTTACTTTGGCGGCCGCTTCGACATCCTGAGCCAGCGGCTGATCGAGTTCCTGCAATCCTTCCCCGACCTGATCCTGGCGATGGCCATCGCCATGGCGTTGGGCGCCGGCACCGGCACGGTGATTGTCGCCATCGCCATCACGCGCATCCCGTTCGGCGGCCGGGTCATCCGCTCGGTCGTGCTGTCACTGAAGGAGATGCAATACGTCGAGGCGGCGCGCGGGCTCGGCGCCTCGCACCAGCGCATGATGTTCCGTCACATCCTGCCGCAATGCGTCGCGCCGTACCTGATCCTGGCCACGGCGCATCTGGGCGTGGCCATCATCATCGAGGCGTCGCTCGGCTTCCTTGGCGTCGGCGTGCCGCCGCCGACTCCGACCTGGGGCAACATGCTGTCCGACGCGCTGAACGCCGGGCTGGTGCCGCCGTGGTGGCTGGTGCTGTTCCCCGGCGCGGCGATCACATTGACGGTGCTCGCCTTCAACCTGCTGGGCGACGGCGTCAGGGACGTCCTCGATCCCAGGCTGCGCGGCGCTGTTTAACTGCCGGGGGCGCGCCACTCCAGTGGCGCGTCTTGGTCTTTTCCGGCACGAAGACGCGCCACTGGAGTGGCGCGCCCCCAGCGAAAGGTCAAGGCACAGGCTTCGCCAGCGGCACGACCGGCCCGGCGTCGTGCAGGTGGCACGCCGCCTGGTGACCCGGCAGCACCTCGCGCAGCACCGGCGGTTCCTGCCGGCAGCGCGGCATGGCGTACGGACAGCGGGAGTGGAAGTGGCAGCCTGCCGGCGGATTGATCGGGCTCGGCACGTCGCCGGTCAGGATCACGCGCTTGCGGTTGCGGGCGCCTGATTTCGGGATCGGCACCGCCGACAGCAGCGCCTCGGTGTAGGGGTGCAACGGCGTCTCGAACAGACTCGCCTTGTCGGTGATTTCGACGATCCGGCCGAGATACATCACCGCCACCCGGTGGCTGATGTGCTCGACCACCGCCAGATCATGCGCCACGAACAGGTAGGAGAGCTTGTACTCGTCCTGCAGGTCCATCAGCAGATTGATGATTTGCGCCTGGATCGAGACGTCGAGCGCTGAGACAGGCTCGTCACCGACAATCAGCTCGGGACTGAGCGCCAGCGCCCGGGCGATGCCGATGCGCTGGCGCTGGCCGCCGGAGAACTCGTGCGGGTAGGAATTCATCTGCTCCGGCCGCAGACCGACCCGCGCGAACAGAGCCGCAACCCGGTCGCGCCGCTCTTCCGGCGTGCCGACGTCGTGGATGATGAACGGCTCGCCCACGATCTCGCCCGCCGTCATGCGCGGATTGAGCGAGGCGTAGGGATCCTGGTAGATCATCTGCATCTGCTGGCGATACGGCATCATCCGGCCCGCATCGAGCGCGGTGATGTCGGTGCCGCGCACGGTGATCGTGCCAGCCGTCGGCTCGAGCAGTTTGAGCAAGGTGCGCCCGACCGTCGATTTGCCACAGCCGCTTTCGCCGACCAGGCCCAGCGTCTCGCCGGGCGCGATGTGGAACGACACGCCGTCGACCGCGTACACTTGGCCGCTGACCCGCGAGAAGATGCCCTTGTAGATCGGGAAGTGCTTCTTGAGGTCGCGTACCTCGAGAAGCGGCGGCGGAACGCCGCCGGGTGCCGTCGTCGACGCCGGATCGCTCATGCGCCGCCCTGTACCTTGTCGGCATGCCAGCAGGCCACCAGGTGGCCGGGCCGATGTGGCGCCAGCGGCGGCGCCGTCGCGTGGCATTCGGCCGTGGCGTAGCCGCAGCGTGGCGCGAAGGCACAACCGGGGATCGGCTGAGCGAGCGACGGCACCATGCCCTTGATCTCGTTCAGCCGCGCCCGCCGCGGATCGGCGTGCGCCGCCACCCCCAGGCTCGGGATCGAGGCCAACAGCCCCTTGGTGTAGGGATGCGCCGGCCGGTCGAACAGCTCGTCGGTCGCCGCCTCCTCGACCTTGCGGCCGGCGTACATCACCACGACGCGATCGGCGTTCTCGGCCACCACGCCCATGTCGTGGGTAATCAGGATGATGGCGGTGCCGAGGCTGGCCTGCAGCTCGCGCATGTGGTCGAGGATCTGGGCCTGGATCGTCACGTCCAGTGCCGTCGTCGGCTCGTCGGCGATCAGCACCTTCGGATCGCAGGCCAGCGCCATGGCGATCATCACCCGCTGGCGCATGCCGCCCGATAGCTGGTGCGGGTAGGCGTGCGCCCTGCGTTCCGGTTCGGGAATGTGGACGCGGCGCAGCATCTCGACGGCGTGGTCCTGGGACTCGCGGCGCGACAGGCCGCGGTGCAGCGCGATCGCCTCGCTGACCTGGCGGCCGACCGTGAACAGCGGATTGAGCGACGTCATCGGTTCCTGAAAGATCATCGAGATGTCGTTGCCGCGCACGGCCTCCATCTCGCTCTCGCTCAGCGCCAGCAAATCCTTGCCGTCGAAGCGGACGGCGCCGTCGACGATGCGCCCCGGCGGGTTGGGCACCAGCCGCAGGATCGACAAGGCCGTCACGCTCTTGCCGCAGCCGGACTCGCCCACCACGCCCAGCGTCTCGCCGCTGCGCACGGCGTACGACACGCCGTCGACCGCCCGAATCACGCCGTCGCCGGTGAAGAAATGCGTGCGGAGGTTCTCGACTTCCAACACCGCGCCGCCCGGGACCGCCTGGTCCCGGGCTTCTTGCGGACCGGGCAGGTCAGCGGGTGCCACGACGTGACTCGTCCGTTTTTCGCGTGCTATCGTCGAATCGTTCAGCGATGCGAAGGCTAACAGAGCGTCGCGATCGAGTGCCACAAAAATTGCCGAATGGGAGGAAAACAGACATGGGTGGCTCGCGCATCACGCGGTCCGAGTGGAACCGTCGCCAGTTCATGAAGGGCAGCGCCGCGGCCGTCGCCGCCGGCTACGGCTTCAATCCGGGCTACGGCCTCGCCCAGGTGCCGGCGCAGTTCGACGGCAGCAAGTTCCAGCTGGCGGCGCCGGAACCGAATCCCAAGTCGGGCGGCGTGTTGCGCTACGGCATCACCAGCCGGCCGCCGCATTTCGACGTGCACCAGTCGGGGACGATCAACAACCTCGGCTCCCAGGGCTGCATGTTCGACAACCTGATCCGCCGCGACCCGCGCGACAGCGGCAAGACGATCATCCCCGACCTGGCGCATAGCTGGGAAATCGCCAAGGACGGCAAGACCTTTACCTTCTTCCTGCGCAAGGACGTGACCTTCCACGATGGCGCCGAACTGACCTCGGCCGACGTCAAGGCCACCTTCGACCGCATCGCCAAGCCGCCGCAGGGCATCAGCATCCCGCGCAGCACGCTATTCGCCGCGGTCAGCGAGATCGCCACGCCGGACGCGCATACCGTGCAGTTCAAGCTGGCCGAGCCGCGGCCGGCCGAATTCATCATGGGCGCCATCGCCAGCGGCTGGAACGTCATCGTCCGCAAGAAGACGCTGGAGGACAACGGCTACAACCTGCGGCGCGTCGTCGACATCCCCGGCACCGGCCCGTTCAAGAGCGTCCGCCGCGTCGAGGCCGAAATCTGGGTGATGGAGAAGAACAAGGCTTACTGGAACAAGGGTCTGCCCTATCTCGACGGCATCGAATTCTATCACGCCCTGCCGTTCTCACCCGAGATCGGCTCCGGCCTGCTATCCGGACGCACCGACTACGCCCGTCTGCTCGATCCGGGTTCCCTGCGCAAGGTCAAGGCGACCCAGGGCATGTCGGGCACCGACTTCTACCAGAGCGTCATCCAGGCGACCTGGATGAACAACAAGAAGAAGCCGTTCGACGATCCAAGGGTGCGTCGCGCCCTGCATCTGGCGCTCGACAAGCCGGTGCTGGTCGATGTCGTCAAGGACATTGCGCCGATGATGGTTGGCGGCTTCATCTACCCGTTCTCGGCCTTCGCCACGCCCTTGCCCGAGCTGACCAAGCGGCTGGGCTATCAGCCCGACACGGCCGCCTCGATCAAGGAGGCCAAGGCGCTGCTGGCCGCCGCCGGCCACGCCAGGGGAATCACTGGCCTCGACTTCCTGGTGCGCGACGTGGCCAGCTTCAAGCTGTGGTCGCAGGCCATCCAGGCGATGCTGCAGCAGACCCTGAACGTCCAGTGCAACCTGCGCACCGTGGTCGAGTCGGTGTGGTTCGACGACATCCGCACCGGCAAGTACGACCTCGGCATCGGCGCCATTGTCTCGACGCTGCTTGATCCGTCTGACTACTTCAATGCCTGGTATCGCAAGGACGGGCCGCAGAACTACTCCAACTGGGACAACCCGAAGTTCGCCGAGCTGCTGCCGCAGATCGACCGCGAGGTCGATGCCGCCAAGCGTCTTGGCCTGATCCGCCAGGCCGAGGCGATCATGGAAGAGGATCCGCCGCTGTTGCCGGTGTCGTGGGAGAAGATCAACGACGGCTGGTACAACTATGTGAAGGGCCACCGGCCGAACGAGTACTTCGGCATCTACGACGTGGTGCGGATGGACACGTTCTGGCTCGACAAATAGCGTCGTCACGGGACACCGGCACACATCGTGCCGGTGTCGCATTGCGTGCGCCACGGCGAATCGCGAACGGGATCGGACGCGTTCGCCATGGTGGTTGGCGTCGCGGTCATCCCGGTGCTGCGGCAACGGTTCTTGGCGACAGGCGGTTGGCATCGAAGGGGGATTCAGATGCGCAAGCTCACAATGGCGATCGCGTTCGCAAGTGCGGTCATCGCCGGCCCGGCACAGGCGCAGCAGACGCGCTCGGACATGTCGTCTTTTTGTTCGCAGCAGGCGAGCCGCCAGAACCTGAAAGGCGACGCGCAAGCCGACTTCCTCACCAAGTGCTGGGCCGGCGGATCGCCGCCGTCGCGGCAGCGCTGCGACGCCGAGGCGCGCCGGCAGGGCCTGTCCGGCGAAGACCTGAGCGGCTTCATGAAGCGCTGTGCGGCCGGCGAAGTCGCGCTGCCAGCGGCCGCGGGCAGCACCAAGTAAACCGGCGAGGACTGGGCTGCATCGTTCACCGATGGCGGCCGCCGCCATCATCGGCGATTGTCTGGCCATGCGGAGACGGGCGGCAGTCTGACCGCGGGATTGGTGTTGACCGCCGCGCAGGCGCGTGTCGCCAAACCGATGTAGCGCATTCCTCGCTAACGCGAGGTGGGGAGCGTGCTTCGAAGGAGCAGTGGAGGGCCGCCGCGGTCTTGCGCGAGAGGCCACCGGTCGCCGCCGCTGACGCACGTCACGATTAGCGATCGCGGTCTCTACTCGCGGAATGAGTGACGTCGAGAAACGTAGCCACAGTATCGCCGCATCGATGTCGTCTAAACGCTTCTGAAAAATACTCGATCACGAATGTCATAGAGAGATGCCATGGCGCGCGGCGATCTCCTTCAGGGTTGTAGACCTCTGGTTCGGGCTCTCAATCGAGTCGCGGTAACGCTCATCCAGCAGGCGCGCCACTTCGTCGGATACTGGCGGAAGCGATTGGTCGGACTCGATACTGTCCCACAAATCGTCGTTCAGCGCCCGACTCTCGTCGACGCTCAGTTTGGCGAGTTCCTGCATGATGGTGGTGTTCATGCGCATAGGTTAAGCCAATGGAAGCGCTTCTTGAAGCCCATATCTGCTGACGCGGACTGTCGCGGCGCCGGCTGGGAAAACACACAGCGTTCATGGCTCTTTTCTTCAGGTCGAGCGGACTGGTCAGTATTCGCTTGTCGCCACTGGGATGAAGTTACTCCTTCTTGCGGCACCAGTGCTCGATCAACGTTAAGTCGTGCTCCATCACATCACTGCCAGCGAGCATTCATACGGCATGCCGTGCTCGATAGCCCGTCGATGGCATGAGAGTTGAGAACCGGAGCTTCTCACCGTCCCAGAGGATCTCGTTGACTATGAATTCCTCACCGTCGTCGCGGTCTCGGCCGGTCACGGTAAGACCGCTACCCGTCGAGACGATCGTGAATTCCGCGGCGCTATCCCCGTCCGCGGAAACCCAAGTGCCAACTAGCGGATGGTCAGCGGTGAGCTTTATGATTTCAGCCATTTGCTGGGTGTCCCAAACACTAGTGAACTAGCGCAGCATATCCTCCCCGCGGATCAGCTGCTGCCCCACCTCTTCACCACCCCCGCCTCGATGTCGAACAGGTCCAGCACCCGCCCGACCGTGTGATCAACGATATCAGCGACCGTCTGCGGCCGGTTGTAGAACGCCGGCACCGGCGGCGCGACGATGGCGCCGAGCTCGGCGACGGTGGCGAGGTTGCGCAGGTGCACCGCGTGCAACGGCGTCTCGCGCGGCAACAACACCAGGCGCCGGCGCTCCTTCAGGACGACATCGGCCGCCCGGGTCAGCAGTGAACTTGAGATGCCGGTGGCGATCTCGCCCAGGCTGCGCATGGAGCAGGGCGCGACCACCATGCCCAGGGTCCGGAACGAGCCGCTCGAGATCGGGGCCGCCAAATCCGCAGGCTGGTGCACATGGTCGGCCAACGCCTTAACGTCCTTGACCTTCCAGTCGGTTTCGTAGGCCAGGGTCACCTCGGCCGTCTTGGTCATCACCAGATGGGTCTCGACCGGCAGCGGCTGCAGTATCTGCAGCAGGCGCACGCCATAGATCACGCCGGAGGCGCCGGAGATGCCGATCACGAGGCGGGCGGGATAGGTCATGAATGCTGTACTTTCCAGCACCACTTTAGCCATTGCCGAAAGGCTTGTCCGCCGCCGGGTGTTTCCCCATGTTCAAAGACGGCGGGCGGGTGTACCGTTCGCTGGTCAGGGTCAGCATGGAGGACTACGCCCATGAGCCTCTCGGATCGGATCGAGACCCTCAAATCGCGGCACGCCGCGCTCGAACAAGCCATCCACGAAGAGTCAGCTCGACCCCATCCCGACGACGATATCCTGCATGATCTGAAGAAAAAGAAGCTAAAGCTGAAGGACGAAATCGCGGAACTGACACATCATTAGGTACGTGGCCCGCCCGCCGGTTTGGCCGGTGTGAGCGGCGCCAGACATGCCCACCGCCTCAGGCGCGGTCCGCGACGTGCGGACCGCGACACGGCGGTTTTTTCATGCCTCCTGCCTTTGCCACGACGTGGCGCAGGCGGCCGGTGGGGGCGCGCGACTCCAGTCGCGCGTCGTTCGTGTCGGGGTCACACCAACGGCCCTAGTGCTCGAAATTTTTTTCGCTGGCCAACGCCGCCGGCACTCTAGGGAACGTTCCGCGGGCCACATCGCTAGAGCGAGGAGACGGCGCGCGACAAACGGGTCGGGGTCGAGGGAAAGCTACGATCAGACGACACCATCCCGGTGGTGAGGCCCGTCCGACATATTGTGGCAGTAGTACTGTCCTAATGGACTGCCCGAGCAGTTGACCGCGGGAGCTCGCCGCGGGCGGTAAATGACCCGGACGGCGTAAAAGAAACATCGATCGGCTTGGCACTTTCCGCCACTCTTAGCTTTCCGGCAGCGACACTGACCTGTCGCCGCCGGGGCGCCACAGCGCTCAGTGTTTACAGTACCAGCTATTGTAGATGACGAGGCGGTCGACCTAGGCCCGCCCCACACCCGTCGCGACACTGGCGATTGACTGACGGTTCAGGTTGAGCCGCACGCTACCGGCGAGCACGTCAGACCCGAGGACCGTTGGTATCAGTCATATGGACCACGATGGTTCGCCTCCACCCTTCGGGCGGCGCACCACTGCGTGGGGCCTCATGAATCGCGATGCAGCCGCACCGAGAACTGGGTCGGCCGGTCGCGCGAGACGCCCTGGTCGGGGATGTGCATGCTGCTCTCGCCGCTGCATTCGGCGACGTTGCCGGCGCCGGCGCGGCATACGAGCCGGTCCTGGGTCCAGTTGGTGCCGTTGGAACAGATCGCATCGGCATCGATGATCCGAAGCGTGTCGCCTTCGTAGCGCGCCGTGGCCGGCGCCTCGCAGGTCACCCCGGACTGCCAGCGGAACACCAGCTTGCCGTTGCCCTTGTCGTCAAAGCAGTAGGTATGGTGCCC
>DATFGV010000573.1:0-4172 GCA_035249115.1 Vineibacter sp.
TGGTTCAACACCGGTCTGCATTGGGCCTATGGCATCGACGGCCCGAGCCAGGGTCATTTCTACGTCGATCACAGAACCGGCCAGCTCACACCGTCGGCGACCGCTTACGAACATCCGCAGCCGCATGCCTGCTTTATCCAGGGCGTCGCGGACGACCTGGTCGGCGACGGCGGGATCATGGACTTGTGGCTGCGCGAAACGCGGCTGTTCAAGTACGGCTCCGGCACCGGCAGCAATTTCTCGCGCATCCGCGCCCATGGCGAGAAGCTTTCGGGCGGCGGCAAGTCGTCCGGGCTGATGAGCTTCCTGAAGATCGGCGATCGCGCCGCCGGCGCCATCAAGTCGGGCGGCACGACGCGGCGCGCTGCCAAGATGGTGGTGGTCGACGTCGATCATCCCGACATCGAGGCCTTCATCGACTGGAAGGTGATCGAGGAGCAGAAGGTCGCGGCCCTGGTGGCGGGCTCGCGCCTGGCCAACCGGCACCTCAACGCCATCATGCGCGCCTGCGTCGGCGGCACCGCCGGCGACGCAGCGTTCGAACCAACGCGCAACCCGGCGCTGCGGCGCGAGATCGTCGCGGCGCGCAAGGCGATGATCCCGGAGAACTACATCCAGCGGGTGATCGCTTTCGCGCGCCAGGGTTACCGGCACATTGAGTTCCCGGTCTACGATACCGACTGGGAGTCGGAGGCCTACACAACAGTCTCAGGGCAGAACGCCAACAACTCGGTACGGGTCACCGACGATTTCCTGCGCGCCGTCGCCGAGGATCGCGACTGGAACCTGACTTGGCGCACGTCGGGCGCCGTGGCGCGCACGGTCAAGGCCTCCGAATTATGGGACCGGATCGGCTACGCCGCTTGGGCCTGCGCCGATCCCGGCATCCAGTACGACACGACAATCAACGACTGGCACACCTGCCCGGAGTCGGGGCGGATCAACGCCTCAAACCCGTGCTCTGAGTACATGTTCCTCGACGACACGGCGTGCAATCTGGCGTCGCTCAACCTGCTTCGCTTCCGTCGTGCCGATGCCACGTTCGACGTGCCGAACTTCGAACACGCCTGCCGGCTGTGGACGATGGTGCTCGAAATCTCGGTGCTGATGGCGCAGTACCCGTCGGCGCGCATCGCGCAGCTCAGCCATGAGTATCGTACCCTCGGCCTGGGTTATGCCAATCTCGGCGCGTTGCTGATGTCGGACGGGCTCGGCTACGACAGTGACGCCGGCCGCGCCACCGCCGGCGCGATCACCGCCGTCATGACCGGCGTCGCTTACGCGACCTCGGCGGAAATGGCCAAGGAGCTCGGCGGATTCCCGGGATTCGCCACTAACCGGGCCGCCATGCTGCGGGTGATCCGCAACCATCGTCGTGCGGCGCACGGCCAGTCGAGCGGCTACGAACGGCTATCGATCACGCCAATGCCACTCGATCGAGCGGGTTGCAGTGATCGCCGCTTGGTAGACGCGGCGGCGCAGGCGTGGGACCGCGCCCTGGCCCTGGGCGAGGCGCACGGCTACCGCAACGCGCAGGTTTCGGTCATCGCACCGACCGGCACCATCGGCTTGGTGATGGACTGCGACACCACCGGCATCGAACCTGACTTCGCGCTGGTGAAGTTCAAGAAGCTTGCCGGCGGCGGTTACTTCCGCATCGTCAACCAGTCGGTACCGGTAGCCCTGGCACGGCTGGGCTACGATGAGGCTGCGATCAAGGCGATCGTCGCCTACGCCACCGGGCATGGCACCTTGGCCGATGCGCCGGCGATCAATCCCGAGACGTTGCGCGCCAAGGGCTTCGACTCGGCGACCTTGGCGCGGCTCGACAAGGCTGTCGCCGAAGCCTTCGACATCCGCTTCGCGTTCAACCGCTGGACCTTGAGCGACGCATTCTGCCGCGAGCAGCTGGGCTTGGGCGACGCGGAGTTAGCCGACGCCAAGTTCGACTTCCTGGCACATCTCGGCTTCAGTCGCGCCGAAATCGAATTGGCAAACATCCATGTCTGCGGCGCCATGACGCTGGAAGGCGCTCCCGGCCTGAAGGACGAACATCTGCCGGTGTTCGACTGCGCCACGCCCTGTGGTCGCACCGGTCGGCGCAGCCTGTCGACTGAAGCGCATATACGCATGATGGCAGCCGCCCAACCGTTCATCACCGGCGCCATCTCCAAAACCATCAACATGCCGAACGCCGCGACCGTCGAGGACTGCGCGCAAGCCTATGAGATGTCATGGCGATTGGGTCTCAAGGCGACAGCGCTCTACCGCGACGGCTCCAAGCTGTCGCAGCCGCTGGCGGCGATGGCGCTGCCGGATGCAGTAGCGGACGAGGCCGACGAAGCGCTTGCCGCCAAGCCGCCGTTGCAACAGGCCGGGATCATCGCCGAGCGCATCGTCGAACGGATAGTCGAGCGCGAAGTGATGGGTCGCCGGCAGCGCATGCCGCAGCGCCGCAAGGGCTACACGCAGAAGGCGATCGTCGGCGGACATAAGGTGTATTTGCGCACAGGCGAATACGCTGACGGCCGGCTCGGCGAGGTGTTCATCGACATGCACAAGGAAGGCGCTGCCTTCCGAAGCCTGATGAACAACTTCGCGATCGCCATATCGATCGGCCTGCAATACGGCGTGCCGCTCGAAGAATTCGTCGAGGCCTTCACCTTCACGCGTTTCGAGCCATCGGGCCTGGTCGAGGGCAACGACGCCATCAAGATGGCGACCTCGGTGCTCGACTACCTGTTCCGCGAACTGGCTGTGTCGTATCTCGGCCGCACCGACCTGGCGCATGTCGAACCGGCAGACCTTCGGGCTGATACGGTCGGCGGCGGGGTGGCGCAGACGGCGCTGGGCGAGGAGCGCGAGGCGTCCGCCACCAACCAGCTCGCCAGCCTCGGCTTCATGCGCAGCAATCTATACGTGCTCAGCGGGCGCGGCGTCGGCCAACAGGCCGTCGCCGAAGGTGCCGCCCTCGGCGACGCGGCAATTGTCGCGGCCGTCGCGGCCCCGCCCCCCGGACTGATGGACGGCCAGACCGTCGCCTTCGCCGCCTCAAGCGGCGGGGCGGTCGTCCTCAGCGCCGCGACGGCCCACGCCGTTGCCGACAAGCTTGGCCGGGTCCGCGAGGCCCGGCTCAAGGGCTTCGAGGGCGACGCGTGTACCGAATGCGGCAACTTCACCCTCGTCCGCAACGGGACGTGCCTGAAATGCACGACCTGCGGTTCGACGAGCGGCTGTAGTTGAACGCGACCGCGTGGCTTCCCGCGCGGCGTCTCAGTAGGCGTAGTGGCGTAGAATGGACAAGCGTCAACCCGGGATCCGACGGTCGTGATCCCAAGAGCAACCAAGGAGAGTAATCATGGCTGCGAAGAAGAAAGCCGCCAAGAAGGCCCCGGCGAAGAAGAAGGCCGCGAAGAAGAAGAAGTAAGTTTTCTGACTTACGCGAGATTGGCCCCTCTTACCAATGCCAATCCGGCTTCCGGTCCGGCGCCACACGCCGGACCGGAAGCGACTTGAACCAGCGGATCGGTGCACGGCGCGTAGAACGGCCTAGAACAACCGTAGTTCCTCTCGAGCCGGCGAATCGTGGGGCTGTCCGACGCCCCCTCCCCATCCCAACGCCGGCCGCGGTGGGCCCCCGGCCGCCCCGGGTCCCACCAACCTCGGTAGAGTACCGGCGCCGATCCGTCACCTTCGACACTTCATCAATCGCCCATAGGGCCTGCTGTCGTTTTGGGCTGGTCGCGGTCGTGGCCCGATCGGTCAAGGCTGACTGTGCAGCGGCATTTTTTGGCTGCGCAGCAGATGCGCGCCACGCGGGGCTCCCCATCGCCGGCATTCTGATACGCTGCTCCCAGCCAGAGACGGAGCATCGCGGCACCGGCCATGGATGGACAGGAAACACGCGTCGAGATTCGTGTTGTTGACAGCGTCGCGAAGGTGCCGGCGAGCGAGTGGGATGCCTGCGCGCTCACACCCGAGGCCGCCGGCAATCCGTTCCTCAGCCATGCCTTCCTGAAAGCGCTGGAGGACAGCAAGTGCCTTGGCCGTCGCACCGGCTGGCAGCCGCAATACCTGGTGGCGACCGACGAGCAGAGTGTGACCTTGGGCATCGTGCCGATGTTCCTGAAGAGCCATTCGCAGGGCGAATACATCTTCGATCACGGCTGGGC
>DATFGV010000574.1:0-4563 GCA_035249115.1 Vineibacter sp.
ACGGGATCGCACTGCGTGTCGTCGGCCATCGGTTCGGCCACCAGCAGCCGCCCATCGGCCGGCAAGGCGGCGTGGATTGCCCGCAAGAGGGCAAGTGCGGCGCCGTCGTCGTGGTCGTGCAGAACCCGAACCAACGTGACGATGTCGCCACCGGAGGGTAACGGATCACGTCGGAAATCGCCGCCAATGACCGCCACCCGATCCGAAAGCCCCAAGGCCGCAAACTGTTTGGACGCCCGCGCGGCCACGGCTGGCAAATCGAACAGCATCAACCGAATGCTGGGCACCCGCGCCGCCACCGCGGCGATAAAGGCGCCCTCGCCGCCGCCGACATCCAGCAGGCACTGATGCCGCGCGATGGGCCAAGCGTCGATCACGTCGTTCGCGATCATCGGCTGCGATACCGCCATCAACGCGCTGTAGGCCTCAACGTCGCTGGCGGAGGCCTTTTCCGGCTCGGCCGCGGTCGCATATGACCAGAAGCGTCGAACCGAACCGTCGATCTTGCCTTCCCGTAACAACGTCACCGGGTCGCGGAGATCTGCGTACAGCAGCGCGTGGTGCTCGACCATGGCGGCGATGCCCGGATTGCCCAGGCTGGCCGCGCCTAGCACGCCAAGACCGAACCTCGACTTGCCGCGACGCTCGACCAGCCGCAGAGCAACGGCTGCCGCAAGCAACCGCCGCATGGCTGGCACGGGCAGCGACAGGCGCCTTGCCAGGACGTCGACGGACTGCGGGCCCTCGCGCAGGATTTCCAGCAAGCCCAACCGGACACAGGCCAGCAGGACCTGCGAGTAAACGAAGCCAGCGCAGATATCGAAGAGGGCGCGCGCCCGCCGCCGGGCGACCAACTTGGTCAGCGGAAATCCCGCCGCCCACCGCTGGAAACGGGCGCTGGCCAAAAGCCTGTCGCGCGCCCCGTGCCAGCGATCGTTCCAGAAAGCCCAGCGCTCCCCTAAATCCGGCGCCAGCGGGCGGCCGGGCCCTTTCGTCGCGCGGGTCGGCTCAAGCGGCACGTTGCGCGATGGTTCCTGGGACCAGGCGCTTGGCTTCGAGAAGGATCAGCGCCCGGAGGTCGGTGATACCGGGACAGGGCGGGATGGACGCGATGGCATCGTCCAGCAGCGCTGCCAACCGCCGCGCCGCGCCGTCGAGTCCTAGCTCCTGAACTGCGCTGGGCCGGCCCAATGCGGCATCCTTGCCGCATGGCTTGCCGAGTTCGGCTGCGGTCGCCGTGGCGTCGCGCAGGTCATCGGCTACTTGGAAGGCTTCGCCGATGCCTTCGCCCAGCGCGCGCCACGGCGATGCCTCGAACCCGGCCGCCGCCGCGCCGGCCATGGTCGCGGCTGCAAACAAGGCGCCGGTCTTGAGCCGGTGGTAGTTGGAAAGGTCAGCCTTGGGCTCGCACTCCCACGCCTGCCCGGCCACGATGCCGGCCGGCGTGCCGACTCCGCTGCTGACAATCAACAAGAGGTCGGCCAAGCGCCGCGGCGGACAGGCGTGCCGCGCCAAGGTCTGGAAGGCCAGCACGATCAGCGCGTCACCCGTCAGCACAGCCAGACTTTGGCCGAAGGCCCGGTGCACCGACGGTCGGCCACGCCGCGTATCGGCGTCGTCGAAGCAAGGCAGGTCGTCGTGGACCAGCGATGCGCAATGCAGCAATTCGATCGAGGCTGCGGCGGCAGCGGCGAGCGACAGCTCTCTCTCGCCGCAGGCGGCAGCGACCGCCAAGCACAGGCGTGGCCGAATACGCGCCCCTCGCGGAAAGACGGCATGCCGCATCGCCGCGACCAGGCTGGGCGGGCAGCCCGGGGCCTCGGCGCCATTGATCGCGGTTGCCAGTGCTTGGTCGATCCGGGTGGCGGCATCCATGCGAACTCTCCGGCGCCGGTTCAAATGTAAAGACACATTGTCACTAAGCACTGTCATGTACTATAGACAGTCCGACGAGGAACTCAATCGCATTCGAGAGCCTCGAACATGCGAACCGCGCGCGTCGTCGTGGTGGGCGCTGGCCTGGGCGGGCTGGTTGCCGCCCTGCTGCTGGGCCACCACGGTCTGGCCGTCACGGTCGTCGAACGGACCTCAGGTCCCGGTGGAAAACTGCGGCAGGTCGGCATTGGCAACGCACGCCTCGATGCCGGGCCGACCGTCTTCACGTTACGTGGGCTGTTCGAGGACATCCTTGCCGAGGCCGGCGTCAGCCTATCTGACAGCATCAAGCTCGAACCGCTCACCACGCTGGCGCGCCATGCCTGGGGCCGGGACCAGCGTCTGGACCTGTTTGCCGACATCGATCGGACGGTCGAAGCCGTTGGCACTTTTGCCAGCCCACGGGAAGCGGAGCGCTACCGCGCATTCTGCGCCCGCGCGCGGCGAAGCTTTCAGGCACTCGATCGGCCGTTCATTCGCGCGAGCAGGCCGAGCCTGCCACGACTCATGCGGACCGTCGGCCTGCGGGGCGCTACCGCGCTGTGGCGGGCCGGCCCCTTCAGCACGTTGTGGAAGGCCTTGGGCGAGCATTTCCACGACGAGCGCCTGCGGCAGCTGTTCGGCCGGTACGCGACCTACAGCGGCGCCTCGCCATTCTTGGCAACGGCGACCTTGATGGTCATCGCTCACGTTGAACAAGAGGGTGTGTGGGTCGTCGACGGCGGCATGCACCGCATCGCCGAGATGATTGAGCGGCACGCCGTCGCGGCCGGCGTGCTGTTCCGGTACGCGGCGCATGTCGAAGAAGTCGTTGTCAGTGGCGGGCGGCCCAGCGGGGTACGCCTCGCAAGCGGCGAGGAGTTGCCGGCCGATGCCGTTGTCCTCAACACCGACGTCGCGGCGGTGGCAACGGGCCTGCTGGGCAAGTCCATAGCGGCGGCGGTGCCGAGCCAGCCGAGTAGCGCGCGATCCCTGTCAGCCGTGACCTGGGCGATGGTTGCTGAAACCTCTGGCTTTCCGCTCCTGCACCATTGCGTGTTCTTCTCGCGAAACTACCAGGCCGAATTCGACGACATCTTCGGCCGCCGACGGCTGCCGGCGGAACCGACGGTCTACGTCTGCGCGCAGGATCGGACTGGTCTGGATGGTCAGGCGATCGCCGGACCGGAGCGCTTGCTGTGCCTGGTGAATGCGCCGCCCACCGGCGACACGCATCCCCTCTCCCCATCGGAGGTCGACGCATGCGAAGAGCGGACGTTCCAGCTGCTCCGGAGCTACGGCCTGCGGATACAGCACCGCCGCGAATTGACGGTGCGCACGACGCCGGCGGAATTCGCCCAGATGTTCCCGGCGACCGGCGGCGCGTTATATGGCCAGGCTCAGCACGGCTGGATGGCGTCGTTCCGCCGACCGGGTACCCGGACCCGGCTGCCGGGTCTCTATCTGGCTGGCGGCAGCGTCCATCCGGGTCCGGGCCTGCCGATGGTGGCACTGTCGGGACGGCAGGCGGCAGCAGCCCTGCTGTCGGATTTGGCTTCGACCGGGAGGTCAAGCCGGGTGGCTATTCCTGGTGGTATGTCGATGCGTTGAGCGACGATGGTCTCACCGGCCTCGTGATCATCGCCTTCGTCGGTAGCGTCTTCTCGCCCTACTACGCGCGCGCGCGCCGCCGGAACGCGGGCAATCCGCTCGACCATTGCGCGGTGAACGTCGCGCTGTACTCGAACGGCAGCAAGCGCTGGACGATGACTGAACGAAGGCAGTCTTCGCTTCACCGCTCGGCCGACGTGCTGGCGATCGGCCCCAGCTGCCTCTCGTGGAACGGCGACTCTCTGCACATCTCGATCTCCGAGACGGCGGTACCCGTTCCGTCGAGTCTGCGCGGCGCGGTCCGCGTGTTCCCGGCCGCGATCGCCAACCATACGGTGGTACTCAAATCCGAGGGTCGGCACGTCTGGCGACCGATCGCGCCCACAGCCCGTGTCGAGGTCGTCCTGCAGAGCCCGGCGCTGGATTGGTCAGGGACCGGGTACGTCGACACAAACCATGGTGATGCGCCGCTCGAAACGGCGTTTTCGGACTGGTCCTGGTCGCGGGCCGCCATGGGCGGAGAAGCGGCCGTCTTGTACGACGTACGTCTTCGCCACGGTGCGCCCGTCTCGCTGGCCTTGCGATTCGATCGCCATGGACGGGCGCACGATTTCGCGCCTCCGCCCCTCGTGCGCCTGCCCACCACGAAGTGGCAGGTGCCGCGTTCGACACGTGCGGATGACGGCCATGTCGCCAAGGTCCTCCGCACACTCGAAGACGCCCCGTTCTACGCCCGTACCGCGATTTCGACGCGCCTGCTGGGGATGCCGACAGTCGCGGTTCATGAGAGCCTTTCACTAAACCGCTTCAGCAGGGAGTGGGTTCAGATGCTGCTGCCGTTCCGAATGCCGCGCGCCTGGCGATGATGGCGTCAGCCCTATCGCTGCGAATCAGATGACGCGTCGGCGGCTTCGGCGCGTTTCGCTTCCTCGGCCCGACGTTCGTCAAGGCGCAGCGTGTACAGTTCCACAGCCCCCCATCCCAGCGCGAATGCCAGGACGATCAACAATTCCATTAATCCGAGCCAGCCGAACTCCA
>DATFGV010000575.1:0-5329 GCA_035249115.1 Vineibacter sp.
AAGGCGAAGCATGGCACGCGCGTCGTCTACGTGCCGGGCAATCATGACGAAGCCTTCCGCGACTATGTCGGGCTCAATCTCGGCGGCATCGAATTGCTGGGCGAAGCGATCCACGAGACTGCCGACGGGCGCCGGCTGTTGGTTCTCCATGGCGACGAATTCGACGGAGTCGTGCTCTATGCCCGCTGGCTCGCCTTCCTGGGCGACTGGAGCTACCGCGGCCTGATCGCGCTCAACACCCATTTCAACCGGGTGCGGCGGATGATGGGCCTGGGTTACTGGAGCGTGTCGGCCTATCTGAAGCACAAGGTGAAGGACGCCGTCGCCTTCATCGACAAGTTCGAGGGCGCCATGGCCGACGAGGCCCGCCGGCGCGGGGTCCATGGCGTGATCTGCGGCCACATCCACAAGGCCGAGATGCGCGAGATCGAGGGCGTGGCCTACCTCAACGACGGCGATTGGGTGGAAAGCTGCACCGCCATCGTCGAAGGCTTCGACGGCGCCTTCAAGATCGTCCATTGGCTCGAGGCGCGCAAGACGCTGGTCGCCGCCCCGATCGCGATCCGCCGCCCGCTGGCGGCCTGAGCGCCGATCCGACGGCCGACGATCGGAACGCGATAGAGCCCCGTCAACGCCGTCATCCCTTCGCCTCGCCGGGATGACGGCTGGGCGATGGATTGAGGCCAGCCCTTTCAGCGCGTGAGAAAAAGAGGGCCGCGACCGGGGGGGCGGTCGCGGCCGAACCGGCCTCGGGGCGGCCGACTGAAGAGATACGCGAGGGGTTTACGGCGTCGACCCTAGCCACGCCACGTGGCGCCCCCGTGACGATCCTGCGAACCCGCAAGAAAAAGCCGCCGCGGCGAACCGCGGCGGCCGGAAGTTTTCGAGGGAAGAAGTCTAGAAGTTGACTTGGCCGCGGGCGGCGATCGCGTGGTACTTCTGGCCGACTTGAAGACCGGTGGCCCCCAGGCGATCGACGTCCACGTGCTGGTAGTCCAGCATCAGGCGCATCGAGGGGTTGAGGTACCAGTTGACGCCGACCGTATAGATCTTCTGTTCGCCGCCGCGGACGGCCCCCAGAACCGGCGCCGTGCCGAGAGCGCCCTGGCGGAAGTTGAGGTCGACCATCGAGTAGCGGGCGGCCACTTCGAAAGCGCCCCAGGTGCCGGCGCCGGGGTTGAAGTTGTAGTTCATCTTCGGCGCGTCGAAGCGGGCCTCGACGGGGTTGTAGACGCGCGACTCGCCGGTCAGGACCCAGGAACCCTGGACGTACCAGCCCTCGAACTTCGGATCCTTGGGGACGGCGGCGGTCGTGATGCGGCGGTCGATCTTGTACTGGAACCACTCGCCCTCGATCATCGCCGGGCCGTACTGGAAGGCGGCTTCCAGGCCCAGGACGGTGGTGTGGTTGGCGTCGATGGCGCCGGTGTCGATCAGGCGCGCGCCGTCCAGCCGCAATTCCGGACGATCGCGCAGCTGGGCCGCGTAGCGCGGGGTGGCGGCCGCGCCGGCGTCGTTCGGTTGGATCACGTACTGGTAGTTGGCGCCGACGTGGGCCAGCCAGGTCGTGCCGGAGTAGGGGGCGAACGCCACCCGTCCGATCCAGCCGGTCTGTTCGTCGAAGGGCTGCACCGTGGCCGAGGCGGCCGAGCTGCCGGTGGCGATGATGTTGCCGGTATAGGCCGTGGAGGCGAACCAGCGGGTGGCGATGCCGGCGTCATCGGCGCCGAGCACGCCGTTGCCGCTGACCTGCAGGGCCACGCGGCTGTCGCCGGCGGCGACGCCGCGGGCGATCTCGGCGGGCGCCGGGCGTTCCATGAGCGGCATCTGGCTGGTCGAGACGGCGGCGGCCAGGCCGATGTTCGGCTCGAACGCGCCGACCTTGATGCGGAACGGCTTCAGCGCCGTGTAGGTGATCGCCGCTTCGTACAGCCGGCCGGGGTCTTCCTGGCCCGAACCGCCGAACTCATAGATGAACGAATAGTCGAAATCGCGGAACAGCTTGCCGTCGAGGCCGATTCGGGCGCGGCGGAAGTTGGCGCCCTCGTTCAGGTCGCGGTTGGTGACCGAGGCTGGCAGGTTGTCCTTCTGGAAGTACTTGCCGGTGTCGAGCATCAGGATCGCCTTGATGTTCGCGGTGAAGCGGCCATCGGCGGTGGCGAAGCTGGGCTTGCCGTTCGACAGGGTGGCCGTCACCGACGTGGCGGCCGGCGGCTGCTTCAGCGTGGCGATGTCGGTCGACGCAGCGTCCTGGCTGGTCTTCATCTCGGCGAGCTGCGCCGCCATGGCGTCGAGCTGCTGCTGGATAGCGGACAGTTGCGGACCAGGCTGTTGGCCCGCCGACTTCAAGGCGTCGAGCTGAGCGCGCATATCGTCGAGCTGACGCTGCATGGTCTGCAGCTTGGCGTCGCTGGCCGGCGCCGCGAGCGCCGCAGTCGACACGCCGCAGAGCAACGCGCCCGCCAGACTCGCAGATAGCCACGCGGACGAACCGCGCTTCTTAGACATCCCCATAGGTGAACCCCTCTATGGCCGCGCGGAGTGGCGGCTTCGATGCGGGGGTCTCTAGGCTTCGGATGCGACCATTCGGCGAAGGTTGGCCGACAGATTTGTGACGACTGTCGTTGTCATGGAACCGACATCGTAGCGTCACCTCAGCTTCGCACGGCCTACGTACACCGGGCCCCGACCGGGCGCTCGATCAGCGCCCACGACGAGGGGCTTCCTAATGTTCAAACGCTATCTGACCGCGATCGTCGCGGCGGTGTCTCTGGCCGGCGTCGGCTCCGCCCAGGCGGCCGATATCTCCGGCGCCGGCGCGACCTTCCCGGCGCCGGTCTACGCCAAGTGGGCGGAGACCTACCGCGCCCAGACCGGCAACCGCCTGAACTACCAGGCGATCGGCTCAGGCGGCGGCATCCGTCAGATCACCGCCGGCACCGTCGACTTCGGCGCCAGCGACAAGCCGCTGAAGCCGGACGACCTGGCCACGGGCGGCTTCGCCATGTTCCCCACGGTGATCGGCGGCGTGGTGCCGGTGATCAATGTGCCCGGGATCAAGTCGGGCCAGGTCAAGCTGACTGGCGCGCTGACCGCCGACATCTTCCGCGGCGTGGTCAAGAAGTGGAACGACCCGCTGATCGCCAAGTACAACCCGGGCGTCACCCTGCCGAACCTGCCGATCACCGTGGTCCACCGTTCGGACGGTTCCGGCACCACCTTCCTGTTCACCAGCTACCTGGCCATGAAGGCCCCGCGTTGGGCCAGCGAAGTGGGCGCCAACGACGCCGTGAAGTGGCCCACCGGCCTGGGCGGCAAGGGCAACGACGGCGTGGCGGCCTATGTGAAGCAGACGCCGGGCGCGATCGGCTACGTCGAGTACGCCTACGCCAAGCAGAACGGCCTGACCTACACCCTGCTGCAGAACAAGGCCGGCAAGTTCGTGGTCCCGGCCGCGGGCAACTTCGCCGCCGCCGCCGCGAATGCGAAGTGGAACGCCGCCCCCGGCTTCTACCTGCTGCTCCTCGACCAGCCGGGCGCCGAAGCCTGGCCGATCACGGGCGCCACCTTCATCCTGGTGAAGACGAAGCCGGAAGACGCCGCCAAGAGCCGCGAAGTCCTGGCGTTCTTCGACTGGGCCTACAAGAACGGCGACGCCGCCGCCACGCAGCTCGACTACCTGCCGATGCCGGCGGCCGTGAAGGAAATGGTCCGCAAGTCGTGGGCCAAGGTCGTCGGCCCGGACGGCAAGCCCGTCTACCGCTAGCCGATCCTTCCCATCGGGACGTCATGGCCGGCCTCGCGCCGGCCATGTGCGTTTCAGGGCGCGCCGGCGCCATCTGGAATTGACCGCGGACCATCACGGACCATCACAGACAACGGCGTTGCTCGTCCGTGATGGTCTGTGGTTCTTAAAAGACAAGGCCTGCGGCGCTAACCGAACGTGCGGTCGGCCAACCGGGCAAGGCCGTAGAAGGCCGCCGCGATCAGACCTGAGGCGGGCAGGGTGATCACCCAGGCCCAGACGATCCGGCTGGCCACATTCCACCTGACCGCGGAGACCCGCCGCGAGGCGCCGACGCCGACGATGGCGCCGGTGATGGTGTGGGTGGTGGAGATCGGCACCCCGATGTGGGTGGCCAGGAAGATGGTGATCGCTCCGCCGGTCTCGGCGCAGAAGCCCTGTTGCAGCGACAGGCGGGTGATTTTGGATCCCATGGTGTGTACGATCCGCCATCCCCCGAAGAGGGTGCCCAAGCCCAGCGCCGCCTGGCACGAGATCACCACCCAGAACGGCACGTGGAACTCGGGCCCCAGCTGACCATGGGCGAACAGCAGCACGGCGATGATTCCCATGGTCTTCTGGGCGTCGTTGCCGCCGTGCCCCAGCGAGAACATCGCCGCTGACACGAACTGCAGCTTGCGGAACGTCGAGTCGGCGAGCGCTGGCGTCGCCTTCACGAACGCCCATGAGACGATCAGCACCAGGATCAACGCCAGGCTGAAGCCCAGGGCCGGGGAGACGACGATCCCCGCCACGGTCTTCCAGACCCCCGCCCACATCACGCCCTCGAAGCCGGCCTTGGTGATCCCGGCGCCGAGCAGGCCGCCGATCAGGGCGTGCGAGGACGACGACGGGATACCGACGAGCCAGGTGATCACATTCCAGCTGATCGCCCCGCCGAGTGCGCCGAAGATCACGGCGTCCGAGATGATATCGGCGTTGATAATACCCTTGCCGACCGTGTTGGCCACGTGCAGGCCGAAGAACAGGAAGGCGATGAAGTTGAAGAAGGCCGCCCAGACTACGGCCCAGCGCGGCGATAGCACACGCGTCGAGACGATGGTCGCGATCGAATTGGCTGCGTCGTGCAGGCCGTTCAGGAAGTCGAACGCCAGCGCCACGAAGACCAGGAAGATGAGCAGGTAGCTCGCGCCTGCGAGGTCCATGGCGCGCTAGAGGTGCTCGATCAGCACGCCGCTGATCCGGTTGGCCACGTCCTCGAAGCGGTCGACCACCTTTTCGAGGTGGTCGTAGATCTCGGCGCCGACGATGTAGGCCATCGGATCGGTCTTGCCGACGTTGCGGTAGAGCGCCGCGATGCCGGCGTCGTACAACTGGTCCGACTCCTCCTCCAGCCTGGTCACCTGTTCGGTCAGGCTGTTGAGCTGGGCGGCGTTGTTCTTCATCGACCGCAGCAGCGGCACGGCCTGCGAGGTCAGCTCGGCCGTCTTAACGATCACCTCGCCCAGTCGCAGCATGTCGGGCTGGAAGGCCCGCTGTTCGAACAGGGCCGTCACCTTGGCGGTCTTGTGCATCTGGTCGATG
>DATFGV010000576.1:0-19551 GCA_035249115.1 Vineibacter sp.
TGAGCGACATCGACCGGCCTGGCCCGTTCTCGGCCTACCCTGGCTTCGACCGCCTGCTACTGCCGCTCGCCGCCGGTTTGCGGCTGGGCTTCGACGGCGCCACGCCGCAACCGGTGCCGATCCTGCGGCCGATCGCCTTCGACGGTGGAACGCCGACCGAGGCGACCTTGGACGCCGATGCGAGCGGCAAGAAGCTGCAGGTCTTCAACCTGCTGATGCGCCGCGGCGTTTGCACGGGGCGCCTGCAGGCGCACGCCGGATCGGGTCGCTGGCGCGAAGCGGGCGCCGCGGTGATCCGGCCGGCGTAGTGCAGATTCCGGTTGGTCGGAACCTGGGAGCGCGGGCCTCCGGCCCGCCAATTTGCGGACGAGACGCCCGCGCTCCCAGGATGACTGATCACGCGCGCGGTGGGCGTCGGGTGCGCGGCTACTTCTTCGCCGGCTGGATGAAGTAGGCGATGGTCTCCTCGTCGGCGCGCGGTGCCAGGACCACCTTGTCCTTCAGTCCCGCCCAGGCGGTCTGCAGCACCACTAGCGAGATGTAGGCGCGGTCCTCGACGATCTTTTCCATCGCCTGCTCGTAGAACGCCCGGCGCTTGCTGTCGTCGAGGCTGCGCCGGCCTTCCTGCAGCAGCTTGTCGACGTCGGGATTGCTGTAGGCGATGCGGTTGAACTGCCCCAGACCGATGTCCGGCGCCGGCGTGTGCGCCATCGAGCCCAGCGTGTACGAAGCCTCGCCGGTGAGCGTTCCCCAACCGTTCATGAAGACGCTGTATTCCAGTTTGGCCTGCGCCGGGAAATACACCGTACGGCTGATCGCCTGCACGTTCACGCCGAGTCCGACCTTGGCCAGCATCTGGCCGAGCGCGGCGCAGACCGCGCCGTCGCCGGGCAGGCGGTCGTTGGTGCAATACAGATCGAACTTGAAGCCACTGGCGTAGCCCGCGTCGGCCAGCAGCTTCTTGGCCTTGGCGATGTCATGCGGCTTGGCCGCGATCTTCTTGGACGAGCCGAAGAAGCCGTCCGGCATCAGCTGGTTGGCGGGTTTGCCGAAGCCTTCCAGCACGATGTCGACCATGCTGGTGCGGTCGATCGCGAGATCGATCGCCTCGCGCACCCGCGGATCGCGCAGCGGGTTCTTGTCCAGCGGCTTGCCGTCGTTGCCGTAGACCTTCGGCGTCTTCTCGCGCAGGTCGAGCTGCAGGTTGAAGACGTAGACCGAGTCGGCCTTGGCGACCGCGAACTTCGCGTCCTTCTGCAGGGTCGCGTAGTCGGCCGACGGCACGTAGTTGATGACGTCGACCTGGCCGGCGCGCAGCGCCGCCACCCGCGACGGATCGGCGCCCATCTCCTTGCGCACGATGCGCTGCCACGGCGCCGGACCCTTCCAGTAGCCGTCGAACCGCTCGGCGACGAAGTCGTTCTTGGGCGTCCACGACACGTACTTGAACGGGCCGGTGCCGATCGTGGCGCGGCCGGAGTTGAACTCGTCGGGCGCCGTCTCCTTGGTCGTGGCCTTGGCCGCCGCCTTGGCCGAGACGATGAACAACCGCACGAAATCGTACGGCAGGGTGGCGACCGGCCCGCTGGTCTTGAAGCGGATGGTGTGCGGATCGACGATCTGGATGCCGGCGACGTTCCTGACGTAGATCGCAAGTGTCGTCGGGCCGGTCACAATGGGAATGCGCTCGATCGAGAATTTGACGTCCTCGGCGGTGAAGTCGCTGCCGTCGTGGAACTTCACGCCCTTGCGCAGCTTGAATTCCCAGGTGGTGTCGTCGACCGAGGTCCACGATTCGGCGAGCCACGGGATCAGCTGGTTGTTGGCGTCGACGAACACCAGGGTGTCGAAGACATTGCGCAGCGCGTCGGCGTGCGTGCCCAGCGCCGAGAAATGCGGGTCGAGCGATTCCGGTCCGCCGCGTACGCCCATGGTCAGGGTCTGCGCCGACGCCGGCGCGGCCGAAGCCAGAGCCATGCCCGCCGCCGTGGCGACGCCCAGCATGCATCGTCGAATCGATGTGATACCCATCGCGTCAGCCCCCTTGTTTTCCGCGGCGTCGCCTGGCGGCCGCGCCGATGGGCGCGAAGCTTACGGGCAAGTTCGCCAGCGCGGCAAGGCCGCCGGCCCGTTCTTGATGCCTGGGGTTTCGTCTATGGTCTCAATTCCGTCGTCCCGAGCGAAGCCGCGCGACGCGCTACGCAGTCGAGGGACCTCGTCTCAACGACGAAAGTTGTCGCTGTTGAAACGAGGTCCCTCCACGCGGCCCTTCAGGCATTGGTCGGGACGACGGAGAGAGGCACAGGCGCCACGGCCCCGCCCTTGACGCCGCGACGGCCGGCGGCCCATCGTGGCGGGCATGCGAATCATCGACATGAACTGGATGCAGGTCGAAGCGTATCTTGAGCGCGACGACCGGGTGGCACTGCCGATCGGCAGCGTCGAGCAACACGCCTATCTCAGCCTCGGCGTCGACATGATCCTGTCGGAGCGGGTCGCGGTCGAGGCCGCCGAGCCGCTGGGGGTGCCGGTCTACCCTGCCCTGCCCTTCGGCATCACGCCCTACTTCTCGGCGTTCCCCGGCACGGTGTCGTTGCGGGTATCGACCGCCGTCGAGCTGGCGCGCGACGTGCTCGATTCGCTCAAGCGATCGGGCTTCCGCCGGGTGTTGCTGGTCAACGGCCATGGCGGCAACGCGCCGGTCGGGTCGCTCGCCCAGGAATGGGTCGCGGCCAACCCCGAGATGAGCGTCAAGTTCTACAACTGGTACAACGCGCCCAAGACCTGGAAGAAGGTGCTGGAGATCGATCCGGTGGCGAGCCACGCCTCGTGGATGGAGAACTTCCCGTGGACCCGGCCGCCCGGCCAGCGCTTCCCCGACGAGCGGCGCGCGCTGGTCGACTTCGAGTTGCTGCGGGCGTTGAATCCGGCCGACGCCCGCAAGCTGCTGGGCGACGGCAATTTCGGCGGCTACCACCAGCGGCCCGACGACGAGATGCTGGCGCTGTGGCAAGTGGCGGTGGCCGAGACCCGCGAGGTGCTGCAAGGCCCCTGGCCGGCACGGCCGACGGCGGCGTCGTGAACGTCCAGGCGGTCACGGGAATCGCATGATGGCGCAACGGCGATCGCATCTGGCCACGCACAACCTCATCCTGAGGAGCCGGCGCAGCCGGCGTCTCGAAGGATGGGCTACGGTTTGGTTCGTTCGTTCCAGCTCGTGTGGCAACGCTCGTGCGGTTGCCCACCCTTCGAGACGGCCGCTACGCGGCCTCCTCAGGGTGAGGCTTGTTCCATATGCGATAGCGATGCTCGCTAAGCCGATCGCCGACAGCGGACGGAGCGCGACGGCATGATTCCCATCGCCATCGCGATCCATGGCGGCTGCGGCACCCTGGCGCCGTCGCTGCTGAGCGACGCCGAGTGGGCCGAGACCCGCGCCGACCTGGCGCGCTCGCTGCGCGCCGGCTGGGACCTGTTGCAGCGCGGCGGCACGGCGGTCGACGCGGTCGAAGCCGCGGTCGTGGTCCTGGAGGACAGCCCGCACTTCAACGCCGGCCACGGCGCGGCGCTGACCGAGGCCGGCGACCATGAACTCGACGCCTCGATCATGGACGGCGCGACCTTGGCGGCCGGCGGCGTCTGCGCGGTGCGCCGCGTGCGCAATCCGGTGCGCGCCGCCCGCGCCGTGATGGAACGCTCCGACTGCGTGCTGATCGCCGGCGACGCGGCCGACCGCTTCGCGGCCGGCGCCAGCCTGGCGATGGTCGACAACAGCTACTTCACCACCGAGCGCCGGGTGCAGGCGCTGGCGTCGCTGAAGGCACGCGCGCAACGCGGCACGATCGCCATGGCGAGCGAAGCGGAACGGCACGGCACCGTCGGCGCCGTGGCGCTGGACGGGCGCGGCAACCTCGCGGCCGCGACCTCGACCGGCGGCTTCAACAACAAGCCGTCCGGCCGGGTCGGCGACTCGCCGATCGTCGGCGCCGGCAGCTACGCGCGCAACGGCGTTTGCGCCGTGTCGTGCACCGGCCAGGGCGAGGTGTTCATCAAGCACGCCGTGGCGCACGACGTCTGGGCGCGCATGCGCTACGGCGGCCAGAGCCTGCGGCAGGCGACCGACTCGCTGGTGTTCGAGGTCGTGGCGGCGCACAAGATCGGCGCCGGGCTGGTGGCGATCGACGCGACGGGCCAGGTGTGCGCGCCGTTCAACACCTTGGGCATGGCGCGCGGCTGGATCGCGCCGGACGGCGTGCTGTGCGTCGCCACCCACCAGGAGGTGTCCCGCATCGCCGCCCTGGAGCCGGCATGAGCAGCGTCGACAACGAGCCGATCCTGATCTGGGGCGCCGGCGCGATCGGCGGCACGATCGGCGCCTACTGGGCGCGGGCCGGACAACCCGTCGCCTTCGTCGACGTCGTGCCGGAGCACGTTGCAGCGATCGCGGCGCGCGGCATCGCGATCGAAGGCCCGATCGAAACCTTCACCGCGCCACCGGCGCCGGCGTTCACCCCGGACAAGGTTACGGGCACCTACCGCCGCATCGTGCTGGCCGTGAAGGCGCAGCACACCGCCGACGCGGCGCGCCAGCTGGCGCCGCATCTGCATCCCGAGGGCTATGTCCTGTCGGCGCAGAACGGGCTCAACGAACTGGCCATCGCCGAGGTGGTGGGCACGGCGCGCACCATGGGCTGCTTCGTCAATTTCGGCTCCGACTATCTCGAGCCCGGCCGGATCCTGTTTGGCGGCCGCGGCGCGGTGGTGGTCGGCGAGCTCGATGGCAGGACGACGCCGCGGGTCGAGGCGATGCATGCGCTCTTGCGGCTGTTCGAACCCAACGCCGAGCTGACCGACAACATCTGGGGTTATCTCTGGGGCAAGCTGGGGTATGGCGCGCTGCTGTTCGCGACGGCGCTGACCAACGAATCGATCGCCGATGCGCTCGCCTCGTCGCGGCACTTCGATCTCTACCGTCGGCTGGCGGGTGAGGCGATGCAGGTGGCGCGCACACGCGGTGTGAAACCGCTGGGCTTCAACGGCTACGAGCCGCTGGCCTTCATGCCCGGCGCAGCCGAAGCGCAGACGCGGGCGTCGATCGACGCCATGGTGGCGCACAACCGCCGCTCCGCCAAATCCCACAGCGGCATCTGGCGCGACATCGCGGTGCGCAAGCGCAAGACCGAGATCGACGCGCAGATCGCCATCATCGGCCGCATCGGTCGCGACGCCGGCATCGCGACACCGTTGATCGACCGGCTGGTGGCGCTGATCCACGATGTCGAGGACGGCAAGCGGCCGCAGTCCTGGGCGACCCTCGACGCGCTGGCGGCGACCTGATACCAACAGACCTTGATGTTGTCCGCTTTATGGTTAGCTTGTCGAACCATGAGCGACGCACGGACGTCGGTGCGAAAGCCTTCATGGTTCGACAGGGCTCACCATGAAGGCTTAACAGGACGAGTCAGTCACAATGACGGTTGATACGGCATGCTGATCGATTTCGCCGGCCGGCACGTGCTGGTGACCGGCGCGGCGCACGGCATCGGCCGCGCCATCGCGCTGGGCTTCGCGACCCGCGGCGCCAAGGTGTTCGCCTGCGACGTGCTGGCCGACAAGCTCGCCGAGACGGCCGCCGCCGCGCCGGCCGGCGCGATCACCACCGGCGCCGTCGACGTCGCCGACCGCGCCGCGGTCGGCGTCTTCGTGGCGGCGGCGGAGGCCGGACGCGGTCGGGTCGATGTCGTGGTCAACGTCGCCGGTGGCGTGATGGGCCAGGTGCATCAGCCGGTCGAGGCCGTGACGGCGCGCCAGTGGCAGGCGTTGTTCGACATCAACGTCACCGGCGCCTTCAACGTCGCCCAAGCCGTGGCGCCGACGATGAAGGCGGCGCGGTCCGGCCGCATCGTGACCATTTCCAGTGGTGCCGGGCTGGGCCCCAGCCTGACCGGCATCCAGGCCTATTGCGCCGCCAAGCACGCGCTGGTCGGCCTCACGCGGCAGCTGGCGCATGAGCTGGGACCATTCGGGATCACCGTCAACAGCGTGGCGCCGGGCTTCGTGCGCTCCAATCCGTCGTCGGAAGCGCAGTGGCAGTCCTATGGCGCCGACGGCCAGCGCGCCCTGGTCGAACGCATCGCGCTGCAACGGCTGGGCACGCCCGACGACATCGCGCACGCCGTGCTGTTCCTCGCCTCCGACTTCGCCGGCTGGATCAGCGGCCAGGTCCTGCAGGTCGACGGCGGCAAGTGATGTCAGCGACCCTTGCGGTTGACCTCGCCCCGACTTCGGTCATCCTGAGCGTTGGCACCGCTTGCGCTCGATGTTACGCCTTGATCGCTGCCCGTCCGATCCCCTTGCCGGACACGGAGGCGAGCCCGCCATGCCCTGGAACCCGCCGCGTGCTGGCGTTGCCCTGGAGGCGATAACCGACCAGATCTGGAACACCCACTACGTGCCGGCGATGCCGCGGTTCTTCCTGAGCGGCGACGGCCACGCCGACCCGCCGTTCACCTGGGCCGTCGGCGGGAAGAGTCAGGCCATGACCGCGCATTTCCGCATCCTGGCCGGCCAGAACCAGTTGTGCCTGCACGTCGAGACGTTCCAGGACAGCGTCGGCCAGGATGACGTGCCGTTCCATCTGTCCGCTGCCTTCGGCAACAAGCGGGTCTTCGGGTGGGAACCGCCTGTCTTCAAGGTGGTCGACGCCGCCCTCCGGGCGATCTCGACTGTCTCGTCAGAGGTCCTGAACGCCAGGCCGGCGAGCAACAAGGCGGTCCACGACGCGGTGGCCGCGGTCGACCGCAGCCTCGGGGTCATCGTCACGAAGGTCGGGACCGACATCCCGAACAACTGCGATCGGCGGGTTATCAACGCGGCAGCCACCTGGGCCCCCGTCAAGAAGTATCTCGACGGGGTGTACGGATCGGGCGGGGTCCTCGACCTGGTCAGGTCCAGGTCGCTCGTCAATACGAGGAGCACGCAGGCGCATACCGCGGCGATGCAGGCACTGTCGGACGGGCTCATGACGCTGCGGGACTCGATGAACCCGACGATCGCAGCCATGATCGAAGCAAAGATCAGCCAGTACCCCAACCATACGCACCTGATCGCCTGCGGATATGGGCACATCAAGAGCGCCAACCCGCTGCTGCAAAACTGCATCCGGATCGGGAATCACATCGGCATCGTCGACCCGAACACGATACGCTGATCAATAGGTGTCAGCAGGCTCGAGGATGTCGCGCATGCAGCAACCCCGCTGGGCTCGTGTCGCGCTGGTTTCCACATCGATGGAGTTTACCCGTGATCATCATCACCGGCGCGATTGTCGCCAAGCCTGAGTCGTTCGAGCGGTTACGAACCCTCAGCCTTGAACATGTCCATCGCTCGCGCACCGAGGATGGCTGCCAGCTCCACTCGGTGCACGTCGACGTCGAGAATCCCCTGCGGCTGGTCTTTGTCGAGCATTGGCGTGACGCGGCGGCGATTCGCAAACACTTCGCCGATCCCGGCGCCCGCGGGTTTGTCGCCCAGGCGTCTCAGCTGGCGGCCAGTGCGCCAGAGATCGCCATATTCGACGCCTCGCGGATCGACCCCGGGACGCTGAGCAAGGCGTGAAGCCTCGTCACATCAACAAACCTTGTTCATGGTTCGTCGCTGCAAGCCTTCATGGTGAGCCTTGTCGAACCATGAAGGCTCTTGCACCGACCGTCGTGCGGCGCTTCATGGTTCGACAAGCTCACCATGAAGCGGATGCCTCTATGGTTTGTCGGTGTCAGTACCGCGCGATCACCTGGTCGGCGAAATCCTTCAGATTGCGGCGCGCCGAGTCCATGGCCGGCAGCAGCGTGATCTCGCTGAGCCCCATCGCCTCGCGCTCGCGCAGCATGGCGATGATTTCGTCGGGCGTGCCGACCAGGCCACCGGTCGATCGGATCAGGTCCTCGGTGATGAAACGCCGCTCCTCCGGCGGCAGGAAGGCGCAGTGGCCGTAGTGCACCTGCTGGTAGCGCTTGGCCGGCGGCGTCGCCATTTTTTCGGTGAACGCCAGGTACTCGTCCCACAGGTTGCGGCAGCGATGCGCGACGGTGCTGGTGTCGCCGTTCATCTGGTAGAGCTCCCACCAGTAGTGCAGGGTCGCTGCCGCCATCGGCCCGACCTCGTCGATCACCCGGTCGGACGTGATCTTCTCGCCGGGCTGCAGCACGCAGGCGTAGCTCAGCGCCGCGGTATGGAAGTCGTCGGGCAAAGTGCGGCCGACGGCGGTGGCGCCGGCCCGCATCGTCTCGAGACTCTTCTGCAGGCGCGCCTTGGTCTGGTTGTGCGAACAGACCCGGCCGTCGCCATAGGCACCGGCGGACTTCAGCCCGAGCGGACCGTCGGCCGCGACGTAGATCGCCACCGGTTGCGCCACGTTGATGAAGTTCCGGTCGGCGTGCAGGAAACGGATGTCATGGCGCGCGCCATCATGCTCGAAGTCGACTTCCTCGCCGTGCAGTAGCGCGCGCAGCACCCGCAGGTACTCGCGGAACGGACCGGCCTTCATCGGATCCTTGCCCATCACCCGCATCGCGGTGTGGCCGGTGCCGATACCAATGAAGGTGCGGCCTGGCGCCAGCTCGTTGATGGTGGCGATGGAGTGCGCCGTGACCGGCGCCAGCCGAGTCGGCGCCACTGACACGCCGGTGCCCAGCCGGATGCGCGAGGTGTTGGCCGCCGCCAACGCCAGCACGGCGTAGGCGTCGGAGTAGATCATCTGCGAGTCGGCGGCCCAGGCGCAGTCGTAGCCCATGCGCTCGAGGTCGACGAACAGCTGCCAGTCCGAGATGCGTGGAACGACCGTGACGCCGAATTTCATGTTCCGTACCCTTTTTCCTGCCTGAGCTATCGCAGATACCGCGATGGCGCTGCTCTTGTCGTCCTGAGCGAAGCGAAGGACCGCTTGTGCCGTGGGTTGGCACGGAACGCTCCAAGTAGGCCGCGCGCCAATCGGCCGGATCGTGCGAGCCAACGGTTCAAGGGGTCCTTCGCTGCGCTCAGGACGACAGCGGGGACAGCCCTACTTCGCCAACAGCCGCCGCTTGGCGTCGTCGCGCAGTTCCGTCTTCTTGATCTTGCCCGATTCGGTCATCGGGAAGGTATCGATGAACACCACGTGGCGCGGCACCTTGAAGCTCGCCACCTTGCCGCGGCAGAAGGCGATCACCGTTTCGGCGTCGATCGCAGCGCCGGGCGCGCGTTCGACATAGGCGACCGGCACCTCGCTCAGCCGAGGATCGGGCAGGCCGACGACCGCGACCTGGCGCACGTCGGGGTGCTCCAGCAGCAGCCCTTCGGTCTCCATCGGATCGACGTTCTCGCCGCCGACCTTGAGCATGTCCTTGTAGCGGCCGAGGAAGCGGATATAGCCGTCCTCGAGCCACACCGCCGTGTCGCCGGTCTTCAGCCAGCCGTCCTCGGCGAAGGTCGCCGCCGTCTCGACCGGCTTCTTGTAGTACTCGCGCATCACGCTGTAGCCGCGCACCTGCAGCTCGCCCGGCACGCCGACCGGCATGTGCATGCCGGTTGCTGGATCGACGATCCGCACCTCGTAGCCGAGGCCGGGATAGCCGGATGTCTCGCAGCGATGCCGCTCGTCGTCGTCGAGCGCGCACAGCCCGGCGCCCAGCCAGCACTCGGTCATGCCGTAGGCCGACAGGTTCTTGAGCGGTGCCAGCACCCGGGCGCCGCGGCGTACCACCGGCGTGGCGCTCAGCATGCCGGCGGCGAAGATGCCGGTGCGCAGGCTCGAGACGTCGCGCGGCCTCGCCTCCTGCGCCTCGGTCAGGCCCTTCATGTGCGCCTCAAAGCCGTGCACGATGCTGACCCGCTCGCGCTCGATCAGGTCGAGGCTCGCCTCGGGATCGAACGTTGCCGTGACGATCTGCTTCGCGCCGCTGAGCATCGATATCAGCGGGCCTTCCGACAGGCCGAAGGCGTGGAACAGCGGCAGGTAATTCAGGATCACGTCGTTGCGGCTGTACGCCATGCGGAAGGCGCGTTCCTCGACGTTGCGGATCAGAATGTGGTTGTGCACCACGCCCTTGGGGAAGCCGGTGGTGCCCGAGGTGTACATGATCAGCGCCGGCGAATCAGGGTCGACGGCGCGGGCGCGCGCCGCCAGCTCGGCGTCGGAGACGCGATCCCCAGCGGCCGCCAGCGCCGCCCAGTCGGTGGTACCCGCATGCGGTGCATCGCCCAGGATGATCACCTGCCGCAACACCGGGAACTCGGGGTCCGTGACCCGCGCGCCGTCGGCCGGTAGGCGGATCGCTTCGCGCACCATCGCCAGGTAGTCGATCGGCCCGGCGCGGTCGTGGGTGATCAACAGGGTGCTGTCCGACTGCCGCACGACATAGGCGAGGTCGCGGACGCGGAAACGGGTGTTGACCGGCACCACGACGGCGCCGATTTTCAGCGCCCCGAAGAAGATGAAGATCCAGTCATCGCTGTTGTTCAACCACAGCGCCACGTGCTCGCCGTGGCCGACGCCGGCCGCCATCAGCCGCTTGGCCGCCTCGTCGACCCGGGCGGCGAGCTGGCTGAAGGTGTGGCGCCGGCCGTCGAACACCAGTCCCTCGGCGTCGGGGAAGCGCGCCGCGATCTCGGCCGGCAGATCGCCGTAGCGGCGCTTGGGAAACCAGTCCATCGCCCGTTGTTCCCACTCCGAACACTGCGTGCAGCGCTCTAAACTTTCCGACGCACTCACTCTGTCATGTCGAGCGAAGCGAGACATCTAGGCGCCGACCCTAGATCCCTCGCTTCGCTCGGGATGACAGTCTCATGTGCAGCAACGCCAAGGCAATCCAGCCTAGTTCCGCGGCAGCTGGTGCTTCAGGATCTTGCCGGTGGCGTTGTGTGGCAGCTCGCCGATGAAGCGCACTTCCTTCGGCACCTTGTAGCGCGCCAGCTGCGTGCCGCAGTGTTCGATCACGGCCGCCTCGTCGAGATTGGCGCCGGGCTTGAGCACTACGAAGGCGCGGCCGATCTCGCCCCACTTTTCGTGCGGGATGCCGACCACCGCGTTCTCCAGCACGCCGTCGAGCTGGTAGATCACGTTCTCGACCTCGACCGGATAGACGTTCTCGCCGCCCGAGATGAACATGTCCTTGGTGCGGTCGACGATATAGTAGTAGCCGTCCTCGTCCTGGCGCGCGGCGTCGCCGGTATGGAGCCAGCCGTCGGCGGTAAACGACGTCTTGTTGGCCTCCGGCCGGTTCCAGTAGCCCGGGGTCACGACCGGCCCCTTGATCATCAGCTCGCCGGTCTCGCCCGGCTTCACCTCGTTGCCCTCGGCGTCGCAGATCTTGAGCCGGACGTAGAGCGGCGGCAGGCCGGAAGAACCGACCTTCGCCAGCGCCATCTCGCCCGACAGCATCAGGCCCAGCGGGCCGGTCTCGGTCATGCCCCAGCCCTGCTGCAGCTTGATGCCCTTGCGGCCGTACTCTTCGAGCAGCGCCAGCGGCGCCGCCGCGCCGCCGACGCCGATGCTGACGAGGTGCGAGAAATCGGCAGCCTCGAAGCCCGGTTCCTGCGCCAGCATCAGGAAGTTGGTCGGCACGCCCAGCACATGCGTCAGTCCCAGCCGCCTGTCGGTCAGCAGCTGCAGGAACTGGCCGGGATGGAAGCTGCGCATCACCACGTTGCAGCCGCCGGTATGGAAGGTCGGGTTGGCGTAGACGTTGAGCCCGCCGGTGTGGAAGGTCGGCAGCAGCACCAGGTTCTTGGTCCGGGCGGTCAAGGCAACGGTCATGGCGCACTGGATGGCGTTGAAGACGCACATTCGGTAGGTGATCTGCGCTCCCTTCGGCCGGCCGGTGGTGCCCGAGGTGTACATCACGGTCCAGGTGTCATCGAGATCGAGGACCGGCGGTTCGAGCGTGCCGCTGGCGGCCGCCAGGCCGGCCTCGTAGGCGCTGGCGCCGCCATTGGCGAGGTTGGCGGTGTGGCCGACTCCGGCCAGCTTGGCCACTTGCCTCGCGGCGTCGACGAACTCGTCGCCGTGGATCAGCACCACCGGGCTTGCGTCCTTGCAGATGAACTCCAGCTCGGGCACCGCCAGACGCCAGTTCAGCGGCAGGAAGATCGCGCCCAGCCGGCGGCAGGCGAACTGCAGCTCGAAGACATCCGAGTCGTTCATGCTGAGCACGGCGACCCGGTCACCCTTGGCGACGCCGAACGCTGCCTTCAGCCACAACGCCGCCCGGGTGATGCGACCGTCGAACGCAGTGTAGGTGAACCGCCGCCCGGACGCCACGTCGTGCACCGCCTCGGACTGCGGGGCAAAGCGCGCGTGGTGCGCAATCCAGTCTGCGGCAGGGATACCCGATGGCATGCGTGTCCTCTTGTGTCTCAAAGGGCCGGCGTCCGGCGACGATTTAGGTGTCTGGCTTGGCGCTTGGCAAGCGCGTGCCGGCTCCATGCTGCCATACAGGCATGACGTGTCGTGCCTCGGGTTGGTACCGCGTAGCGATATCCTCTAGCATCGGCGGCCGATTGCCGTCGCGAACCCTGGATCGGCCGGCACCGCAAGCCGCACAGAGGTGTCAAATGGCCGACTACGATCTCGTCATCCGCAACACCACGATCGCAACGGCCGCCGACGTCGTGAAGGGCGATATCGGTATCCTGGGTGGGCGGGTCGTGGCGCTGGGCGAACGCCTGGACAAGGGCCGCAAGGAGATCGACGCCACCAACCTGATCGCCGTGCCGGGCGGCATCGACGCCCACGTCCATTTCGATCAGGACACCGCCGACGGCTCGGTGTTTTGCGACGATTTCGAAAGCGGCAGCCGCGCCGCCGCGGCCGGCGGCACGACCACCATCATCCCTTTCGCCTACCAGAATCGTGGCCAGTCGCTGCGCGACACGGTCAGCCGCTACCATGCTCGGGCCGGCGGCAAGTCGCTGATCGACTATGCCTTCCACGTCATCCTGTCCGACCCCAGGCCCGAGATCATGGGGCAGGAGTTCCCGGCCCTGGTCGCTGACGGTTACACGTCGTTCAAGGTCTACATGACCTACGACGACCTGAAACTGTCGGACCGCCAGATGCTGGACGCGCTCGCGGCGACGCGGCGCGAGCAGGCGATGCTGATGATCCATGCCGAGAATTCCGACTGCATTGACTGGCTCACCGAACGCCTGGAACTCAAGGGCCTGACAGCGGCCAAGTATCATGCCACCTCGCGGCCGTTCGTCGTCGAGCGCGAGGCGACGCATCGTGCCATCTCGCTGGCCGAGCTGCTCGACGTGCCGATGCTGCTGGTGCATGTCTCGGCCAAGGAGGCGATGCGGGAGATCCAGCGCGCCCAGGCGCGCGGCCTGCGGGTCTATGGCGAAACCTGCCCGCAATACCTCTTCCTGAGCGAGGAGGATTTCGAGAAGCCCGGCGACGAAGGCGCCAAATGCGTGTGCTCGCCGCCACCGCGCGGCACCGACAACCAGGAGCATATCTGGACCGGCCTGGCGGCCGGCACGTTCCAGGTCCTGTCGTCAGACCATGCGGCCTTCCGCTACGACGACGTGCGCGGCAAGAAGCTGCCTGGCGCCGCCCAGTCGTTCCGGAAGATCCCCAACGGTGTGCCAGGCGTGGAAACACGCCTGCCGCTGCTGTTTTCCGAAGGCGTCAACACCGGCCGGTTGACCTTGCAGCAATTCGTGGCGTTGAGCTCGACCAACGCCGCAAAGATCTACGGGCTGCACCCGCGCAAAGGCACGATCGCGGTCGGCGCCGACGCCGATATCGTTCTGTGGGATCCGGCGCACAAGGTGAGCTTGACCAATGCGATGCTGCATCACAATTGCGACTACACGCCCTACGAAGGTCGTGACCTCACCGGTTATCCCGTGATGACGCTATCGCGCGGCGAGGTCGTCATGCAGGAAGGGCGGATGAGCGGATTCGCGGGTCGCGGCCGCTTCCAGCGCTGCGACCGGCCAGAGCCGGCCCGGCCGCGCGGCCGGCCGTTGATCGATCCCTCGATCTTCAATTGAACCGGTCGAGCAGATACGGCGCGACCGGCAGGCTGGGTGCACGGCCGGCCAGCATCTCCGCCGTCAGCCGGGCCATCACCGGCGCCAGGGTGTAGCCGTTGGAGCCAACGCACGTGTAGAAGCCGGGCAGCCCCGGGACTTCGCCCAGGATCGGCGCGCCGTCAACATTGACGTTCATGCCCGCCCAGATGCGCACCGCATGCAGGCAGGTCAGCGCTGGCACGACCCGGCTGGCGATCCAGAGATTGCCTTCGACGCTCGATCGCAGCGGGCGCGACAGGCGCTGTCGCTCGTCGAGCCCCGCGGTCCAGCCGCCGCCAATCAGGAACGCGCCCGAGGCCATTTGCTTCAAGGTCAGATGGCGCGCGGCATGCGCCACCAGCTTGTCCAACACCGGCGATGTCGGCTCCGTGGCGATCATTTGCAGCGGCGCGCCCTTCACCGGCAAGGCGACACCCAGCAGAGCCGCCACCTGCGGCGTCCAAGCACCGGCGGCATTGACGATGCGGCGGCAGGCGATCTCGCCGCGGCTGGTGGTGATGGAATATCCCCGGCCGACGCGTGCGATGGCACGCACGTCACTGCCGCGGCGGATGCGCGCGCCGCGCGCCACCGCCTGTTCGACCACGGCGTAGGTGGCGCGCAGGGGGTTTATCTTGCCTTCGCCCGGGCACCACTCGGCGGCAATGGCGACGTCACTGATGCCCGGCTCGAGGTCGCGCAGCTCGTTGGCGCCGATCAGCTCGGCCTCGATGCCGCGTTGCCGTTCGACCGCGATCTTGGCCTTGAGAAACGCCACGTCGTCATCGGTCTCGGCGACCATCAGGCCACCCGTCACGCGCATCTCCAGGTCCTGCGCACAATCCGCAGCGATCTCGCGCCACAGCACCACCGAGGCCGGACCCAGCGGCAGCGTATCGGCTGCCGGGCCGCCGCCGGCCTGCGCCTTGGCACCGAAATCGAACGACAGCAGCTGGACGTGCAGGCTGCCGGCGTTGGCGCCCGAGGACTGCAGATTGGGCTCGTCGCGCTCGACGACCAGGGTCTCAATGCCCTCGCGGGCCAGCCAGTAGGCAAGGCAGGCGCCGACAATGCCGCCGCCGACCACCACCGTGTCGACCGTTTCGTGCGCCAGTGGCGGCAGCGACCGCGGCCGCGACATGTCGGGTGGCACGTACTCCTTGTGACCCGCCCACTCGCCCTGCTCGACAGCCAGCGACTGGATCGGCACCGGCTTGGCTGGTGGCCGCGGCGCGAAAAGGGCGAACTCATCGAGATCGGCGTTGGCGAGGCGCGCCACCACAGTTGCGCAATAGCGACCCTGGCAGCGTCCCATGCCGACCCGGCACATGCGTTTGAGTGCCGCCGGCGTGTCGTATCCGTCAGAGACCAGGCGGCGCAGTTCGCCCGCCGTCACCTCTTCACAGCGACAGATGATGGCATCGTCGGCGATGTCGGCGCAGTCGCGGGGTGGCGCCTCGAACAGCCGCCACAACGCGGTCTGGAATCGGGCTGCTCGCAACTGGGCGCGACGCGACGCCTCTGGCGGCAACCGTTTCAGTCCGAGGTCTGTGGCAATGGCACCGGCGGCCAGGGCACCTTGCGCCATCGCCGCCTGCGCTCCGCCGAAGCGCGTGCCATCGCCGATGGCAAAAACAGTGTCCAGGCTGGTGCGCCCGTTCTCGTCCGTCACCGTCTCCAGGCTGCCGGTGCCGCGCGCCACGAAGCGATGCGCGCAGCCCAGCGATCGCGCCAGTTCCGACGACGACGAAAATCCGTAACCCAGCGCCACGACATTCGCTTCAAGGCGCAGATCCCCGGCCTCAACGACCCGCACCCGTTGATCGCCTGACAGGCGCGTCACTGTTCGGCCCCACCGCAGGATGCCCCGCAACCGGGCGACAAGGCCCGCCCCATCCAGCATCAACGCAGGTGCCGCCGCCACAGCCGATGCCCAGTCGCGCCATCGGCCGATGCCAGGTCGGTTGGCCGCCTCGAGCACGGCCACGACATTGGCGCCGCCATCGATCAGCTCGACCGCCGTCTGCAGGCAGAGCGGTCCATTGCCGGCGATGACGATGCGCTCGCCCGGTGCGACGCGATAGGACCGTGCCAAGGTTTGCAGTCCACCCACGGTCATCACACCCGGCAGGGTCCAGCCGGGCACCGGCCAGGACTGCTCGTACGCGCCAGTTGCAAGCACCAGGCGGCGCGGGCGAACCACGACGGATCGACCCGCAACCACCATCGCGACTTCGCCCGGCCCGAACGCCGCCCAGACCGTCGCGTCGTTGACAACCCGGGCGCCGGCTGCCTCGGCCTGATGCAGCAGTGCCGCGCCATGGCGGAACTGCCGATCGAGCCGGTCGCCGTCGGCCGCGTGCGAGTGGGCCAGCGGCTTGAAGTACTGCCCGCCTGGGCGCAGCCGCTCGTCGGCGACGACCACATCAGCGCCGGCCCGCGCCAGGTCCCGCGCCGCGGTGAGGCCTGCCGGGCCGGCGCCGACGATCAGTACGTCACACGCGATCTCCTCCGGCGTGGCCGCGGCGCGGCTGTCCGGAATTGCCGCGCCTGGCGCCGACTGGATGTCCATGCCAGCTTCGACCAGGATCAGGCAGGCGCGCTGGCTGGGGCGCCCGTTGACGGTCACCAGACAGTCGAAGCACACACCCATGCCGCAGAACGGTGCCCGCGGCGCGCCTGAGCGGGCCTGACGCACGGCGACGATGTCGGCCGCGGCCAGGGCGGCAGCGACGGTCTCACCTGGCAGGGCCTCCAGCTCCTGGCCGTCGAATCGAATGCGCACCGGCGCGGCCGGCCGAAGATCGGCATGTGTCAGACGCATGTGAATGGGTTTACAATGATCGGCACATCCGGGCCATCGGCCTGACCACTTCACAGCTGGGCCAGACATGAAGACGTTTCGCGGCACCTACACTGTGCTGATCACGCCGTTCACCGACGACGGCAGGAAAGTCGATGAGGCGGCCCTGCGCCGGCTGGTCGATTTCCAGATCGACGAGGGTATCCATGGGTTGATCCCGCTGGGCAGCACCGGCGAATTTCTCAGCGTCACGCCTGACGAACGCCGCCAGATCGTCGAGATCGTGGTCAAGCAATCCGCCGGGCGGGTGCCGGTGTTGATCGGCACCGGCGCCGAATGGACCGACGAGGTGGTGCGCAGCAGTCGTGAGGCGGAAGCGCTGGGCGCCGACGGCGTCATGATCATCCCGCCGTTCTACAGCGTACCGACCGACGACGAGCTCTACGCCCACTACAAGAAGGTGTCGGACGCCATCTCGATTCCCATCATGGTTTACAACAACCCGGCGACGGCCAATGTCGACATGATGCCCGAGCTGGTGGCGCGGCTGGCGCAGATTCCCAACTGCAAGTACATCAAGGAATCGACACTCGATCCCACGCGCGTGCGCGACATCATCCGGCTGGCCGGCGATCGAATGACGGTGTTTGCCGGCGTGCTGGGCTACGAATCGTTCTGGTTGGGTGCCGAGGGTTGGGTCGCCGTTTGTTCGAACGTGATTCCGCGCTGGTCGGCGCGGCTCTTCGAGCTGGTCGCCGACAAACGCGACATGGATGCGGCGTTGGCGCTCTACAACAAGATCACTCCATTGCTCTGGTGGGTCGGTGGGCCGCGCTACGTGTCGGGCACCAAGGCCGCCTTCGAGATGATCGGCATGCCGATGGGCCCGCCGCGTCCGCCGCGCCTGCCGCTGCCTGAGGCGCAGCGCCCGGCCTTGCGCGAGGTGCTGCGCCAGATGGGACTGATCGCCGAGCCGCGCGCCCAGGCCCGCGCCTGACAGCACCGCTTCAGTGGTCGTCGCGCGCCAGCTGCTTGTCGACGGTGGCGCCATAGGCCTTGCCGTAGTGGGCCTCGATGCGCCGTTGCACGAAATCCCAGCACGTTGTCATGGCGAGGTAGATGATCGCCACGACCATGAAGACTTCGAGGACTTCGAACCGCTGCTGCATGAGAATCTGGCCGCGACGCAACACCTCCTCCATCGAGATCACCGAGGCGATCGACGTCGTCTTCAGCAGGCCGTTCACGGAGTTGCCCAAAGGCGGAATGATGACCCGCAGGGCCTGCGGCAGAACGACCAGCCGGAAGGTGTGAAACGGCTTCAAACCGAGCGCCCGCGACGCCTCCGTCTGGCCCTTGGCGACGGACAGGATGCCGCCACGCAGGATCTCCGACAGGTACGCCGCCTCGTTCAGCGCCAGGCCGATCAGCGCCGACTGCAGCACGGTGAAACGCACGATGCCCAGCTGCGGCAGACCGGTGTAGATGATGATCAACTGCACCAGCAGCGGCGTGCCGCGGAAGATCCAGACATAGCCCTGCGCGGCACGCGACAGCCATAGGCGGTTCGACAGCCGCATCGTGGCGAGGATCAGCCCGATCAAGGCACCGAAGACCAGCGTGTTGGCGGTCAGCAGGACCGTCCAAAGGGCGCCCTCGAGCAGGTAGGCGTTGGTGAAGTAGCTCCAGAAGCCGTCCCAGCTCCATGCCTTCATGCCGGGCCCGGCCCCTTGATGGCGAACTTGTCTTCCTCGATCTTCAGCACGCCGTACTTCTCGTACAACTTGTCGTAGAAGCCGTCGGCGCGCGTCTCGTTGAGGCCTGCGACAACGGCATCCGCCAGCGGCTTGTTGGCGACCGCGAACGTCGCGATCTGCGGGAAGACGCCGCTGATGGCGCGCGTGAAATCGCCCCGCTGCTGCATGTACATCGCCGTGGCGTCGATGCTGGTGGCCGCATCGGCCTGGCCGGCACGCAGCGCCTGGAACGACTCGGCGAAGTTGTTGAACGTCAGGATGGTAAGCGGCTTGAGACCCTGCTTGACGACGATGTCGTTGACCTCGCGCGTGCGGCGCTCCTCGATGCCGCCCAACTCGACCGAGACGCGGCGTCCCGCGAGGTCTTCGATCTTCGCCAGGCCCAACGGGTTGCCGCGCGCCGCCAGGAAGCTCACCGCCGCGCGCTCGGTCGGGATCATGAACATCAGCTTGGAGCGTTCCTCGGTCCAGAAGATGCCGGTGTTGATCATGTCCCAGCGCTTGGCGGCAAGGCCTGGCACCATCGCCGCAAACTCGATGCGGATGTATTCCGGCGTCAGGCCGATGCGACGGCAGACTTCGTTGGCGAGCTCGACCCGCATGCCCTGCAGCTGGCCCTTGTCGTCGACGAACTGCAGCGGCGGCAACGTCGGATTGATCGACATGACCAAGGTCCCCGCCTTGATCAGGTTGGGTGGCGCCACCCTGGGCTGAGCGCGCACGACGCCCGGCGTCAAAGCCAGTACCGATCCGGCCGCGCCGGCCTGCAGCAGGCCGCGCCGATGAAGCTTCATCCCCTTGACCATGATCCATACCCCTCGTGTCGCTCCATCGCTGTGGCGCCATGCCTGTGCGATAACAATTCACACAACGATAGCCAGTTTCGACATGTCGGAAAAGGCTGCGCGCGTCCGGCCACGGATTGGTCGCGCCGGC
>DATFGV010000577.1:0-4665 GCA_035249115.1 Vineibacter sp.
GGTCGAAACGATGACGGCGTCCATGTGATTCCCTCCAGTTAACGATGGCCGACGGTAGCTTAATCCCTTCCTCCCGCCTGCGCGGGGAGAAGGCTTAAAGACTCGCGAACTTCTTGTCCTCCTGGACCAACTTCTTGAGCAGCGGCGCCGGCTCCCAAAACGGATCGCCGGACATGTCGCGGTACTTCAGCAGGGCGTCGTGGATGGCCTTGAGGCCAACGACGTTGTCGGCCCACCACATCGGGCCGCCGCGATAGACCGGCCAGCCGTAGCCGTTGACCCAGATCACGTCGATGTCGAGTGCCCGCTGCGCCATGCCTTCCTCGAGGATCTTGGCGCCCTCATTGACCATCGGATAGAGGCAGCGCTCGAGGATTTCCTGGTCGGAGAAGGCGCGGCGCGTAATGCCGAGCTTCTGCGAGGTCTCGGCGATGATCTTCTCGACCTCCGGATCGGCGACCGGCGTGCGGTCCGGAAGGTTGTACTTGTAGTAGCCGGCGCCGGTCTTCTGGCCGAAGCGGCCCAGCTCGCAAATGGCGTCCGCCACGTAGCCGGTGTAGCGGACGTTGCGCTTCTCCTTCTCCTTCTTGCCCTGGCGGATGCGCCAGCCGACGTCGTTGCCGGCCAGGTCGCTCATCTGGAAGGGACCCATCGGGAAGCCGAAGTCGAAGATCACCTTGTCGACCTGCTGCGGCAGGGCACCTTCCTCCAGCATGTAGGCCGACTGCACGCCGCGCTGGCGCAGCATGCGGTTGCCGACGAAGCCCTCGCAGACGCCGACCAGGGTCGGCACCTTGCCGATCTTTTTGCTGAGCGACATGACAGTGGCGATCACGTCCTTCGAGGTCGCCTTGCCGCGCACGTTCTCCAGCAGCTTCATGACGTTGGCCGGCGAGAAGAAATGCATGCCGATCACATCGCCCGGCCGCTTGGTGTACGAGGCGATCTGGTTGACATCGAGGCCCGACGTGTTCGTGGCCAGGATGGCGCCGGGCTTGGCGACTTCATCCAGCTTCTTGAACACCGTCTCCTTGACTTCCATGGTCTCGAACACCGCCTCGATGATGACGTCGGCGCTCTTCAGGTCGTCGTAGTTCAAGGTCGGCTTGATCAGCGCCATGCGCTCCTCGACCTGCGCCGCGGTCATGCCGCCGCGCTTGGCGGTGTTCTCGTAGTTGCCGCGGATCACTTTCATGCCGCGGTCCAGCGCTTCCTTGCTGGTCTCCAGCACGGTGACCGGGATGCCGGCGTTGGCGAAGTTCATGGCGATGCCGCCGCCCATCGTGCCGCAGCCGATGATGCCGCCGCTCTTGATGTCGCGCTGCGGCGTGTCGGCCGGTACGTCGAGCACTTTCGCGGCTTCGCGCTCGGCAAAGAAGTAATAGCGCTGCGCCGCCGATTCGCTCGACGTCATCAGCTCACCGAACAGCTCGCGCTCGCGCTTCAGGCCCTCGTCGATCGGCAGGTCGACGGCCGCCTGCACGCACTTGATGATGTGCCACGGCGCCTTGAAGCCACGCGCCTTGCGGGCGATCGACTTGGAGAAATCCTCGATCGTGGTCGGGCTGTCGAGCTTGACCGACATGTCGCGGATGCGCCGCAGCGGCGCGCCCTTGGCCACCAGCTCGCGGGCGTAGGCGACGGCGCCAGCCAGCAGGTCGCCGTCGACGACCTTGTCGACGATGTTCTTCGACAGCGCTTCCTTGGCCGGGATGTGGCGGCCTGACACCATGGCGTCGAGTGCGTAGGCGGCGCCGGCCAGGCGCGGCAGGCGCTGGGTGCCGCCGGCGCCCGGCAGCAGGCCGAGATGCACCTCGGGCAGCCCGACCCTGCCTTGCGGCACGGCCACGCGGTAATGCGCGCCGAACGCCGTCTCCAGACCGCCACCCAGCGCCGTGCCGTGCAGCGCCGCGATCACCGGCTTGGGGCAGTTCTCCATGGCGGCGATCACGTCGTGCAGCGACGTGCCGGACGGCGGCTTCCCGAACTCGCGGATGTCCGCGCCGGCGATGAAGGTACGGCCGCCACCGATCACCACGATGGCCTTGATGGCGGGATCGACAGCAAAGGCCTTGATCCCGTCGCCCAGCCCGGTGCGGACGGCGGCGCTCAGCGCGTTCACCGGCGGGTTGTTGACGGTCAGGATCCCGACCTCGCCGTCGGTCGATCGAAGCACGGCAGCATCGCTCATGGCATTTCCTCGCGAGGTTTTGCGCCGCGAAAGCGCAGGCATACATTTGCCCGCCCGCTTAGCACGACTGGCCGGGCGGCGCGATAGAGGCCACTTGCAGCTGCAGCCGTCATTTCCCGCGCAGCCGCGCCGTCACCCGTATCTCCACCAGGGCGCCGGGGATCGCCAGTTCGCTGATGCCGATGGCGGTCCAGGCGGGGTAGGGGGCTTTGAGGAACTGATCCTTCACTTCCATGAACACGGCCATATGGCCCTGAAGGCCGACATGGTAGCTGGTCATCTCGACGACGTCGGCGAACGCCAGCCCGGCCTCCGACAGGATCATTCCGACACGCTCGAACGCGAGGGTGAACTGCACCTTCGGATCGGCCGAAGGCTTCCTGTCCGGGCCGACGCCGATCACGCCTGAGCAGTAAAGGCAATCGCCTGATCTAACTGCGGGCGCGTAGTGAAATCGGTCGTAGGCACCTTCCATACCCTTGGGGACGACGACGTCACTCTGTTGCATTTGATCCCTCCAGCGACGACTGCGCTTTGCGCGACGGCGCAGCCTATCAGATCGGCAACGACTCGATTGCCGCAAAGCATTGCCGGCCGTGCGAGTGCCTTTGCGCGGCGCGCATACGCCTGCGCACTAGCCGGCTGTCCCGCGGCATGGACATCGAAGGTCTCGCCGCTGCAGCAGCAGGGCTATCGGGCGGCCAAGATCGGGATGCTGAAGCGCTGATTGCGCCTCATGCCGTCGGCAGCTTGTAGTCCTTGAACGCGCGCCGCAGCTCGGTCTTCAACACCTTGCCGGTGGCGCCGTGCGGGATCGAGTCGACGAACGCGACGTCGTCCGGCAGCCACCACTTGGCGACCTTGTCCTTGACGAAGTCGAGGATGTCCTGCTTGCCGGCGTTGGCGCCGGCCTTCAGGTGCACGATCAGTAGTGGCCGCTCGTCCCACTTGGGATGGGCGACGCCGATCACCGCCGCTTCGGCCACCGCCGGGTGCCCCATCGCGGCATTCTCCAGGTCGATGGTGCTGATCCATTCGCCGCCCGACTTGATGACGTCCTTGGAGCGGTCGGTGATTACCATCGAGCCGTCGGGCTCGATCTTTGACACGTCGCCGGTGTGGAACCAGCCGTCCTGCGCGAAAGCGCCGGTGCCTTCGCCCTTCATGTAGCCGCTGACGATCCACGGGCCGCGCACCATCAGATTGCCGCTCGCCTCGCCGTCCTTCGGCAGGTCGTTGCCGTTGTCGTCGACGATCTTCATCTCGACGCCGAACACCGGCCGGCCCTGCTTGGCGATGATGTCGTAGCGCTGCTCGTCGGGCAGCCCCCGCTCGCCGCGATTGAAGCGGGTGAGCGTGCCGACCGGGCTCATTTCGGTCATACCCCAGCCCTGCGCCACCTCGACCTGATGGTCCTTCCAGAAGCGGGCGATCATCGAGCGTGGCACCGCCGAGCCGCCGATCAGGGTGCGCTTCATCTTGGAAAGCTTCTTGCCGTTCTGCTCGCAGTAGTTCAGCAGGCCCAGCCACACCGTTGGCACGCCGGCGCTGATGTCGACGTCCTCCTTGTCGAGCAGTTCGTAGACGCTGGCACCGTCGAGCTGGAAGCCAGGGAACACCATTTTGCAGCCGCTCATCGGCGCGGCATAGGTCAGGCCCCAGGCGTTGGCGTGGAACATCGGCACCACGGGCAGGATGGTGTTGTCCGGGTTCAGCGCCAGCACCGGGCCGCTGGCCATCATCACGCTGTGCAGCACCGTCGAGCGGTGGGCGTAGAGCACGCCCTTGGGATTGCCGGTGGTGCCCGAGGTGTAGCAAAGCGACGAGGCGGTGCGTTCGTCAAACAGCGGCCACTCCAGCGTTCCCGGCTGGGCGGCGATCAGGTCCTCGTAGCATAGCAGGTTGGCGACCTTGCTTTCCTTGGGCATGTGGGCGCGGTCGGTCATCACCACCACGTGCCGCACGGTCTTGAGCTGGCCGATCACGTTCTCGACCACCGGCAGCAGGTTCAGGTCGACGAAGATCGCCTGGTCCTCGGCGTGGTTGGCGATGTAGGCGACGTGGTCCGGCGCCAGCCGCGGGTTGAGCGTATGCAGCACCGCGCCGATTCCCGAGACGCCATAGTAGAGCTCGAAATGCCGGTAGCCATTCCAGGCGATGGTGCCGACCCGATCGCCCAGCTTGATGCCCAACGCCTTGAGTGCCTCGGCAAGCTTCTTCGACCTGACCTGCGCGTCGCGGTAGGTGTAGCGATGGATCGGCCCCTCGATCGACCGCGAGACGATCTCGACTTCACCGTAAGCCTCGGCGGCGAAGTCGATAATTTGCGAGATCAGCAGCGGGCGGTCTTGCATCAGGCCGAGCATGTTGAATCCTCTCCGGTGACAGTCGGATTATACAAGAATCGGTCGCGACGGGCGAAGCCAGGCGTACCGCCGCGCGGTCGGTCGCCGACGAAATCACCTCGGCCAATC
>DATFGV010000578.1:0-12515 GCA_035249115.1 Vineibacter sp.
GCGTGCTTCTCCTTAACTCAGGTTGTGTTATAGTGAGAATTGCACGCATAGAGTGCGTCGGAGGACGGCGTGAGGGCAGCTTTGTTGCTGGCGGCAATGGCCATGATGGCCGCTGGATCGGCCAGCGCGTGCTATGCGCCCCGAGAACCGTCGTGCCTGTTCATCTACAAGCCGGATCAGACGTGCGCCCGGAATGTGCGGCAATACCTTGATGAAGAGAAGGACTATCGCAAGTGCGTCACCGATGATGCTCAAACCAAGCTGAAGGAGTCGGTGGAGCGGTCCAAAGGGCTCGCCAGGAAATGGAACTGCCTCGCCGAAGGCAATACGTTTTGCTGGTGAGGCGGGCCGCGACCCGCCGCACCGCGTGTCGGCCCGGCGGCGTCAGCGCCCGCGCAGCGGCACGGCGCTCAAATGCATGCCGGCGTCGACGATCATGAACTCGCCGGTGACGTTGCTGGCGCCGGCCAGGAAGAACACGGCGGCCTCGGCCATCTGGTCGGCGGTGCCGGCCTGGCGCAGCGGCGTGCCCGTCTCCTGCATCGCCTTGGCCTTGGCGTAGCCCGCCTCGCCGAAGCCGCCGAGCAGCCAGCGCGACTGGATGAAGCCCGGGCACACCGTGTTGACCCGCACCGCCGGCGCCAGCCACTTGGCGAGCGCCAGAGTGAGCGTGTTGAGCGCCCCCTTGGAGCACATGTAGGGGATCGATGAACCGACCCCCATGACGCCGGCGACCGACGAGATGTTGACGATCGCGCCGCGCTCGCTTTTGTCCTCCCACTGCTTTTTCATCACCGGGAAGACGGACCGGCTCATCTGGTAGGGGCCGACGACGTTGATGCGGTTGATGCGCTCGAAGTCTTCGGCCTGCACGTCGTCGAGATCACCTTCCTTCTGGAATTTGGTGGTGCCGGCGTTGTTGATGACGCCGTCGACCCGGCCCCACTTCTTGACCGCGGACTCGACCAGCTTTTTGCAATCGGCGTCCTGCCCGACATCGGCCTGCACCAGGATGGCCTCGACGCCTTTGGCGGCGACCGCCGCCATCGTCTCGTCGGCTTCTTTCTTGCTGCGCGTGTAGTTGACGACGATGTTCCAGCCGCGATCGGCCAGCTGCAGCGCTGCCGCCGCGCCGAGACCGGTCGCCGAACCGGTGACGATCGCGACCTTGCCCTTTTGTCCCGCCATGCGCTCCTCCCAGGTCGAGTGGCCGCTACCCTAGCGCACGCCCCGGCGTCCTTCCTACCGCGCGGGCATCGCCAGCCATGCACGGCGCGCGTCCATGCCCGCCGATGGAGGCGGGCTCGTGCCGGTCGAAGCACCCCCATTGTCATGCCGCGCGAAGCGGGGATTCCAGATGTTGCGCGACGCCCGACATGTCACAACGGCGGGGCGCTCGACTAGAGACCCCGCTCACCGGCCGGAGAGCCGCCCATGCCCGACCTGTTCTCGCTCAAGGACCGCATTGCCCTCGTGACCGGCGCCTCGCGCGGGCTGGGCCGGGCGTTCGCCGAGACCTTGGCCAAGGCCGGCGCCACGGTGGTGTGCGTCGCGCGCACGCCGGCCGATCTCGATGCCGCGGTGGCCGGCATCATCGCCTCGGGCGGCGCCGCCGAAGCGGTGGTGCTGGATATCACCGACGAGGCAGCCGTGGTGGCGGCGATCGCGGCGCAGCTGAAGCGGCACGGCCGGATCGACGTGCTCGTCAACAACGCCGGCGTCATCCATCGCGCGCCAATGGTCGAGACGGCCAGCGAGGACTGGCGACGCGTCATCGATACCGACCTGACGGCGCCTTTCACGCTGGCGCGCGAGGTCGGCCGGCACATGCGGGCCCGCCGCTACGGGCGCATCGTCAACATCGCCTCGGTCATGGGCGTGCTCGGCCGCGCCACCGTCGGCAGCTACGTCGCCGCCAAGCATGGCCTGATCGGCTTGACCAAGACCCTCGCCGCCGAACTTGGGCCGGATGTCACGGTCAACTGCGTCTCGCCGGGCTACATCCGCACCGAGCTCAACGTGCCGCTGCAGCAGGATCCGGCGTTCACCGCCATGCTGGAGGCACGCACCGCCGCGAAGCGCTGGGGCACGACCGCCGACCTGCAGGGCGCGTTGCTGCTGTTGGCCTCGGACGCTGGCGGCTACATCACCGGCCAGTCGTTGGTGGTCGATGGTGGCCTAACGACAATCCTCGCCTAAAGCAGGATTGCTGCAGCGCAGCATAGACAGGCTACGATCTCAACCAGAGAATCAGCGCATCAGCGCAAATATCTGTTGTGGCTGCTCAAACTGTTGAGAATACGGCATTTTTCTGAGGTTACTGCGTCATATGTCATTGCATTCTTCTGCAATTATGTTAACAATGGACCCATAAATGCGATGAAATCGCATACCGGGGATATTCATGGGTCATAAATTCCTGCTCGTGGCGGTTTTCACCGCCCTGACTTACGCCAGCACGGCGTCCGCCTACGACATTCGCCACTTTTTGACCGACCAGTTCGACAAGGTCCGGCTGTTCACCCGAGGGCTCTAGCCGTCGACGCCCAGCGCCTTGCGCGTGGCGTTGAGCGCCTCCTGATGCGGCGTCCAGAAGCGGCCACCGATCAGGCCGCCGTCGACGACCAGGTCATGGCCGTTCACGAAGCTCGACAGGTCGGACGCCAGCCATAGCGCGGCATTGGCGATATCGTCGGTCAGGCCCGACCGCGGGATCGGCTGGTTGGCCGCGAACCGCGCCTGCATCACGGCCGCCGTCTGTTCCGCCTTGTCGGTCGGCAGGCCCAACGCCTTGCCGAAGATGCCGGTCGGTATGCCACCGGGCGAGATGGCGTTGACCCGGACGTTCTGCTCACCCAGCTGCATGGCGACGCAGCGAGTCAGGTGCACCACGGCCGCCTTGGCGGCGCTGTAGATCATCGAGCTGCTCATGCCGGTGCGAGACGCGGCGACGCTGCCGTTGTTGATGATGCTGCCGCTCCTCTGCCGCGCCATCACCGGCGCCACGTGCTTCATGCCCAGCATCACCGAGCGCACCAGCGAAGCCATGGCTGCGTCGAAGCCGGCGACGGGGATGGTCTCGATGCCGCCGACCGGCGCCGGGCCGCCGGCGTTGTTGAACAGGCAATCGATGCGCTGCCACCGGGCCAGGCAGGCGGCAACCATCGCCGCGACGGCGGCCTCGTCGGTCATGTCGGCGCGCTGGAACAGGCAGTTGTCGGCACCGAGCTCCGCCTGCAGCGTGGCCCCTAGCTCGGCGCGCCGGCCGGTGACCATCACCCGGGCGCCGTGCTCGACGAAGATTTGCGCCGTACGGCGACCGATGCCGCTGGTGGCGCCGGTGATGATGGCGACCTTGCCGTCGAGCAGTTTCATGTGTGTCTCCCGCGGAGCACTGGCGAGGATGGTTCCTCGTCCCTTCCCGCCAAGCGGAGAAGGTGGCCGAAGGTCGGATGCGGCGCGTTCGCGGTGTCTCAGTAATGAACACCGCGTTTGCTCCCCTCCGCCCCTTCGGGGCACCTCCCCACGCGGATGCGTGGGGAGGAAAAGACTACGCCGCCTTGCGTTCGATCAGCTCGATCTTGTAGCCGTCGGGGTCCTCGACGAAGGCGATCACCGTCGTGCCGCCCTTCACCGGCCCGGCCTCGCGCGTCACCTTGCCGCCCGCCGATTTGATGCGGGCGCAGGCGCCGGCGACATCGGGCATCTCCAGCGCGATGTGGCCGTAGGCGCTGCCCAGCTCATACTTGTCGACGCCATAGTTGTAGGTCAGCTCAATGACCGCCTGCTCGGGCTCGGGCGCGTAACCGACGAACGACAGCGAATACTTCTGTTCCGGCCGGTCGGTGGTGCGCAGCAGCTTCATGCCCATGATCTTGGTGTAGAAGTCGACCGACCGCTGCATGTCGCCGACGCGCAGCATGGTGTGGAGCAGGCGCATGAAAGCCTCCGTTGGGTGTGCGACGCGCACCCTAGGCCGCCCGGTGTCGACGTCAAGCGCGCAGCGCGTGGGTGCGCCTAATCCGCGCCTTGCAGGTACCCCTTGGGGCGGTGGTGGGACGCGTGCCGGTCCCGCGCCGTCATCGTTGCCGGCACCCGACGCGTGACGCGCCCCCCGGCGCTCCGCGCCATCTGCGAACGTCGTGCGGTGTCCGGTTTCAACGCCGCTTTGCGACCTTGTTGCCGCTTTGCTGCAATTGGCTGTCGACTTCCTGCCAGCGCTGATACTCCAGGACCGTGTCGATGGCGACGAAGACCAGCGGCACCACCTTGCCGCCGAAGTTCTTCATGAACTGGCCGGTCTTGGAGGCGGCGACCGCCTCGCTGCCGAGCTGGCCCAGCTGAGCCCGGGCGGCCGCCAGTTCATTCGCCTGCGACTCCATGATGTGCTTGAGGAACCTGGCGTTGTCGCTGCCCGGACGCGCCATCCACAGTTTGGTCTGCGCCGCCCACACGCTGGCCTGCAAGCGGGCGATGCGCTGGCTGATGTCGGACATCTCTTTCATATAATTGGCGGTCGCCATGGCCATGCGGCTGCGCGAACCTTCGATGGCCGCGTCCTTGACCAGCTCGAACGCCTTGGTCGACAGCTCGCCCAAGCTGATCGCGCCGTCCTTGATCGTGCCGATGGCGAACCCCCAGAGATCGCTCCAGCTGCGCTCCGACTGGGCCACCGCGATGATCGACTTGGTGCCCAGGATCACCACGGCGGCCCGGCCGGCGTTGACCAGGGCGCCGCCGGGCGCCAACACCGCCAGCGCGATGCAGGCCACCGCCTGCACGTCGTTGGCGCCCTTGGCGGCGGCGTAGAGGGCGGCGTCGGTCTGCTCGTTGGCCAGGGCGGCCTGGGCGAACATGTTGTCGAGTGTGGCCCGCTGCTGTTCGCGCCGCCGGTTCAGTTCGAGCAGGAACGTCACCTGCTCGCGCGGCTTGTCGAGCAGCTCTTTGTATTGCGCCAGCAGACGCGCGTGGGCGGCGACGGCCAGGGCGCGGCGTTGGTTGGTCGACATGGTCTCCGTCACCCGCGTCGCCGATCCGCCGGGCAAGCCGATCGCGTGCCCCAGGCCCCACAGCAGGCCGGTCGACTCGGTGACCACCTTCGTGCTGGCGGCCATCAGTTCGGTGTAGGCGCAGCCATACAAGAACTTGGTCAGCTCGTCGGGATCGACCAGCAGGACCTCGAATGTCGGGACCTTCATGGCGGCTTCCTTGCGATGTCGGGGTCGAGGCGCGCGGCGCGGCGGCGTGCCCGTCAGGGCCTGAGCTCGATGTGGATCTGCTGGAATTTGCTCGAGACGCCGGGATCGATCATGTTGTTGAAGTCGTTGATGCTGCGGATGTCCGGGACGAACTGCTCACAGTAGGTCCGCAGCTTCTCGATCGGCACCACGTCCTTGTGGAAGTGGCGCAGGCCGCCCCAGCCTTCGCGCTGCGTGCTGATCTCGCCGGTCTGGGTGTTGACGGTCTCGCGTACCGGACCGTCCTTGAAGCGAACGTCGTGCCCGGCGCGATCGATGCGGACCACCTCGCACAGGCCGACCTTTTCGAGCTCGGGACTGCGCCGCACCAGGATCTCGCTGCCGCCGGCGTTGGAGTTGCGTCCGCTCTTCTCGAAAATCGCCGCCTTCTGCCAAACGAAGCCGTTCTGGACCAGCCATTGCTTCAGTTCGGCGTAGCGCCGGTTCTTGAACATCGGCATGTCCTTGAACGCGTGCTCCGAGGCCATCGTGAGCTGCTGCGGGGTATAGGTGGCACCGGCTGGCCTGGGCGCCGCCTTCTGCTTCTCGGCCCGCTTGCCGGCGCGCTCGAACTCCTCGGCCTTGTGGCGGGTGAAGGCCTGGTCGAGCGTCTCGACGACCTCAGCCGGCTTCGGCTTGAGCCTGGCGCGCGCCGTCTCGCCGGCCTTCATCATCGCCGCGAAGGCGCAATCCTCGAGCACGAGACGGAAGAACTCGGCCAGCGCCCGCGCGCCCTGCTCGAGTTCCGAATCGTGCGGATTGGGTGTGCGCATCACCTCGTTCACGACCATCAGCCGGTCGGCGTACTCCATGCTGCGCGGCACGAGGTAGGCGCCGAAGGCGGCGATCAGCGCCACCACGCCGGCGACCGCCGGACCCGCCGTGACGCCCAGCGCGGCGAGCAGCAGGATGACGGTCACGACGACGGGAACCGCCTGTAACAGTCCGACGATCAGCGTTGACGCCTCGCCGCTGGCGCATTTTTGCGCGCGCTGCAGCAGCTCGGTGAATTTCTCGACGTCGGACTTGTCGCTCCACGCGGCCGGCCGTCCGAAAAAAAGGCCCTGGGTGAAGACGTTTACGCCGGTGCCCGGTATCGGCGCGCTCGTTTTCTGCCACTTGGTGCCGATCACGCCTTCGAGGTTGGTAGTTTTCAGCGTCGCCAGGTCGAAGATGCCGACGCACCTCTTGCCGGCATACATCTCGACATTGCCGGAACTGCCCGACAGGTAGGACAGCGTGCCGTTGGTGGCGCCGAACTGACCGGTGGCCAGGCGCGCATGTTTGGGATCGCCGCTGGCCGCGAACCAACGCTTCTCGTCGATGTGCAGCCAGATCACACCCTGCTCGCCGGTCGGGACGTCGTCAGAAGCACTCCGCTGCAACTTGGTGACGGGGACCGGCTGGTAGGTGATCGAGATGCGATAGGTCTCAGCCATGGTGCTGGTTCTCCAAAGACCGACCCCCGCCGCCGGACACCGGCAGCGGTCAACGTGTCGGGCAATGGTACGGATGTCGCGAAAACGCCGCGCAGGGCGTTTCAGGACAGACGCTTGCGATCATGGAAGCGAGCCGTCGCTTCTGCGAAGGGCCAAACTGTTTGATATCAAGAGGCATGGCGTCACGCGTTTTATCAATCGCCGACACGCGGGTAACCGCCGGCGCCGTTTGGTCCCTCGCACTGTCCCGACTTGCCCTTGGACGGTCGATGTTTTCGACGCGACTATGGTGTGACTGCGAGGTTGCATCGGCATTGGCCGAGGCCGACGGGACCGTTGCCGATGGCGGCGAGCCGGGCCGAGGTCAGTGGTGTCGGGACCCGTTCGACGGTCGCCGAGTCCGGCAGAGCCTCAATGGCTGCGTTGATGTTGCAGGCGGCCAGCAGTCATCGCGAGCACTGAGGAGCCAAGGATGCGTGCGGCAGACAACCATCGTGACCAGGCTGTACCTGGAACCGACCATGCCAATACGGCGGCCGCCGCTGGCGACGTCGCCAAGCAGCGCTACAGTGCGCCCGACCTGCATGTTGTGGGGAAGACCGAGAAGCTGGTCCAGGGCTGCGGCCCACACTCGGGCTTCGACTATCGCTACTACCAGACATATTGCCTGGAATAGGCCGGTCACCGTGGCGGCCGACCGCATCGGGCGCGGTCGCGGATCGCGCTCGGCCCGGCGCAAAGGTGCGTCATGACCTTGGTTCTGATCGCCGGCGACGGGGCGCCTGCTTCGGGCGATGGCGATTACCTGCTGCAGCCGGACGCAGCCGTCTTCGTAACAGACTCAGGCCACGCCTTCGTTCTCAACATGGCGGACCAATTCTACGCCGTTCCGCCGGTCGGCGCTTTGATGCTGCAGCGGACCCTGCAACAGGGCGAGGACAGTGCGCTCAGGGCTGTCGTCGATCGCTATGACGTTGACAGGAGCGTGGCTCAAGCGGACCTGCACCGGCTCTTGGCCGACCTGCGGCAGCGCGGTGTGCTGCGTCGGCGCGGCGAGCCGCAAAGATCGCCGCGGCGGGCGTTCGGCGCCGGAATGATCGCCAGGCTGGCGTCGCGGATCGCGGCAATTGCGCCCTCGCCGAAGGCTCGGGCGGTGGCGATGGTAGCGCTTGCGCGCCTCTCGTTGCTGCTGTTCGGCTGGAGCGCGACCTTCTCAGCGTGGCGGCGGCGGGTGCCGTTGCCGCCCGCAGTGCAGGCTGTAGGGCCGCGCCTGTCGGTCGACACAATTGACGCCGTCGTGCGGTCGGCGGCGAGCCGCCTGCCATCCGGCGCCAGCTGCAAGGAGCGGGCGCTGGCGGCGTGGGCATTGACCCGCCTGGCAGGTCTGCCGTCGTCACTGATCGTCGGCATCATGCAGCATCCGCTGCGTGCGCATGCCTGGTGCGAAACCGCCGACGCCCGGGTGGTGGGAGACGATGTCACGATCTGCCGTCGTTACCAGCCCGTCTTCCGCTACGGCTGATCAGCGAGTCACCGCACCGGCGGCTGCCGGGTTCGAGGGACTGGTCGTGCGGGCCGCTGGACCGGCGGTCGAGTTGTACCTGTACGGCGGCGATCCCGACTCCGCCGCGTCGCTGGTGAGCCTGGCCGAAACGGACGGATGTCAGGCCATCCTTGTCGGTCGGCTCTACTATCGGGACGATGTCGTCGCCCGTTGGGGATCGCCGCCGGCTGCGGCGGGTGACTCCAACGATGCCGCCCTCGCCTTGTGGGTCTATCGCTGCGCCGGAACGGAGGGCCTCGAGCGACTGGAAGGCGAGTTCGCGCTGATCGTCGTCGACCGTGAGCAGCATCGGATCGTGGCGATGCGCGATCCACTGGGTGGCTATCCCGTTTACTGGTCCAGGCGTGGCGGCACGCTGGCTCTGGGCACCAGCCTGCGGGCGCTCGTCGCGCTCCTGCCCGATGCGCCGTTGGACTTCGCCACGCTCGCGGAATTCCTCGCCCTGTCGGGTGGCGAGCCCGACGGCCATGAGGGCACGGTCTTTAGCGCCGTGCAGCGGGTCGTCGCCGGCGGCATGGTGGTTTTCGACCTGGCGCAACAGGTCGATCGCGCCCGGCGGTACTGGAATTGGCCGGACCACGTCGTCGATCCGGCGACCGACGACCTCGACGCTCTGGGCGAGCGCTATGCCGAGGTGCTGCGGGCGGCGGTTCACGAGCGATTGCGTGGCGGCGTTGCGGCGCATCTGTCCGGCGGCATGGACTCCACGTCCATCGCGCTCGTCGCCCACGAGCAGCTGGCGAACCGGGGCCGGCAGCTGCATGCCCTGTCGCTGGTCTACGAGCGGCTCGACCGACTGGCGGAAGAGCGACGCTATGTCGAAGCGGCGACCGGCCGGCCGGGCCTCGTGGCGCATCGCATCGCAGCCGATGACATGCTTGATTTCGACTCGGTCGACGACGGTGCGCTCTACGACGAGCCCTTCGCCGGCTCGTTCCGGGTCAATCCCGACATTGCCATGATCGACCGGGCTGCGGCCGCCGGCTGCGGCACGATCCTGACCGGCATGGGCGCCGACGAGGTGCTCGACTCGGCGCCGTTCCACATCGCCGATCTGGTGCGAACCGGCCGCGTCGGCCAGGCTTGGTCGGAAGCGACGCACTGGGCGCAAGTGCTCGAGCGGAACCCCTGGGCGTTCCTGTGGCGCTTTGGCGTCGCGCCTCTGGTTCCGGCGGCGGTGAATGACGGTATTGGCTCCTGGCTGCGACGCGGTCGCGTCTCCTGGGGCAGCCAGCGGCCAACGACCATCCCGCCTTGGATCCTGCCGGAATTCGCGCGCCGCGAGCGTCTACGCGAGCGGATGCTGGTTCGACGGCGAAGCTCCTTTCCAAGTGCCGCATCGATCGTGCTGTCGGACGCGCTTGGGCGGGTGTCGCAAGCCTGTGGCGACTGGACGCGCCACAGCCTGGCCGCGCCGCGCAATGTCCATCTGGCGCATCCGTTTCGCGATCCGCGCGTGTTGTCGCTGGGACTGGGGGCGCGGGTCCGGATCCGTCCGACGCCGACGCAGCAGAAACCACTGCTGGCTCGCGCGATGAAGGACGTGCTTCCGCCGCTCATCTTGCGGCGCCGCGACAAGGCGCACTTCAACGCCTTGTACTACGAGGGCCTCGCCCGCAACCGGATGGCGCTGCAAGACATGGTGCGCGCCTCCAACGTCGATGACCTTGGGCTGTTCGACAAGAAGGTGCTGATCGATTGCCTGGCTGACGCGTCGTTGGGCTATCGCGATGTCGCTGCCACCGTCGGACTCGACTCGGCCCTGGTGATGACGAAGTGGCTGTCCCAGTTGCCGCGCTGGCGAGAGGTGCCGATGGTTGCGACGCGCGTGCATCGCTGGGAGCTTCAGGTGCCACGGTGATCGCTGCTGCCGCCATCTGAAGCGACGCCCGCGGAGCATCGTCATCCCGCGCACTCGCCCATTATTTTGCAATCAAGAGCGGCACAGTTCGCCTTGAACCGGTCAGTGGCGCCAGTAGAGAGTGCGGCGAATTCGCAGATTGAATCGCCTTGCGCCCGGGCAGATCGTTGTAGCCGACGTATCGGTGGCTGCCGTTTGTCGATCTGACTTCAGGTCCGGGCTATCGCCGTCACGCACTTGGATCGGCAGACACCGCAGCGCAAGCGTCGGGCGGACGGCAAAGAGGACATGGCGAGAAGAGCCGCGAAGGGCAAGCTGCAGTGGAACGTCGCCGAGGCGATCGACGGCTGTGCTGACATGGCGAGCCTCGCCACGTTTTACGGCAAAGCCATCGCCCCGTTCGGCTACACCAACTCGGCGATCAGCGCCTATTTGCCGACCGCCCATGGACCCGAACCGCACCTCTACTTTGCCAACACGCCGGAGTCGTGGCGGCATGACTACATCTCGCGCAACATGTCAGCCGTCGATTCGATCGTCTCGGAGGCGCGTCGGCGCATCGCGCCATTCACCTGGTCGGAGCTGCGGGCCGACGTTCCGTTGCCGCGCGAGGAAGTCCCGCTGCGCCAGCTGGTGACCGAGTGGGGACTGAAGGACGGATTCGTGGTGCCGATCCACGGTCCGGGCGGGTACCTCGGCCTGGCGTCGCTGGTCAGCACGCGGCAGCTGCCGGCGCCTTCGGCTGAAGACCGCGCCTGGCTGCATCTATTGTCATTCCTGGCGCACGAAAGGTGCCGGCAGCTCGAGGGCCTCAATCCACGCTATCAGCCGGCCGAACCGCTCAGCGTGCGCGAACGCGACTGCCTGCGCTGGGTCGGGGCCGGCAAGTCCGACTGGGAGATCGGCCGCATCCTCGAGATCTCGCCCAGCACCGTGAAGTTCCACGTCGATCGGGCTCGCCGGAAACTCGGCGTCCACAGTCGCGCCCAGGCGGTCGCCCGCCTGATGCTCTGGGGCGGTTCATAACAATTTTACCTTGTCAACTGGCCCGCTAGTCAGTGGTCGCACACAGGCGGGCCCCGGTATCTTGGCCAGGCGAAACTCATCCTGAAAAAACATCAGGTTGGGTGAACGGGAGCTTGCGACGGGGGCCGGGGATATGGGGACCAACGTCTTGGCGGTGGCTGATCGACGGCTGAACAGCTGGAAGGAGATCGGCAGTTTTTTCAGTCGGGATGAAAGAACGGTCAAGCGTTGGGAAGCCCATCGTGGTTTGCCGGTGCATCGCATCCCGGGACCGGGCAACACCAAAGTCTTCGGCTATGTCGACGAACTGGCAGCCTGGCTGAACAGCGGCAGCGCGGCGCGGCCAGCGGTGACTTCGTTCGCAACCGCTCCCGTCGTCATAGGAAGCGTGCCGCGGCATGCGCCCACTCCCCACGCGCGCGAGCTTTACCTGGCGGGAACTTACTTTTGTAACCTGCAGACCCCGGAGGCCCTGGGACGCGCACTTGACCAGTTCTCGCGCGCGGTCGCCCTCGATCCGCACGATGCACTGTGCCATGTCGGCCTCGGCACTTGCTATCTGCAGCTCTCCCGCTGCGGCCTGGCGGCCCACGCCGCCGCCTTTGCGCGGGCACGATCCGCCGCCGAGCGCGCGGTCGCGTTGGACGAGTCCCTGGCGGAGGCGCACAGCCTGCTGGGCGCGGTCAGGTTCCACGGTTCGTGGGATGTCCTGGGCGCGCTCGAGTCGCTGCAGCGCGCGCTGGAGCTGGCGCCGGACTCCTGGCAGGCGCGGCACCGGCACGCCGTCGTGCTGCTGCATCTCGGTCGCCCTGCTGCCGCGTTGGCGGAAATCACGGCGGCGCAGATGATCAACCCGGTTTACCGCCCTGTTCTCGCCGACAAGGGCCGCATCCTGGTGCACTGCGGGCGGCAGGCCGACGCCGTGGATTTGCTGACGCAGCTGGCCGATGTCGCGCCCGGCTTCGCCGCGCCGCACGCCAGTCTGGCCGAGCTTCATCTCGACCGCGCCGACCATGCGGCGTACCTCGACACCGCGCACCGCGCGGCGGCGCTGCGCGGCGAGCGTTGTCGCTGCATCGTCCTGCGCGCCGCCCGGCGCGCGCTCGACCGCTGTGGACCCGACGCAATGACCCAGGCCCTGCTCGCCGGCTATCGCCGGATGCAGGCCGAAGGCAAGGCGGGATTCTACGATCTCGCGCAGGCCCACGCGATCGCGGGCGATGGCGCGGCGGCGATTTCGCAGCTGCATCGCGCCGTCGTCGGGCGCGAGCCGCTGGTCCTGGACCTTCTGATTGACCCGGCATTCGCCGCACTTCGCTGCCAAGGCGCGTTCCGTCGGCTGGTTGGGGACGTCGGTTTGTCGCCGGCATGACGGGCATCGCTGAAAC
>DATFGV010000579.1:0-2594 GCA_035249115.1 Vineibacter sp.
CTGCGAAGGCGTGGTCAAGCAGACTATCACCGGCGCCAACGCCCACGCTGACGTGATGACCATCGCGGGCGTCACGGTCGGCCGGCGGCGGGTCGGCTATTCCTCGCAAGGGCCGGGCATCAAAGGCATGGCGCACGCCAAGCCCGATATGGCGGCCTACACGCATTTCCTCGGCTCGGAGGCGTTCGGCGCCGGCGACGAGGATGGTGGAACTTCCGCCGCCTGTCCCGTCGCCGCTGGGGCGATAGCGGCGCTGCGCACCAAATTGCCGCAGGCTAAGCTGGCGCCACGCGATCTCGCGCGCGAACTGCGTGCCGACGCGCACAAGAGCGGCGCCGGCGGCTGGAACCGCAATACGGGCTACGGTATTATCCACCCGCTGGCCACCGCTAGGCGCCTCGGGCTCGTATGAAACGGACGGCAAAACGCACCCGATCAAGATCGGCCGGCGGCCCGGCAGCGGGGACCTTGATGACGTTCAAGGCGAAGGGTGCGAAGCCGACCTTGCGATCGGCCGCCCGCAAGCTGGGTGTGGCCGAGAGCGTGCTCGACTCGGGATTCGGCGTGCTGCCGATCGATCCGGCGCGCGCCGTGTATACGGTCCGCGTCGTCGATGCGGCGGCAGCGCCGCCGGCCGGGACGCGGCGCGGTGTCGGCGGGCCGTTCTCCAACCCCCGCATCGCGCCGTTTGGCCGCACCAAAAAGGGCTGAGCACGATCGGGTGGTGCCGCGGTGGCGTGACGGCCGGCGCCGCCGAGTTGATCCGACGCACGCTGTCCGGCTTGACGCGCGCTGTTGCTCGGGCGACCTACAGCGCGGTGATGATCACGCCGGTCGCTGCGGCGCTGGTCGGTAGCGCGCCGGCCGAATCGCTCGATGGTTTCGTCGGCCAGATCAGCGGTGGCTGGCCGGTCCTCAGCGCATGCCCGCGACGGCAAGCGGCTGATTGGCCGGCGGCGACGTGCGGCTGGCGGTCGAACGCCGCGACCCGGACCTGACCGCCGCTTCCTTGACGTCCGCCGCCAGCCTTGCGATGTGCTCGCCATGACCGCTCCCGACCTACGCACCTTCGACGCCGACGGCACCGTCATGGATGGCGCCGCCTTCGACGACTACCGCCGTCCCGGCGCACTGGTCGACAGCGACCATCCGGCCGTCGTCGCCTTCGCCCGCGACGCGATCGGCGACGCGACGGCGCCGCTCGACCGGGCGCTGCGGCTGTACTACGCGGTGCGCGACAAGCTGCGCTACGATCCTTACGGCACGCCGATGCGGCGCGAGGCCTACCGCGCCAGCGCCTGTCTGGAGGCGCGCCACGGCTACTGCGTCAACAAGGCCGGCCTGATGGCCGCCGCCTGCCGCGCCGTCGGCATTCCGGCGCGCCTCGGCTACGCCGACGTGCGCAACCACATGACCACCAAGCGCCTGTCGGAGCGGATGGGCACCGACACTTTCTACTTCCACGGCTACACCGACGTCTGGCTCGACGGTCGCTGGCTGAAGGCGACGCCGGCCTTCAACAAGGAGCTGACCGACAAATTCCGGCTCAAGGCGCTCGACTGGGACGGGCGCAGCGATTCGATCCTGCATCCCATCGATCTCGAAGGGCGGCGGCACATGGAGTACCTTGCCTATCGCGGGGTCTACGCCGACATCCCGTTCGACACCATCCGGGCCGGCTTCCGCCACTACTATCCCCGGATGTACGGCGATGACGGCGAGGCGGCGATCGGTGGCGACTTCGCAGCCGAAGGCGCCGCCGAAGCGACGGGTCGCCAGTAGCCGATGTGTTGGATGACACGCATCGTCCGCCAACATCGTCGCACCGACCAAGGCCCGAAGGGCCGCGTGGAGGGGCCTTGCCTCGACAACGTCGACGTCAGCCGTCGAGACAAGGTCCCTCGACTGCGCCGCACTGCGTGCGGCTCCGCTCGGGACGACGGATGGTACGCCAGCTGCGATAACGCGGCAGTCATCGGCCACGGACGCTAGCGCGTGCAAATCACACCCCGCTCGGGCGGCTATCTGGCACTGGTGGTGGCGCTGAGCTCTTTCGGCCCGCTGACCATGAGCATCTACACGCCGGTGATGCCGCTGATTGGCGGCGCCATCGGCACTACGCCCGACGCGGTCAAGATCACGCTCACCACCTACATGCTGGGCTTCGCCATCGGCCAGCTGCTGTTCGGCCCGCTCAGCGACCGCTTCGGACGCCGGCCGGTGCTGCTGGGCGGATTGCTGTTCTTCACCGCCACGACCGTCGGCTGCGCCTTCGCCCAGAGTATCGAGAGCCTGATCGCGCAGCGCTTCTTCCAGGGCGTCGGCGCCTGCGCCGGCGTCGTGGTCGCCCGGGCGCTGGCGCGCGACGCCTACGAGTTCCGCGAGCTGCCGCGCATCGTCGGCTGGATCTCGCTGGCCATGAACATCTCGCCGGCGATCGCGCCCAGCATCGGCGGCTTCCTTGGCGAGCGGTTCGGCTGGAGCGCCACATTCTGGGTGCTGGCGGCGTTCTCCTCGACCCTGGCCGTCGTCGTCGCGCTCGGCCTGCCGGAAACCAACAAGCACCGCGGCGCCGCGATCAACCTCAGCACGCT
>DATFGV010000580.1:0-9549 GCA_035249115.1 Vineibacter sp.
GGCATCACAAGCCAGGGCCTCACCATCGACCTCGACGCCAGTCACGCGCGCGCCGTCGTGGCGCCGCTCGAGCCGCAGCCCGCTCACCTCGCCGCGATGCAGCCGGGCACCCTTCGCTTCGGCCGCGCGCAACATGGCGCGGGTGAAGGCGCCCGGATCGACCTGCGCCGTCGACTCGGTCGAGCCCAGGCGGCGATGCAGCGCCACCGATTCCGACAGCCAGTCGGCGCCCTGCACCCGACCACCGCGTCGCGGCCCGGTGTGTGCGGGAACGCCACCGGCAAAGGTGTCCAAGCGGCGATAACCCCAGTCGTCGCCGCCGAGCCTCGCCGCCAGCTCGCCGTGCAGGGCGAAACTGCGCCGCGCCAGCGCCTGCAGGGGCGATCCGTCGCACCAGTCATACGCCAGGAACCCGCCAGACTTGCCGGACGCGGCGCAGGCCACGCCGGTGCGCTCGACGACCACGACCTTAGCGCCGCGTTCCGCCAGGAAATGGGCGATCGAGGCACCAATGACGCCGCCGCCGCAAACCACGACCTGCATGCCAGCCCTCACGTTCGGTACTGTCTGGCCCTGACGCTAGCGGACGCCAGCGCAAACGCGAAATCGCCAGCAGCACCGCCGCGTGACACACCGTCACACCTGCGCAAGTTAATCTCCGGCATCCCCATGTAGCTGTCCATGGCGTGCGCGCATGGAACCCAAAGCAACCGGGCATTTCCTGCGACGTGACACCTGGCTCATTGTGCCGCCGCTTCCAGGTGCATCCAACCGCAACGCCGCACGCGATTGATCATGGACTGCTTCACATCACCGTCATCATCCCAGGTTGCTGGCACAGCGTCTCACGCAAGCTCCATCCGCCGCGCGGCCGCAGGTCTCGGCTTGCTTCTTGCCGGCCTGGCCGCGACACCGGCAGTCGCCGGTGATCGCCGCGGCACGCCCGCGGCCGAGCCGGCGCCGTTCGTGATTGGCGCATCCCGCGACGTACGGGCGGCCGGTGCGGTGCTGGTGCTGGTACTCGCCGCCCGGCGCGCCAGCCAGGCCGGCACGCCGGCGACCATCGCGGCGACTCCCAAGGACCGCTGAGCCTCGCAGGACGGCCCCGTGCCGGCGGCTCCGGTCTGAGGTCGTCCCCTTGTTGCGCCTATCGCCCATGCGGCGGGTCGATGCCGGCCGTCGCTTCCGAGTGCTAACGTCGCGTCCAGATGTCGGTACACGGAGGCGCGCGATGTCGGTGATCCTGGGCGGCGGCGAGCATCGCTATCGGGTGGTCGAGAACTGGGCCAAGCTGCCCGACGGCTGGGAGTTCCGCGATGTCGCCGCCGTGGCGGTCGACAGCAAGGACAATGTCTACGTCTTCAACCGTGGCCAGCATCCGATGATGGTGTTCGACCGCGACGGCAAGTTCCTGCGCAGCTGGGGTGAAGGCCTGTTCAGGCGCGCCCATGGCCTGCACATCGACGCCGACGACACACTCTACTGCACCGACGACGGCGACCACACGGTGCGCAAATGCACCATCGAGGGCAAGGTGCTGCTGACCATCGGCGTGCCCGAGGCGGCGGCGCCGTTCATGAGCGGCCGGCCGTTCAACCGCTGCACCCACACCGCCCTGTCGCCGTCCGGCGAGATCTACGTCTCGGATGGCTACGGCAACGCCTGCGTGCACAAATACGCGCCCGACGGACGGCACCTGCTGACCTGGGGCACGTCGGGCACCGGGCCGGGCGAGTTCAACCTCGTGCACAACATCGCCAGCGATCCCGACGGATGGGTCTACGTCGCCGACCGCGAGAACCACCGCGTGCAGGTGTTCGACGGTCAGGGAAAGTACGAGGCGCAGTGGAACAACCTGCACCGCCCCTGCGCGCTCTACTGCTGCAACGGCGCGCACGGGCCGCGCTTCATCGTCGGCGAGTTGGGTCCGGGCATGCCGGTCAACTTGAAGTACCGCAACCTCGGACCACGGCTCAGCATCGTCGACAAGCAGGGTGCGCTGCTGGCGCGGCTAGGCGGCGAACACGGCCCGGGTACCGAAGCCGGCCGCTTCATGGCACCGCACGGGCTGGCCGTCGATTCCAAGGGCGCCATCTATGTCGGCGAGGTCAGCTACACCAACTGGCCGACCAGCTTTCCGGACGTGCCACTGCCGAAGTTCGTCCGTTCGCTGCAGAAGCTCGAGAAGGTGGCCTAGCGGCGTCGCCCAGCCAATCCTGGAGCGATCCGCGGAGGCGCAGCGATCGGAGAGCGCCTGCTTCGACCGCCGGCAAACATTGAGTGAGACGCTAAGGCCTCGCGCCCGTCTCTTTCGTCGGAAACGAAGCGTGTCCACGTTTCGTCGACGCCTGTTACCTCGTCTGTCCGTCTTACAACTTCGGAAAGCGGCGCAGCGCGAGTGGCATGTGACGATTTGGCGGATTCACGAGAGCGGTGGGGTTCTCATTGTCCGGCTTGATATCGTGCCTTTCGTGGGCGGCGAAGCCCACCTCGGCCGTTTCGGAGTAGTTATAGGAACCCTGGTACCACGGCTCCGTCACAATGCGGTCCTTCACCTTCTCTTCTTTGTTCACCTCGCCAATATTCAGCCGGCGGGGCCCGGTCAGGACATCCTCCACCCGCTTGATGTCCATCGGGTTGTGAATGATCGTCTCCATGGAGCCGCCGGTTCCGTCGAGGTGCATCAGCTTGAATACCGGGACCCAACCTTGCTTGTAGGAAGCATCGATCCCCTCGACTGTTTCCGACTTCACCTTGACGTTTTCGAACGTGACGGATCCCCGCGACATTCCATAGTGGTAGATGGTTGAACCCGAGTTCATTTGATACCAAAGGCGCTTGTGCTCGTCCCCATACACATACTCCGTGAGCGCGCCACGTGCTGCCATGCGTTCCTTGACGCCGCTCCCCAGGGTACGGGCGTGCTTGATCCTGTCGGCCAGGAACACGTCGGCAAAATCCTTGGCGTAGCGCGTGAGGGTCGTCGGCTCCTGATTGAAATAGTTGCGCACCTGATGCACCTCGGGCGGCAGGACCTTGGGAAACACCACCTTCCAGCCGTTATAGAACTTGACCCAGTGGAGGATGACTTCGGGGGATTGGTTAACCCATTTCTTGTAGTTTTGCAGGTCGCTGAGGGTCATGTACATGATCTGAGCCTCCTGATCGGATCAGCGAGCACACCATCAGCGAGGATCCGGCCGGCACACTTCGAGGGCGGCGTGACATTGGCCTCGACACCGTCGACCTTTAGCTAGACCCGGCCCCAATCCCGCCCACGCGCGCGATCGTGTGGTGCACGCAAGTGCATGAATGGCGAATTTCGTCCCAGGGTAACGGATCGGGTCCGCGGGACGCCCCGTCCAAATGGAGGGGGCGCAGTGTCGTCTCGCCGACGCTCCGTCTATTGGACCGCCCGCCTGAAGCACTACGTACGAGAGTGACCACGAATGCGAGGCGCCACGGATCCCCTACCCCGGCATCGTTGCCGCCGCGCCCAGCTCTGCGATCGCGGTGGCGAGACGGCCGGTGGTGTCGCGAAACAGCGCCACGCCGCGGGCGTTGGTCGGATCGAGCGTGCCGATCACGATCACCGCGTAGACCAGGCAGTACAACACGCCGAAGCGGTAGTCCCACCAGCAGTCGTCGAAGCTGTAGCCATCGGCGCCGCCCCGCAGCAGGCGCGCGTGGTAGGCGCGCAGCCAGTCGCGCTCGTGCGCGCGGCGCACGTCGGGCGTCACGTTCCCCGACAGGAAATAGGCCACGTCGAAGGTGCCACAACCGCGGAAGCTGACCTGCCAGTCGATCGCCGCCAGCTCGACGCCACCCTGCCGGCCGGCGAAAAACAGGTTGTCGGCGCGGTAATCGCCGTGCACCAGGGTGCGCGGCCGTTCGGCCATGGCGTGCAGCATGCGCACGACCTGGCTGCCCAGCCGCTCACCGGTGCGACGCAGGTCGGCCGGCAGGTCCGCGCCCATGAAATCGACGAACGGCGTCCAGCACTGCTGGTAGGCCATCTCCGCGAAATGGTGCAGCGGATCGTTGACCACCGGCATCCAGCCCAGCGCGTCGAGATCGGGATGGCGCCACCACGCGGCGTGCACGTCGGCAATGCCGTCCAGCGCGATCCGCGCCTGTTCGGCCGTGCAGGCCCGCAGCTGGTCGCCGACCTCGGCTGGCGCCAGGTCTTCCAGCAACAGGATGAAGTCGCCGCTCGCCGGATCGAAGCCGCCGAAGTACGCGCGCGGCACACGGATGCCGGCGCGCGGTGCGAGCTCCTGGTAGAAACGCACCTCACGCTCGTAGAATCGGAAGATCGTCGCCAGCTGGCGCGAGCGCGCGTCGGCGGTCGGCTGCTTGGCGATCAGGCTGCGTGGCGCCTCCTGTGCGTCGCCCGCATAGCGCGGCTGCACGCGCCCCAGCCGGCCCAGGAAACCGGCGCCGGCCGCGATCGGCGCATAGTCGAATGACGCCACGGTGACCTGGTCGCCGGTCCCGGACGCGCGCAGCGCCTGGGTAAGCCAGTCGGCCGTCAACTCTTCGGGCGCATGCGGTATGGCGATGCTGGTCATGTCAGCACCTTTCGCTCTCGAACTGACGTCGCGCGCAGAATATCGGTCTGCGGCCGCGCTACACTGTCAGGTACTTGTGCACGATGCCTTCGTCGGCCCGCAAGTCGTCGGGCGTGCCGGTGAAGCGCACCTCGCCTTTTTCCAGGATGTAGACGCGGTCGGCGAGCGACATCACGAACGCGAGGTTCTGCTCGGCCAGCACGATCGACAGGCCGGTCGCCTTGAGCTCGGCGACGCGCTCGCGCAGCAGCTCGACGATCAGCGGCGCCAGCCCCTCGGACGGCTCGTCGAGCAGCAGCAGTTCCGGATTGCCCATCAGTGTGCGGGCGATGGTCAGCATCTGCTGCTGGCCGCCCGACAGCACGCCACCGCGCCGGTCGCGGATCTCGGCGAGGTCGGGAAACAGCGCGAACACCTGGTCCTCGGCCCAGGTGGTCTTGCCGCCGGTGCCGGCGCGGCGGGCGATGTCGAGATTCTCCCACACCGACAGCTCGGGGAAGATGCGCCGATCCTCGGGCACGAAGCCGATGCCCAGCCGGCTGATGCGGTGCGGCGCCAGATGGGCGATGTCCTGGCCCTTCCAGACCACCCGCCCTTTCAGCGGCGGCGTCAGCCCGATGATCGAGCGCATGGTCGTGGTCTTGCCGACGCCGTTACGGCCGATCAGCGCGATGCACTCGCCGGGATGCACCTCCAGCGAAACGCCGAACAGCACCTGGCTGAGCCCGTAGGCGGTGTGGATCGCCTCGACCTTGAGGTCAGCCATGGGCGTGTTCCCCGAGGTAGACGCGCTTGACCTCGGGATCGTTGCGCACTGCCTCGGGTTCGCCCGAGGCGATGATCTCGCCGTGGTGCAGCACCGAGATGCGCTCGGCGACGCCGAACACCACCGACATGTCGTGTTCGGTGAACAGCAAGGTGAGGCCGCGCGCCTTCACGATGTCGCGCACCAGCGCGATGGTCTCGCCGGTCTCCTGCGGCGACATGCCGGCGGTCGGCTCGTCGAGCAGCAACAGGCGCGGCTGCGAGGCGAGCGCGATGGCGAGCTCCAGCTGCTTCTGCTTGCCGTAGCTCAGCTCGCCGCCGGTTTCCGCCGCCTCGGCCGATAGGCCGACGAGGTCGAGCAGCTCGGCGGTCGCGGCGCGGTGCAGCGAGCGGCCCGGGCGGAACAAATTCCACTGCTGGCCTTCGTGCGCGATCAGCGCCACCTGCACGTTCTCGAACACCGTCAGGCGCGGGTAGATGTTGATGCGCTGGAACGAGCGGGCGATGCCCAGGCGCACGATCTTCTGCGGCGGCAGGCCGATCAGGCTGCTTCCCTCGAACGCCACCGTGCCCTTGTCGGGCCGCAGATGGCCGGTGATGAGGTTGAAGAAGGTGGTCTTGCCGGCGCCGTTGGGACCGATCACGGCGTGCATCTCGCCGGCCTGCAGGTCGAAAGACACGTCGCGCGTCGCCACGAAACCGGCGAAGGCCTTCCACAAGCCATCGATCTTCAGCATCGTGTTCAAGGCCGACCCCAGCGCGCCCGGATACGGCCGACCAGGCCGATCAGGCCGTCGGGCAGCACCAGCACGATGACCAGCAGGATGAGGCCCAGCACGGTCGGCCAGTAGGTCGTGTACGTGTTGGTGAACGCCTGCAACAGGTGCAGCACGGCGGCGCCGATCATCGGGCCGATGAAGGAATAGATGCCGCCCAGCAGCACCATGATCAGCACGTTCGCCGATTCGGTCCAGAACGCGTTCTCGATGTACATGCCCCTGTGGTACATGCCGAACAGCGCCCCGGCGAGGCCGCCGAAGGTGCCGGCGACGGTGAAGGCGGCCCAACGCATGCGTCGTGTGTCGACGCCGATGAAGCCGGCCCGCACGTTGTTCTCGCGCACCGCCACCAGGGTGAGCCCGAAGGCCGAATGGCAGATGACCCACAGCGCCGCGACGCCACCTGCCACCACGACCAGGGTGAAGTAGTAGAAGCTGATGTGGTTGGCCAGCATCGCCGGCACCTTGATGCCGGTGAAGCCGTCGTCGCCGCCGGTCACGACCTTCCACTTGAACGCCACGCCCCAGACCAGCATGGCGAACGCCAGGGTCAGCATGGCGAAATAGATCTGGGTCAGCCGCACGCAGAAGAAGCCGACCACCGCCGCCACCAGCCCGGCCAGTACAACCGCCGCCGGCAGGCTGAAGATCAGCGGCCAGCCATAGGTGGTCAGCAGGATGGCGCAGGCGTAGCCGCCGATCGCGAAATAGGCGGCGTGGCCGAAAGAGACATTGCCGGTGAAGCCGATCAGCACATTCAGGCTGAGCGCGAAGAGCGCGTAGATCAACACCTCGGTCGCGAGGTCGACGGCGTATCGGCTGCCGGCCAGCGGCAGCGCCACGAGCACCAGAACGACGACAACCGATGCGATCAGATGGTCGCGCCGCGGCATGCTCAGTGTCCCGCCTCGGGCTGGCCCAGCAGGCCCCACGGACGCACGATCAACACCGCCAGCATCAGCACATAAGGCAGCACGTCCTGCCAATCCGGCGCCAACACCGTGCCGAACTGCACGACGAAGCCGAACGCGAGCGCGCCGAGGAAGCTGCCCCACATGTGTCCCAGGCCGCCGATGATGACGATGATGAAGCACTCGTTGATGATCGTGGCGTCCATGCCCGGGACCAGCGCGATGCGCGGCGCCGCCAGCGCGCCGCCGATGCCGGCCAGCGCCGCGCCGATGGTGAAGACGGCGGCGTAGACCATCGGCACGTTGACGCCGAGCGCCGCCAGCATCTCGCGGTCCTGGGTGGCGGCGCGCACGATGCGGCCCCAGCGCGTGCGGTCGACCAGCAGCCACATGGCGATCGCGATCAGCGGTCCGACCAGGCAGAGGAACAGCTGGTACTGCGGCAACACGACGAAACCGAGATTGAGCGCACCGCCAAGGCCGGCCGGATAGCCGACGGAATACTGGTCGGTGCCCCAGATCATCTTGGCGGCGTCGCTCATCAGCAGCACCACCGCGAAGGTGAACAGCAGCTGCATCAGGTGTTCCTTGTCGTACAGGTGCCGCAGCAGCGCCCGCTCGACCACCAGCGCGATCAGCGCCAGGCCGGCGGCCGAGGCCAGCACGCCGACGAAGAACGGCGCGCCCCACGATTTGGTGACGGTGAAGATGATGTAGGCGCCGAACATGTAGAACATGCCGTGCGCGAAATTGATGACCCGCAGCACGCCGAAGATCAGATTCAGGCCCGACGCGATGACGAACATGTTCATGGCCAGCGCCAGGCCGTAGAAGGCGTTCAGGGTGAACATGGTGAGGGTCATCGGCGGCACCTGGTCGGCGGCAAGGCGTGAAAGGATGGTAGTACTGAGCCGGACGGCCGCAGCCCTTTCTTACCTTCCCCCGCTTGCGGGGGAAGGTGCCCGAAGGGCGGATGGGGGACCGGCTTTCACCCACACAACTTTTGACCGCGAGGCCCCCCATCCGGCGCTTCGCGCCCCCTTCCCCCGCAAGCGGGGGAAGGTAGTGCAGTCTGGCCTGGCGGTGGCCTGGTACTACTGAGTCACAGTGCCCGGCTGGATGTACTCGACCGGATCCATCATGCGATAGGCGCGATCGGACTTCTTCACCATCGGGCCCCAGAACTGGCCGATGTTCGCCTGGTGCGTCTTGGGATCGATGGTCAGCGGTCCGACCGGCGTCTTGATGGTCAGTCCCTCAAGTGCCGCCGCGAGCTTGTCGGAGTCGGTGCCTTGCGCCTTCTCGATCGCCGCGACGGCATAGAGGACGCCGATGTAGCCCAGCAAAGGCCACTGTGGCGTCTCCTGGGTGTTGAGCTTCTTGGCCAACTTGGTCTGGAACTCCTTATGGGCGGCATCGCGCGCGTGATACCAGAGCTCGTAGGCGTTGGAGATGACGTTGTCGGGGTAGTCGTCCTTCAGATCACCGGTGATTTCCTGTGTCGCGATCTCGCCGCCGGAGATCCACTTGAGCTTGTCGAAGAAACCGAGCGGCTTGGCCTGCTTGACCCACGATAGGAAATGCGGCCCCCACAGGCCGGAGATCACACCGTCGCAACCCGCTGCCATGACCTGCGGGATGAAGGGATTGAAGTCAGTCGCGTTCAGCTTGGGTTTCAGTGTCAGCAGCACCTTGGCGTTGGGCGCATACTTGGGCAGCGTCTTCAGGATGCCGGCCTCCAGGTCGTTGCCGTAGGCGTAGTCGAGCTGCAGGTGGCAGAGTTTGGTCAGCTTATGCTTGCCGACCAGTTGCGCCATGGTGTCGCCTTCGAAGTCAGTATTCGAAGCGGTGCGGAACACGTGCTTGTGCAACTTGTCGGTGGTCAGCTGGATGGTCTTGGGGATGGTCGCGATGTAGACGACCTTCTCATTCTTGGAGACCTCGGACATGCTCAGCCCGACCGCCGAACTAAGGCCGCCGACCACGATGTGCACCTTGTCCTTGGTGATCAACTCTTTCATGGTCGACGAGGCGGCTGCCGGGTTGAGCTTGTCGTCGCGTTCGATCGACTCCAGCTTGCGGCCGTTGACGCCGCCCCTGGCGTTGATCTCCTCAATCGCCAGCTGATGCCCAGCCATCGCCGGCACGCCGTAGACCGCGCCGCCGCCAGTCAGCGGATACATGGCGCCGATCCGAATCGGCTCCTGGGCGAAGGCCGTTCCCGCGCCCAAGGCGCCGACGGCGGCCAGCATTGCGCTGTATTTCATGTCCCGTTTCCTCCCGAAATCGCCTCCGACCGCGCGGCGCCGTCGGCGCGCCGATCCTGATTGTCGGCGATGCGCGATGGATCGCGTCGCCGCCTGGGCCGTTGCGGCCCGGCCGCGAGCATACGCGGGAAATGTCGAATGCAATAGGGCATGGCACGTCGTAGTTTAAACTCCACTCATTCATTTTTGCTCGCGCCAATTGGACTTTTAATGCATCCTGTTCATGCTTCAGCTCCCAAGTGATTTTCGCCAAGAC
>DATFGV010000581.1:0-2354 GCA_035249115.1 Vineibacter sp.
TTGTCAAACGAGCCCCGGTAGCTGGCGCATGTCGTCGAACAATGTGCCGCCGGCCGCCGCCATGCCGGCGCGATCGGCGTAGGGCGCGCCGGCGTAGCACAGCACCCGCATGCCGGCGGCGATCGCCGCCTGGGTGCCGGCGACGGCGTCCTCGACCACGACGCAATCGGCTGGCGCTGCTCCCATGTCGCGCACCGCCAGCAGGAACAGGTCGGGGAACGGCTTGCCGCGCGCCACCTGCGTGGCGCTGAAGATGCGGCCGTCGAAGCGTTGCCACAGCCCGGCGCCACCCAGCGTGATGCGCATCTTGTCGTGCGCGCCCGAGGACGCGACGCAGGTTTGGTGGCCCGCCGCCTCCAGCGCGTCGATCGCCGCCACGACGCCGGGCACCGCGCCCACCCGCTCGCGCGCGAACGCCGCGAAGGTTTCTTCCTGCAGGCGATCGACGAAGTCGGGCGGCAGCGCGCGCCCCAGCTCGGCCTCGACGATCGCGACGCAGCTCGCCAGCGACCGGCCCATCAGGCGGCGCATCGTCTCGGGCACGTCCCATGCCAGGCCCTCGCGGTTCAGCGCCGCAGAGAAGCAGCGGTTCGACACCGGCTCGGTGTCGACCAGCACGCCGTCGCAGTCGAAAATGATGAGCACCGAGGACGCGGCTCGGACTAGGTCACGCTCTAGCGCGCCTGGACCTGATGCGGCCGACGATTTCGGTGCGAACGGGCACATCGTCCACACTGCGAGGTACCGCTCGGTCGCCGACACGAAGTTCCCGCAAGTTGACCTTGACGCCGATCTTGCCTTTCACGCGTGCCAAGCCGATGCCGACGACGTTGCCGTCGCCGGACAACCGCTTCGTCAGCTTGCTCTTGGCGGTGCGAGCGCGCTGCAATTCAGAATCCTTCATCACTTTAGCTTATCACGACCGAAGCTACACGAACAGCTCAACACGCAGCTGACTTAACACTTCGCCAATCGGATTGGCGTAGGTGAGTCCGCGATTGCTTCTGCCGCCCGAGTCTGTGCCGGCGAACAGTAGCGCAATCGCTTGCTGGTCCGCATTGACGATCAGGGAGCCGCTGTCACCGCCATCGCTGAACGGCCGAGAGCTGGCACCTTCGATCTCGATCTGACCATTAAAAACGAGATTGCCGCGATCATATTCGACAACAACGTTGTCGATTTCGAACGCCGTGACGCGCCCCTTGGTCAAGCCGGTCGTACGACCGATCTTGGCGACGCGAGCGCCGTCCTCGATAGCTGAAGGCCCGAGGCCAGCCAGTCTACCAAGACCCCTCAGCTTCGTGGGATCAAAGGGAACGTCGCGATCGAGTTCAGCCACGGCAGCATCAACACGATTCGGCTTGGCGGCGGTCAGTCTCACGAACGCCAAAAGAGAACCGACGCCGCTGGTTCGCCGGCGGCCGCCGTCGAGTGATCCCGGCTGCAAAATGACATCGCCCACGCGCGCTCGGTCCTCGTTGGCGAGGACGTGATTGTTCGAAAGAACCAGCGGATCGTTGCTGCGACGCTTCTTGACCATTGCGCCGATGGTGCCGGCAGTCACGTCGTGGTGTCCAATCGATGTGCCGATAAGCAGCGGCCGCTGCGAGCATCTGTACCAGGGTGCCTGCCGCTTGCGGATACGCCCGACGAATCGAACATCGATCTCGCCTCGCGCTTCCTTCCTAATGCGATCAACGACTGGTGAGTCCAGCAGCGCCTGCTCTTGGACGCGCACCGCGAGGCGATACTCCTTGCCGTACGGGCTTACGCCGAGCGCAACCGTCCGATTGATGCGGGAGAGGCGCTTGTGTTCGGTCGTTGCCACGCTCAATCGCGCTGCGCGAATAACTGTTTCGTTGGCGACGATAAGCCGCGTCACGACGGTTTGCTTGAGTTCCCTTGCCGACGCGAGCCGCATGATGGTCCTCCCAGAACAGGGTGCGCGGGGTCGACCGCGCCGAGGCGCTGAGACATAAACCTATCGCGCGACGTTACGCCTGTTCCAGGTTTCCTGACTGACCGTCGACTCAGCCGCCGGCGACGTCAAGCGGCACGCCCAGCGCGCGCAGGTAGCCCGCCGGCAGGTGATCGACGATGCCCGGCGGCAGAACCCGCAGGACCTTGCCAAGCCGGCCCGGCTGCGCCGGCGCCGGCATTTGGCCGGGCCGCAGGTCCCGCAGCCAGCTGCGGATGCCATCGACAACGGTGTGCGACACGAACGGCATGTCCGACGTCGCCGCCGCAGGCGGCGCGGTGAAGTCGAACGATTGGCCGTGCGGGCAGATCAGCGGTCGACCGACATGGCGGAAGCCGAGACGCGACGGCGGCACCGTCGGCACGATGTCGTGGCC
>DATFGV010000582.1:0-2874 GCA_035249115.1 Vineibacter sp.
AGGTCGAGATCGCCGACTCCGGGCAGGAGACCAAGCATACCTATTGCAAGGCGATTGTGTGGCTGGGTAGGAGGATAGAAAAGTAGTTTCGTCGAGGTTGCTCTATTCTGCCGCCTTCGCCAGGCCACTTGTTGCCTTCGCCAGGGCTTGTTCCAGGTCGGCGATGATGTCGGCGACGCTTTCGATGCCGATCGACAGGCGCACGACGTCGGGCCCGGCGCCGGCCGCCACACGCTGCTCCTCTGTCAGCTGGCGGTGCGTGGTCGAAGCGGGGTGGATGATCAGGCTCTTGGCGTCGCCGATATTTGCGAGATGCGAGAACAGATCGACGGCGTCGACCAGCTTGACGCCTGCCTCGTAACCGCCCCTCAGCCCGAAGGTGAAGACCGAGCCGGCGCCACGCGGCAGGTATTTCCGGGCAAGCGCGTGGTACCGGTTCGACGGCAGGCCGGCGTAGTTGACCCACGCCACCGCCGGATGCGCCTCGAGGTACTCCGCCACCTTCTGCGCGTTGGCGCAGTGCCGCTCCATGCGCAGTCCCAGGGTTTCGATACCCAGCATGGTGAGCCAGGCGTTGATCGGGGCCTGCGATGGGCCGAGGTCGCGCAGGCCGACGGCGTGGCCATGGAAGGTGTAGGCCATGTCGCCGAAGGTCTCGTAGAAGTTCAGACCGTGATAGGCGGGCTCCGGCCCGGCAAGGCCAGGGAACTTGCCGCCGCGCGACCAGTCGAACTTGCCGGAGTCGATCACCGCGCCGCCCATGGTAGTGCCGGTGCCGCACAGAAACTTGGTGGTCGAATGCACCACCAGGGTGGCGCCCCACTCGATCGGCCGGCAGAGGTAAGGCGAGGCCAGCGTATTGTCGACCAGTAGCGGCACGCCAACCGAGTCGGCGATTTTGGCGATCGCTTCGAGATCGCAGACCACACCGCCGGGATTGGCCAGGCTCTCGATGAAAAACGCCTTGGTTCTAGCCGTCGCGGCCTTGCGGAAACTCTCCGGGTCGTCGGGATCGACGAACACCGCCTTCCAGCCGAACTTGGGATAGGTGTTTTTCATCTGCTGGATCGAGCCGCCGTACAGTTTGGTGCTGGCGACGATCTCGTCGCCGGGCGCCATCAGCGGGAACAGTGCCAGCACCTGGGCGGCGTGGCCCGACGACGTCACGATGCCGCCGCGGCCGCCCTCGAGCGCCGCCAGCCGCGCCTCCAGCGCTGCGGTGGTCGGGTTGGTCAGGCGGGAATAGATGAAACCGACAGTCTGAAGGTTGAACAACGCCGCCGCGTGGTCGGCGTCCTCGAAAACGTAAGCCGTTGTCTGGTGGATCGGCAATGCGCGCGACCCGGTGGTCGGGTCGGGCGCCGCACCAGCATGGATCGACAGCGTCTCGAAGCCGTAGTTCGACGGACCAGCCATAGCGGATTCCCTTCCTTCGCCACGCGTGAGGCGACACGCAGGCTATAGACCGCGGTACGCGGATCGTCCACGGGCCGGGCGGTGTGGGCAGCCGCACGGGTCGCAGATCCGACAGCGGGCCGTCGGAGCGGCCGCCTCGGGCCAGCCCCTCATGTCGGCTATGCCGGGCGCGGGCATGACAGTGAAGCGGGCGGCGGCCTATGGTGCGGGCGGTTGCACCGGCGATGGTGACAGCTCGCGCGAGCCGCGGCCGGCCCAACGGATGGGAGGAGCAGATGTTGCGCAGGATCTTTGCGGCAGGGTCGTTGGCTGCAGCCGCCGGCCTCCGGTCGTGGCCGGCATCGGCGCAGGGGGAACTGGTGGACATCAAGAAGCAGCGCTTCACGACCAAAGACTTCCGGCTGGAGAACGGCATGGTGATGCCGGAGGTCAACATCGCTTACGAAACGTACGGCACGCTCGCGGCCGACGGCCGCAATGCCGTGTTGCTGACCCACGGCTTCACCAGCAGCCAGCACATGGCCGGCCGCTACACTGCCGGCGGCGCCGAAGGTTCATGGAACGGCCTGGTTGGGCCCGGCAAGGCGATCGACACTGACAAACTGTTCGTTGTGTCGTCCAACATGCTGGGCTCGTCCTACGGCTCGACAAGTCCGGCTCACATCAACCCTGCCACGAACAAACCTTACGGGCCTGATTTCCCGGACATCTCGCTGGTCGACATCGTCACCGCACAGAAGGCGCTGCTCGATCACCTTGGCGTCAAGCACCTGGTCGCGGTGGCCGGCCCGTCGTTCGGCGGCTATCAGGCGTTCCAGTGGGGCGTGACGTTTCCCGATTTCATGGACGGCATCGTTTCGGCGGTGTCGGCGCCCAAAGGGACGGGCGGACCGGCCGCGCTGCAGGCGCTGGTCGCGCAGCTGGCCAAGGATCCCAACTGGAACGATGGCTGGTACTACGACAAGGGTGGCATCCCGACGGTGCTGACCGACATGCGGATCGCCACACTGAAGCGCTACGGCATCGACGATCAGCTGGCCGAGAAATTCCCCGACAAGGAGGGACGCGAGGCCGAAATTCGGCGGCGCGCCGAGGTCTGGGCCAAGGAATTCGACGGCCATTCGCTGATCGCGCTGCGGCGCGCCAGCATCCGGTTCGACGCAGAGAAAGACCTCGGCAAGATCAAGGCCAAGGTTCTCTATGTGCTGTCGCGCACCGACAAAGTGTTCCCGCCATCGATCGCGCCCGGCGTCATGGAGAAACTGAAAGCGGCAGGTGTCTCGGCCGAGTATTTCGAGATCGACAGCGAACAGGGCCACTCCGCCTCAGGCCTCGACGCCGCGAAATGGGCGCCCAAGCTGCGGGCGTTCATGGCCGGACTTGAGAAGCGCAGCTGAGCGCCGCCGCAGCCACGAGAAGGGACGGAAGATGACTGTCACCGCACTCAAGAACGCGCGC
>DATFGV010000583.1:0-4512 GCA_035249115.1 Vineibacter sp.
TGGCGCCGGCCGGGCTGGCGGTGCTCGACCGCGACGGCCGCCGCGCCGGCGACGACCACGGCGTGCTGGCCGACGTCGCCGCCGCGCTGCAGGCGATCGCCGAGGCGCTGCGCGACGGCCGCATCGACCATCGGGAGCGAGCCGCGCTGGCGCCGCTGGCACGCGACGTCGGCCAGGCGCTTCTCGGCTTCGCCGACGAGGCACAACCCGGCGCGGCTGCGGCACGGGGGCTGGAATGAGCGACTTCCACCTGCTGCAGCTGCGCGCCGAGCTGGCCGCCGGCCTGGCGCGGGTGGAGCGCGCGCTGGCTGCGTTGGCCGGGCAATCGCGGGGGGGGGGGGTAGTGGTGCCCAAGGCACGTAAAGCGCGACCGCACCGCCGCCTCCTGACGCGCCGCACGGCGGGCGTCGGCCTCTCGCGCAAGCGGGCAGGCAAGAAAGGCGGTCGGCCGCCGAAGGTCGCGCCAGTGAACAAGGTCTGGACCGAGGCCCGCCGGCTGTACGAGGTCGAGGGCTGGGGCACGACGCGCATCGCCAAGGACCTGAAGGGGGCGCCCAACAAGATGGCGCTGTGGCGCCGGGCCCGCGCCGAGAAGTGGGTCAAGCCGCCGGACGCCGTGCGCCACGGCCTGCCGCAAGGCAAGTGGGTGCCGGAAGCGAAGCGGCTGTTCGAGGCCGGCGGCCTGACGTTCTCGCAGATCGCGCGCCAGCTCGGCGTGCACCACAGCACGGTACGCAACAAGGCCAGGGCCGCGGGCTGGACCGCACCTGCGCCGACTCAGAGTCCCCCGGCGGCGACCATTGGTCCAGTAGTAGCGTCGGTCGTCGCCCCGGCCGGGGTGGTACCCCCAACGCCGCCCCGGCCGGCCCCCGTTGTTTCGCGTGGGGTCGTCCGCGCGTTGCGTGATAGGCGCTTTCGCGAGCTCTACGCCGGCGACACGCCACTCGAGGCGATCGCCGCGGCCTGCGGTCTGAAGAACACACGCGCCGCGCGCAGCCTGGCATCGTCGCTCGGACTCGAGCCGCGGCCGGGCGACAGCAGCTGGCGGCAGCGGCAACTGGCGCACAAGGCCGGCAAGGCGGCCGATCGCGATTCACTGTTCATCCGGCTTCATCAGGGCGGTGCCTCGCTCGAGGCGCTACGCACGCGGTTCGGCTTCAACAGCTTGCGGGCGGTGAAGCGGAAGGCCGGCCTGCTCGGCTTGCCGCACCGCGCCGGCGACAACCCGGCGCCGAGGCCGGCGACGTCCAACCGCCGCCGGTTCCGTGCCAGTGACTCCGAGCGCGAGGCGGCGGCACAGCGGATGGCGGCGGCCGCGGCGCGACCGTCGGACGTCGAGGGCGCCAAGCTGTTCCTGCGGCGCACGGGGGTGGTGATCTTCACGGCGGCCGTCGCCGACCGGCCGGACCGCCCGCTGGACGGGGGCACCGACGACACGCTGAAAGTCGACGGCCGCACCATGACGCCACGGCAACTGGTCGACTTCGCGATCAAGCGCGGCTTCGTGCCCAGTGCCGCGGCGCCGGTCCTGCGCCTGCTGGGGGCGCGTCACGCCAGTGACGCGTCAAGTGTCGTGGCCACCAAAGACGCGCGACAGGAGTCGCGCGCCCCCGGCGCACCATGATCGCGCGTCGCCTCGAGATCTCGGTGTCGCACCGCGGCCTGGTGCGGATCACCGATGCCGCCAGCGACCTGCCGCTGCACTGGGAGCTGGACAAGATCCACGCGCTCGAGCTGATCCGCGAGCTCAGCCGCGACCTGCTGCGCGGCGCCGATCCCTGCGGCGGCACGGTATCGACGGTGTCGGGCACGCGGGTCACCTTCCAATGGCCGCGCGGGCGGACCGAGGCGGCGATCCAGGAGCTCGGCAGGATCGTCGACGGGTCGCCCAAGGTGGCGTCATGAGGCCGTCCGCTTCTGCCACCGCCACGCGCCTGGCCGACTACCGCGAGCGCGCCAACATGGTTCGCGACAAAGTCGTGCTCAGCGAGTGGATCGGCCGGAAGGTCGAGCTGAAGCGGGCAGGGCGCGAGTTCACCGGGCTGTGCCCGTTCCACAACGAGAAGTCGCCGAGCTTCTTCGTCAACGACCGCAAGCGGTTCTTCCACTGCTTCGGCTGCGGCGCTCACGGCGACGCGATCGCCTTCGTCGAGCGGCTGCAGGGCATGGGCTTCGCCGATGCGCTGGCGCTGCTGGAGTCGGCGCACGGGCTGGAGCGCTTCGCGCGGGCGACGCCGGCGCAGCGGGCGATCGAGAATGACGAAGCCCGGGCGCGGCGCGAGCAGCGCGAAGCGGAGCAGGTGAAGGAAGCGGCGCACAAGCACGCGCTGGCCGGCGACATCTGGTCGCAAGCACAGCCGATCCAGTCGAACGCCGTCGTCGATCGCTACCTGCGCGGCCGCGCGCTCGTACCGCCTGCCGACTACGGCCTCGGCGACGCGACCATCAATGCCGGCTGGCCGCCGGCGCTGCGCTACGCGCCGAGGGCCTGGCACCCCTATGCCGAGGGCACTTACCCGGCGATGGTATCGGCGATCACCGATGCGCTGGGCAACCTGCTGGCGGTGCACCAGACCTTTCTGGCGATCGGCGACCGCGCCGTCGTGACCAAGGCGTCTTTCAAGGAAAGGCGCTGGGCCAAGCTGACCCTGGGCCGCTACTACGCCGACCCCGACGCCGGCCGCAGCTCGGGGGGCGCCATCAGACTGGGCGAGCCGGCACCGTCGATGACCGGCGCCGAGGGGATCGAGACGACGCTCTCGGCGATGCAGATCTGGCGGCGGCCCGGGCTGTGCTTCGTGACGTCGGGCAACATGCCCGGCGTCGAGCTGCCGGTGGGCTGCAGCTTCTTCACCTATGCCGCCGACAAGGACCTCAAGCGGCAGGGCGAGCGCAAGGCCTGGCAGGCGGCGCGGGCGCAGGCCTTCGGCCGTCGCATCGAGGTCGTGGTGCCGAAGATCGCCGCCGCCAAGGGCGACTTCAACGATCTCTTACAGGCGCGCATCGCGGCACGGGCGCAGGGGAGGGCCGCGTGATGTTTGGACCTTCGCAGCCCACAGACATGATCACGATGGCACCGACGATCGTCGGTAGTCTCGGCCGCGCCTGGTTGGCGGACCTCGCGGTGATGCGCAACCGGCTGGAGATTGAGTCTGACCGCGACGGTACACTGACGAGCTGGGTCATCGAGGTGCCGTGGGCGAACCCGGTCTGGCACTCCTACGCCCTGACGCTGATCCACCTCCGGCCGATCGATGGATTGCGGACAAAGTTCTACCTCGCCGGTGCCACGCACGAGCTCTGGCTGTACGCGATGGATCCCGACGCGCCGCGCGACGATATCGTGAACGGCCGGCTCGATTCTCTGTCGAGGTTTTGGCTGGAACCAAAGAACTTCGCGGCGCAGTTCATCGAGACCGACGACGCTGCGGCGCTGCAGCGCGTGCGCGCGGCGGTGATGAAGATTTGCGAGGGCAAGCTGTCGCCCGACACCGACTACATCCGACACTGGATGCACCTGTTCGGCGACAACATGATCAAGGACATGGCGCGCGCCGGGGAAACGCGGCTGGCCATTTTCGACGCCGGCGACACGGCAGTCGAGATTGTGATCCCGGCGAAGCCCGGGCCGCAGGATCGGCACTGATCATGAGCCGCGCACCGGACATCGTGATCGGCGGCGAGGATCGGCCCTACCTGCGGCGCTGGCACGTCATCCCGCGCAACCGCTGGCTCAACGTCTACCTGCACCAGTTCCTGCGCAGCGATGACGACCGCGCGCTGCACGACCATCCCTGGGTCAACGTCAGCGTGCTGCTCAGCGGCCGCTACTTTGAACACACCGCCGACGGCCAGAGGATCCTGCGTCGGCCATGGCGGCCCTGGGCGCCTTGGCGCCTGGTTGTGCGGCGCGCCACGGCAGCACACCGCGTCGAGCTGCTGCCCGACGGTATCAGCGGCGAGACGCCATGCTGGTCGCTGTTCCTCACCGGGCCTCGGGTGCGGGAGTGGGGCTTCCACTGCCCGAAGGGCTGGGTGCCGTGGCGCGACTTCACGGCGGGCAAGCACGACGAGATGATCGGGAAGGGCTGCGAATGAGACAGCCGCTCGCCCTGTGTGAGGTCTGCCGGCAGATGGGGCCGTTCGGCTTCTACGCCGAATTCCCTGACGGCATCCATGGCCACCTGTGGTCATGCCCGGACCCGGCGCACCAGGTGGAGGTGCGGGCCAAGGCAAAGGCGACCGTGCGGCCACCACCTGTCACGGCAGCGACCCAAGCGGTGAGTGGCGCACGATGATGGTTGTGGGTGGTTCGGGTGGCGGGTGCAGACAACAACAACGACGGCCGCGCGCCACCGGAGTCGGAGTCCGACAAAGCCACGCCACTCATCGCCGGCACTGAAGAAAGCCTGGCCGCCGGCGTGGCAGCCGCGATCGCCGCGGCGAGCGCCGACCTGCCACACCGTCCACCGCGGCCGCGCGCCGCCCGCAAGCCCAAGCAAACGAGCAAAC
>DATFGV010000584.1:0-18084 GCA_035249115.1 Vineibacter sp.
CGCCGTCCTGCCGCTGCACCTGGCGCTCCTCGCCGGCGCGGCCAGCGGCGAGGGCGTGCTGCCGCCGCTCGTCATCGGCGGCCGCCCGTCCTACCCGGCATGGGCGCCGGGCGCGGAGTTCGACCTGTGGGTATCGCTGACGCCGGGCCGCGCGATGGGCGTCACCGGCCGGCGCGTCAACGCGGCGGCGCCCGGCGCGGTGCTGGCGTTTACCGCCGACATCGCCGCCGGCGCGGCCAATGGAGAGGGGCAGACCGAATATGACAACGCCGTCGTCCTGCTGCTCGCGGCATGAGCGATAGCCTGCCGCCGCCGCGCTACACGCTGTGGCAATCGCTCGCCGTTGCCGTCAGCCTGGCGACGCGCGCGCTCGAGGAGGTCCGGGCGCTGAAAGGCGCGCCGGCGCCGGCCGCCAAATTCCCGGCCGTCGGCGCCTGGGACGACCGGGTCCACTACGAGGGCTCTGTGGTCGCCCACAACGGCGCTACGTGGCAAGCAATGCGGGACACGGCCCGCGAACCGCCGCACGAGGATTGGGCGCTCCTGGCGGCCCCAGGGGCCACTGGGCGCGAAGGCTACGCCGGCGAGGTCCGCGGTCTCTGGCAGCCCGACGGCGCCTACCGCAAGGGCGATCTGGCGGCGCTGAACGGATCCGAGTGGCGCGCCCGCCGCGACAATCCCGGCCCGCTGCCGGGCGATGGCTGGGCGCTCTCGGGCAAGCGCGGCGCCAAGGGCGAGCGCGGCGATCCCGGCCCGGCCGGCAAACCCGGCGCCGATCTCGCCGGCTGGGTGCTCGATGGCTACCGGGTGACGCCGATCATGACAGACGGCCGCACCGGGCCGCCGCTCGATCTCGCGGCGTTGTTCGAGCAGTACCACGCGGAGTCGCGATGACGCCGCTCTACTCGACGATCGTCACCCCGGCCGCCGAACGCAACCTCGTGACGCTCGACGACCTGCGCGAGCAGCTTCGCGTGCGGCCCGGGGACACCGCCAACGACGCCTGGTACACGAAGGTGATCGCGCGCTCCTCGCTGGCGGCCGAGCGGTACTGCAACCGGATCTTCGCCAAGCAGGGCTACAGCGACGTCTTCCGCGGCGGCACGAGCGGCATGGGCGACGAGCCGCTGGTGCTGTCGATGGCCCCGGTCGACCCGCTGACGCTGGAAGTGACGCTCGACGGCGCCGTGATGGCCGCCGACGGCTACGCGCTGCAGCCGCTGCCCAGCCACCTGTGGCGGGTCGGCAGCTCGACCGCCTGGTCGAATAGCACCGGCCTCACGGTCGCCTACACCGCCGGCTTCGACCCGATCCCGGCCGACGTGCAGCAGGCGGTGCTCGATCTCTGCACGATGGAGAACGCCGGGCGGGGCCGCGACCCGATGCTGCGCGCCACCGAATCGCCCGGCCTCGGCCGCCAGGAATACTGGGTCGGCGGCGTGCCGGGCTCATCGCTCTTGCCGCAGGACATCGCGAGCCTGCTCAACCCGTACCGGCGGGGCATGGTCGGATGATCAACATGCTGGCCGACTTCACCGAAACCCGGCTGGTGCTGCACCTCGACGAGCTGCCGCACATCATCGAGGGTGTACTTGAAGACAAGATCAGGGAATTGACCGAAGAACTCTTAGACATGGTGCAGGCGCGCGAGCCGGTGCGTACCGGCCGGCTGCGCTCGCAAACGCATGCCTACGTCGACAACAACCCGGTCAAGCGGTTCATCCGCGGCCGGGTGCGCATCCTGCCGGTGCAGGAAGGCGTCAACCGCACCGCCGCCGCCTTTGGCGCGCTCGAATACGGCGCGCCCGGCACCAGCGGCCGGCGCACCGGCAAGGTCAAAATCGCAGCCTATCGTCGTGCTGGCCGGAACGTGCGGGCATACGAGCGCAACCGGCCTCGCATCGAGGCCCGCCGCTTCCTGCGCGACGCTGCCGCCATCATGCTCCCGCGCGCGCGCGCCGAAATCGAGCGCGCCGTCCAGAACGCGCTGATCGCCGCCCAGAAAAAATGAACCGCGAAACGATTATGACGGCCCTGTTTGCAAAGCTGACGGGGCCGCCGCTGGTGTTCGCCTTCACCGCCGACACCACGACCGGCTCGACCGCGCTCGCCAATGTCAGCGACACCTCGGGGCTGATGGTCGGGATGCCGGTGGCCGGCGACGGCGTGCCGGCCGATGCCACCATCGCCACGATCTCGCCATCGGTCACGCTGTCGTTGCCGGCCGATGCCGACCGCACCGCATCGCCGCTGCTCCAAGGGTTCCAGACCACACAACGCCGACTGCGCGATCCAAACGCCGAGCAGGACATGCCGGCGCTCTACCTGCTCGAGCTGAACGAGCAGCATCCGTTCCGCGGCTCGACCGCCGGCTATCAGATCGAGATGACTGCGGAAGCCTGGATCTACACCAAGATCGCTGCCACCGAGAACGCGATACCGGCGGCAACGCTCAACACGCTGATCGACGGTATCGAGGCGGCGCTCAGCTCGCGTACGCACTTCCGCAACAATCTCGGCCTCAACGGCGTGACCTATGCCCGCATCGAGGGCGAACTCCAGAAAGATCCGGGTCACACCGCGCAGATCGCGATGGCCGTCGTGCCGCTGAAGATCGTCGTCGCACCGCATACCGACACGTTCCCAGTTTAGGAGGAGCTAAATGGCCGCCGGCACTTTCAACGTCTATGCCGCAAGTGAAATCTTCGGGAAGGTGAAATTCGTCGGGGCGAATGCCGTGGGGCCGATGCTCACCGTCGAATTCCCGCACGTCATGTTTCGCCCGGCGAACGCCATCGGACTGATCCAAGAGGAGTGGGGGCAGCTCACCGTGACCGGCGAGGTGCTGGTCGACGAAACCGGCATCTTCGGGACTGTCACCCATCCCGACACCGGCCTAGTGAGCCCGCTCGTCAGCCAGTATTACATCGGCAAGGGCGTGGTCAGCATCCAACTCGAGGGCGACCTCGCCTATCGGGACATTGGCAACGTCCCGACCTTCGAGTTTACGCCTGACATCCAGACCTTGCCGCACTTCTCGTCGCGCTACGGCGTGCGCGCGAAAGATTTGGAAGTGGTGACGGAGAAAAATGCGAGCCTCAACATCGTCATGGACGAGTTCACTTTCGATAATTTGATGCTCGCGTTCCTGGGTCAGGCGGCGGTCGGCCCGTAATGGTTTCGCTGGTCGACATCGTTCCGCAGACCCGCATCGTCTTTATCGAAGCGGGCGACCTGGAGCTGCGCGGTCTAGGTCTGCGCCACATCGCCGACCTATTGCTGCGCTTTCCCGAACTGCGCAAGCTGTGGGTAACCGACGCACCGGCGCTCGACGTCGAGACGTTGATCGAGAATGCGCCCGATGCGATCTCGGCCATCATCGCCACTGCCGCCGGCCAGCCGGAAGCCGCGAAGCAAGTCGCCGACGCGCTCGCGATCGACGACGTGCTCGAATGCCTCATCGCCATACGCGAGCTGACGATGCCGGGCGGTGCCGACCCTTTCGCCGAAAAGCTCGGCCGTCTGCTCGGCGCCGACGGCCTGGCTGGCAGGGCAGCGGATACGATCATGCCGCCGCGGCTGAACAGTTGATCGCGCTCGGACACCCCCCGGCCGAAGTAATGAACTACACGCCGAAGCAACTGGGTGCCTTCCTGATCATCGCTTCCGCCCGTCGCCGTCGTGAGATTGCCGCACAACTCCACATCCAGACGCTTGCCGTGCAGGGCAAGGGCGGCGCCATCAAGGACGCGCTGCGGGAGCTGAACCACGATGGCTAACAGCCGCAGCAATCTCGACATCTCGATCAGCGCCGATACCGCAGCCGCGCGCACCGATATCAAGCTGCTCGAGGACAAGCTGCGGTCGCTGCGGAAAGAGTACCGCACCACAATTGCGGACTTTAAGCAGACGGGTGATCGCCGCGCGCTCGACCAGTTGTCGGCGACGATCCTTCAGAACGAGCGCGCCCTGGCCTCGATGCGTCAGGAGGTCAACCGCACCAGTTCGGCGGTCGATTACCTGGCCACCAAGCCGATGCGGCGGCTGGTGACGCAGTTCGACAATTTCGGCAAGACGGCGCAGAACCTGGCGCAAGTGTTCGGCGGCATCGCCGGCGGGTTTGCCGGCGGGTTTGCTTCGGCAACCGTCGTGATGGCGGTGCGCTCGCTGTTCGACGCGCTCGACGATCTGCAAAAGAAGCTGCTCGAACTGCGCGACATGTCGCAGCAGACGCTGATCAAACCGGAAGTGATCGAGGCGTCCAGGCGCATCGCCGCCTTGGCAGGTCGGGATGCCGCCGATGCCGACAAGATGATGAAGAGCGGGGCCGAGTCCTTCGCCAAGTTCAAGACTGAGGCCGGGAAGCCGATCGATACGTCCGGCATCAAAGACCTGACCCAGCGCACCAAGGAAGGGACCGACGCAGTAAAGGAAGCAACCAGCGAATTCACCCGCGGCGTCCAGGTGCAGCGCGGTGCCGCCAGGATCACCTTCGACCTGGCCGAAGCCGAGAAAATGATCGGCATCAACGCCAAGGACTACAAAGGGACCGTCGAAGACCAATTGCGGTTCATCCGCGACCGAAACAAAGCTTTTGTCGATTTCGCGGCAAAAAGCAGGCTCGGCGCGGTTGCGCTGAACGAACTTTCAAAAGCACTGTTCGAGGGGTTGCCGGCCGATGCCGCCCTGAAAGTGGCGCCGAAGCTGGTGTCGGACCTCGACAAACAGATCAAAGACTTTCAGACCACACAGGCGAGCATCGATCTTGCCGAAGAGACGAAGGCGCAGCAGGCGCGCGTCCAGGCGATTCTCGAGGGGCAGAAGAACAGCCTCGTGGATTGGCGCAACAGCGTCAATCTCGCCTTCAACCAGTGGCTCGCCGACTTCCTAGGCCAAACGCTGCCGAAGTGGTGGGAAGGCGTCAAAGCGTCGTTCACCAATTTCTGGCCGGATCTTCAGAGAGAGTGGAACGCGTCATGGGCCAGGCTGAATGAAAGCCTGAAGCGCGATTTCGGGGCCACCGTCGAGGAAATGCTGGCGGCGGCGACCGGCGCCTTCGGCCGCGCGGTCGATTGGATGATCCAGAAGTGGAACCAGATCCGCAGCGCGGTCGGCAGCCTGCCGGGCACGACGGCCGCGGGCGACATGCCGCCGATGCCGTTCGCGAGCGGCGGGATGGTACCGGGCCGCGGCCTCGGCGACACGGTGCGCGCGTGGCTGACACCCGGTGAGTTCGTCATCCGCCGCAGCGTCGTCGATGCGCTCGGCGCCGACTTCTTCGCCGGGCTCAACCGCGGCATGGGGCTGCCGGGGCGTTCGCACTTCGCTGCCGGCGGCCTGGTCAGCGATGCATCAGCCACGGCGGCGGTGCATCTGCACCTCGACGGCCAGCAATTTGCGATGCGTGCCGACCAGAACGTGGCCGAGTCGCTGATGCGCACCGCGCGCGCCAAGCAGATGCTGTCGGCCGGGCGCAAACCGTCCTGGGCCGGCGGGCGGCGCTATGGCGGTTGAGTTGACGCTCCTCGTGCTGACGCCCGAGGGCGTGCCGCCGTACTCGGCGCGCGGCCTGACGCAGACGCTGACGCCGATCCAGGCGGCGGCCAATTACCGGCGCACGGTCAATGGCAACCTGCTCGATCTCAGTCTTGCGCAATTCCGCAAATACGCCTCGACGATCTCGTGCGACGACCAGGAATCGCCGGCGATGGACGCGGTGCCAATCGGTGCCGTCGTCGAGGTCGATTGCGTCGCCGAGCTCGCCTACCTGACGACGGGCGGTGCACCGGCCAAGCCGGTCGTCACCGGTTCGTCGCGCGTCTCGGGCGAGCACACGATGTACCGGCCGAAGCTCGTGATGATGGTCACGGCCAAAAGCCAGGAAACCAACGAGTGGGGCGCCGCGGTGTCCTGGTCGGTCGAGCTCGAGGAAGTCTGATGTGGACGGCTTTGCGCTCTTTGCCCGGATCGCCGCCTGGCGCGCGCAGCGGAGTTTCGGCCGTGCGCTCGGCGCCGACAGCCTCGGCTGGAGCGGCCTGCCGCTCGGCGTGCTGCCGCTCGGCCTCACCAACACCCCGCAGACCTCTGCCGCTCCCCCAGGAGACGACTCGATGATCCAGTTGTCCACGTCGGTGCGCAACGCCCGGCTCGATGCAATCGAGACAACCGTCGGCGTCTCGGCCATCCTGAAAATCCGCACCGGCGCCGCGCCGGCCAATTGCGCCGCCGCCGACACCGGCACGGTGCTGGCCACGCTCAACCTGCCCAGCGATTGGATGGCGGCGGCGGCCAGCGGTAGCAAAGCGAAGTCGGGTACCTGGGAAGACACCAGCGCCGATGGCACCGGCACGGCGGCGCACTTCAGGCTGTACGCTTCCGATGGTACTACTTGCCATATGCAAGGAACGGTGACAGTAACCGGAGGCGGGGGTGACCTTACCGTCGACAATGTAAGCTTCAGTGCAGGGCAGAGCTTTACTATTACTGGATTTAGTCTTACAGATGGCAACGCGTAATGGGCCGACCGCTTGGCAGCCGGAATAAATACTCGGGCAGGGATCGGTTCCCGACCTGTTACGAGGCCGATCCGCAGACCGGCTGCTGGAACTGGACGAAATCGCGAGGCAGCCACGGCTACGGCGACTTCCGGCGCGACGGGCACAAGCTGGCGCACCGCTGGGCCTATGCCACCTTCGTCGGGCCGATACCGGAAGACGCCTGGGTGCTGCACCGCTGCGACAACAAGGCGTGCGTCAATCCCGAACACCTGTTCCTCGGTACGGCCGACGATAACAACAAGGACATGGTGGCGAAAGGACGGCACTACAGCAAAGGCAAGACTTTTGAAGATGTCTATGGCGCAGAAGAGGCAGCCAAGAAACGAGCGCGGTTAAGGGAATGGGCGTTAGAAAATCCAACTCCCCCAGAGGCTCGCCAAAAAGTAGCCGCCAAAAACCGCGGTAAGAAACGCACACTGGAGCAGCGTCTAAGGATGGGCGCGGCTATTGCCGCGGCTTTCGCCAAGAACCCAAAGCGACCGCCTACTCCCGATGAGAGAGCCGCCCACAGCATAAGGATGAAAGAGTGGTGGGCGGATCGCAAGGGATTGATATAACATGTATTTTTTTGGCGATTCTTTCGACCTGTACGCGCTGCCCGCCGATGCGCTGCTCGGGTATTGGGACTCAGGAAACGCCAACGCTACTATTGTGGCTGGGCGGTTTAGTGGTAGCCGGGCGTTTGAGTACCATCCTTTTAGCAATGGCACTATTGTCTTGCAGAAAAGCAGCGGTTCAAATGATGCGGTTCATCATTTGAGCATGGCAATATATTACAACCTGGCCCTGGCTGGAACGTCAAATGCTCTTTGGTTTACATTATGTGATGGCGCGACGGCCCAGTGTTCTATCGTATTTCGTTCTGACGGCGCGATTTTATTAAACTCCGGCGCTGCTGGCGGGACTAATCTTGCCACATATACTGGCGCTATTCCTACGACGGGTGTCTGGAACCAGTTTGAAATCGAAGTGGTAATCAACAACACCACAGGCAGCATCGCCGTTAGAAAAAACGGAAACACAGTTAACGACTTTGCCGCTGGAAGCTTGAACACTCGCGGCGGCACTGCTAACAATTATGCTAATCGCCTGACGACGGGCAGCTTTGCTTCCAGTTTGGCGCAATTTCTCGACGACCTCCTCTGGCGCAGCGACGCCGCCAGCGTGCCGTGGGTCGGCGACATCCGCTGCTACACGCGGAGGCCCGCCAGCGATGCCGCGGTGCAGTGGTCGCGCAGCGGCTCGACGCCGCTTCCCAACGGCGTGACCAGCGCAAATAATATTTCGGTTGCCTCGGGCACCGTTAAGTACATGCCGTTTACGGCAGTGGCTGATGGCACCATCGGCTCGGTCACGACGGTGTTTACCACCGGATCGTCGGCGAATTTCAAATGCGCCATCTATTCAAGTTCCGGCGGCCTCCCGACAATCGCGCTCGGCTCGGCCACGCCGGTAAGCGCACCGGGCACCGGCACAATAACATTCACCTTTGCCTCGCCCGTCTCGGTCACCAAGGACGTGTCTTATTTCATCGCCCTGCTGGCTGACGCAACCAGCGGCGTTTACGGCGGCAACACCAGCAACACGACGGGCCGCTCGGCGAGTGGCGTAACTTATTCGACATTCCCACTCGACAACCCAACGACGACCGGCGGATCGACCGTCGTTGGGGCACAGGCCGTTTTGGCGACCTCGATCAACGCGATGATGGTCGCCGAGGCGCAGCAGGACGCCGCCGCCAGCTACGTCTACAGCGCCACGGTCGGGCAGACCGACCAGTACGCGCTGAGCGACACCGTCAGCGCACCGACCACGGTCGTCGGCGTCACGACCCGCGGGCTGTTTCAGAAGTCCGACGCCGGCACCCGCAACGCCGTGGTGCAACTCAAGAGCGGCGGGACCACGATGGAGAGCGCCAGCACTGCGCTGAATACAACATGGTCGTGGATCGCCCGCACCGACTTGACCGACCCGGCGACCGGCGCGGCGTGGACACCGGGCGGCGTTAGCACCGCACAGGTCGGCGCCCGCGTCGCGGCGTGACTGACGCCCGCCTCACTCAGGTAGCGCAAGAGGTCTGGGCACAGGCAACCGCGCCTGCGCAACTGACGCAACTTGCGCTCGAAGTCTGGGGCTCGGTCCCGACGACGACGGTCACCGTCGGCACGGCGGCGGTCACGCTTTCGGCGGCGACGCTTTCGGCAACCGGCATCCTGTCGGCGCCGACCGGCCCCAACACCGGGCGGCTGGCGCCGTTCACCTTCGCGCCGGCGACGCTCGCGGCGAGCGCGGTCAACCGCACCGCCGGCCAGTTGTCGCGCACGCTCGACACGCTGGTGCTGAGCCCGCCGGGCCTCGGCGTCGAGAAGTTCGGAGGGCTGACGGCGACGCTGGCACCGCTGACGCTGGCCGGGGCCGGCACCAAGGTCAGCGGCCGGCTCGACGCGATCCTCGCCTCGCTGACGCTTGCGGGCGCCGGCGCGGTCGCGAAGACTGGCCGGCTCGACCGCACGCTGCAGACGATCGCGCTGGCCGGCAGCGGTGCGCTCGCCAACCGCGGCAGCCTCGATCAGACGCTCGGCGCGCTGACGCTGGCGGCCACCAACAGCGCCCGCACGTTCTTTATGGCGTGGACGACCGAGGGCGCTGGGTTCGACAGCAGCATGCTGCGCGAGGACGAGTCGGTGTTCAGCTTTGAGCTCGTGCACGAGGAGGCCGACTTCCCGTCGCTGCGGCTCGACTGCAAGAACCCGAAGGTCGGGCTGCTGGCCGCCGGGCGCAATCAGTGGGTGTGGTTCTCGTGGCGCGACCCGGCCTCGGGCGAGATCGTGCCGCTGTTTCACGGCCGGCTGATCGGTATTCCCGAGGATCTGGCGGATGAGGTCGTGCGGCTGCAGTTCGTCGCCCGGCCGTCGAACTACATCGAGTGGAAGAACATCGTCGCGGCAGGCCTGAAGGTGCGGCCGTTCTGGGATCCGGTGTGGATCGCCGAGGGCGACACCGACCCCGACACCGTGCTTGAGGCGCGGCCCGCCGCCTGGCACATCGACCGGGTCAGCCTCGCCGTCACCGCCAGCGACACGATCATCGGCGAGGACGGCACGCTGCTGGTCACCGCCGACGATCATTTCTATGACGCGCTCAAAGTCTCCTACGGCGACACGCCGCTGCGCCGGGTGGACGTCACCGGCACCGTCACCTGGACGCAGGGCGGATCGGATTACGTTGACATCACGCAGCAGCTTTGGGACCAGTTCCGGTTCGCCGGCAGCCCTTACGAATTCCCGATGGTGAGCAGCTTCACCGGCAACGGGCTCTTGAGCAGTTGGCCGGATCCCGGCGCCAGCATCGGCGGCGGCTGGTCGATGGATGCCACTAGCGGTGTCGCGCCGGCGACTTGGCAACAGGCCTGGCTCAAGTCGATCGTCTACGTCGCGCCGGTGCTCAACACCGCGCAGGAAGTCGTGACGCCCGGCCAATATACCTATTCGGGATCGGGTATCAGCGCGTATGGTATTTTCTGGAAGCCGGCCGTCACGCGCGAGCGCGAGTACGTCGCCGCGCACGAGACGATCGCCACCGTGTTTCCGCTGGTCCCGATCGCCACGACCTTCTCGGTGCGCTGGGAAGCCAGCCGCGGCCGCACCGAGATCGTAAAGTTTTCGATGACGGCCGACACGCAGCCGTTGCTGGTCGATCCCGGCGACGACGAAACCGACAAGCTGGATCTCAGCAGCGACTTCGTCGGGCAGCCGATCGACCCCGGTGGCGCGCTGCCGCTCGGCGACCTCAAGCGCAATTCGTATTTCAACACCGACCGCGGCAATGCCAGCGTCGAGTACCTGATCATGCTGGCGCGGGCGAAGATGCTGAGCCGGGCCAGGGCCGTTAACCTCACCGTCGAGACGCCGTTCGGCTTCGGCACCCGGCTGTCGTGTCGGCAGAACGCGACGGTGTTCGACCCGCGGTTGCCGGGCGGCCAGGGCACCGGCAAGGTGACGCGGTACGCGCTCAGCGTAGACGGCGACAGCGGCGAGGCCAAAGCCGAGATCACACTCGGCTGCACCGTGGGTAAGGGCAACGCCGTGATCCCAGATCCCGGCGCCGAGACTTACGGCGAGCCGGATTGGTCCGAGGCCTACCAGGCGATGGACGGCGCCACGCTCGACGCCGGCACCGGCGACATCCTGTATGAGTCGTTCGACGGCATGGATGTTGTGGACGATGACGGGCTCGACCTGATGCGCATGACGCCGGACCGGATTATCCAGTCCATCGTCATAACCAACGGCCCCGACTTCCAGCAAAACACGCTCGACGAATTTTACCGCGAGTACACGCCACCCGGCGTCGAAGTGAAGCCGCCCGAAATGGGCCGGCCGGTCGGGAGTTACGTCGCGCCGGAAACGCCGACCGAAATGCTCTCCAAGATGCCAACCACGGTGGAGGTCAACCTCGTGCCGATCAGCCGGCAGAGCTTCGAGACGACCTGGGAGCCGGCGGTAAGCGCGCTGATGGTCCCAAAGACGATCGACCTCGAGGCCGACTATGTTTGAACAACTGGTCCGGCCGTTTCAGTCGCGCCAGATCGGCACGACCCGGCGCATCGTCCCGGTAAAGGTCGACGACACGCCGGATGAAGCCAAGATCGCCTGGGGCTCGGTCGGCGAGCTGCCGCAGGGCGCGGTCCAGCCGAAGGGCGTCAACACGGAGAATATCGAAAGCGTCGGCTTCAATCTGCGCGGCTCGATCGACAACTTCCACCAATCGAGCCGCGAGAGCGATTTTGTCGATGTGCCGATCAGAGACGCGGCCGGCAACCAGATCGGTAGTGTGACGCTCGACCGCGCCAAGTCGATAACGTACAACAAGAAAGGCGACCCGTACTTGAACCAGTTCGGCTACAACCCGGACTACGGCAACAAGCAGTTCACTTACGACGCCGGCGCGGCCGGAAAGACGGTCACCGCGTCGACATCGGCGACGGCCCCGGCCGGCATGCGGGCCAACGTGCCGAGCTCCAACGTCTCGCAGCGCACCGACGTGTACGTGTATCCCTGACCGTGGCCGTCGATTATGTCGAAGATCCGATCGTCCACATCGTCAAGGTCACGGTTGGTCGCGCTGTCGGCGCGGTTTGTGTGTTTGCCCAGCAATTCCTGATCCCGGTCGCATTCGAGAGCCGCGTTTATGCCGGCAAGCCGGCAACCGACAAACCGCAGGATTGGCAACAGACCTATGTATTTCCGTCGTGGGCACACGCGCAGGCTTATGCGCTGGCCAAGCCGGCCGACAAGGACACGCCGGTATTCCTGATCGGCGGCGGCTCACAGACGCCCGGCGTCACCGCGCCGATCGCCAACATCTATTACTCGAACGACGGCGAAAACTGGTCGATCGCGCTGGCAACATCGATGACCAGCGGTGCCGGTTGGTGCGGCTTCACCTGGCATCCTGACGACAAACTTTGGTATGCGATTTTCGACGGCAGCGACAACAACGCGACGATCTACAGCTCGCCCGATGGCCGGGCCTGGAGCGCCGGCGAGAGCTTTTCGGGCGGCGATTACGAGGATGCGGCGGAGCCTGCGTTCCGCGCGCTTTGCACAAAGCCGGCGAACAAGGGCGGCATCCCCGACGGCTGGCAGGGTTACGATCCCGACAAAAAGATATTCATCAAACCGACCGCAATCATCGGCTGGACGCTGGGCGGCCCCGATATCGATTACGACGCGGACGGCATCACGATCGAGAAAGAAGGCGGCGGTGGCGGCGGTGAGTTGCCGCCAGGTGGCGGCGGCGTGCCGCCCAATGTCGTCGCCGTATCGTTTGCCGGGGGCGTCTGGAACCTGCTGACCTGGGATTACAAGACTCCGAATCCTAGCGCCGAGCAACGGCCGGCGAGGGTCTATGCCTCGACCGACGATGGTGCGTCGTGGCAGCAGGTTTTCGAGGCGACCGGCTGGGTTTATGCCGGCCTGTCGAGCGGCGCGGCATCCGATATAGCGGCCTTCGCGGCCGGCGGGGAAGGCTAATGGCAGTCATCTACAGAACGACCGGGCCGTGGGGGCCGGGCGTCGGGCGGAACCTTACGGCAGCCGAGATCGACGGCAATTTCTACGATCAGCAGGTGCACCTGGCGGGGCTCGAGGATTCGCGGCCGCAGCCCGACGACATCACATCGGTCAGCACCAACGGCACCCAGCTCACATTCCACCTGGAGTCGGGCGCGACACTCGGGCCGGTCGACATGCCGGTGCTGGCCTGGCGCTGGCGCGACGAGTGGGAGCCGTTTACGATCTACGCGGCGATGGATACGTTCAGCGTTGGCGAGCAGGGCATCTTCCTGACGCTGCTCGACCATACCTCGGCCGCCGAGTTCGATCCGGCCGCGACGACCGGCGACCCGCCGCTGCCGGTGTATCAGCAGTTGATCGGCGTCGGGACCGGCGCGCGGCTCGGCGAGCTCAACGACGTCGATGTGACCGGCGCGGCGGCCGACGCGCTGCTGGTCGCCGTCGCCGGATCGCCGGTCACCTGGGAGGACCGCACCCCGGCCCAGGTCACGGCGACGCTGGCCGCCTTCTCGGGCGACAGCGGCACGGGCGGGGCAAAGGGGCTGGTGCCGGCTCCGGCGGCGAACGACGCGACGGCGCGCAAGGTGCTCGGCGCCAGCGGCAATTGGGAGCATCCGCGGACGCCCGGCTTTATCGTCGCCAACCTGCCGGCGGCCGGCACGGCCGGGCGGCGGGCGCACGTCACCGACGCGAACAGCACCACGTTCGGCGCCGTCGTTGCCGGCGGCGGCAGCAACACCGTGCCGGTGATGGACACGGGTGCCGCCTGGATCATCGGTTAGGGCGGTGTGATTTGCGCCGTCGCGCTCAGCCTGATCATCCTGCATCGGGCCGACGGCGGCGAAGTGATCATCAATCCGGCCCAGGTTACGAGCTTGCGGGCCACGGCCGGATCGTTGGGGAGGCTTGCACCGCACGGGCACTGCCTGGTCGGCCTGACCGACGGCAAGTTCGTCGCCGTCATCGAGCCGTGCGGCGACGTCAAAAAATTGCTTGAGGGAGGGCCAGCCAGATGATCAGCCTGCTCATCACCCTGTTGATCCTGCTCCTGATCGTCGGCGTGATCTGGTATTGCGTAACGTCGGTGATCCCGCTGCCGCCGCCCATCGGGAAATTGGCGCAGATCATCCTGATCGTCGTGACGCTGCTGATCTTTATCTGGTTCCTGCTGGCCATCGCCGGCATGGCGCCGGCGATCGGCCTCCGGTACGCGCCTTAGCGCGGCTGGCCCACCGGCATCGTGACCGACGAGCCGGCCGGCAGATCAGACAGGCGCGGCTGCTGCTCGTGGGCCTCGGTCCAGATCTCGGGGGCGTGGGTGCCGCGCAGCACGCGCACGGTGCGCGGGCCGGGCACGTCGACGACGCGGCTCAGCATGATCTCGCCGTCCTCGCCGAGCGCGAACAGCGTCGTTTTGCCGGGCGCCTTTGCGAAGACGTGGACGAGGTTTCTCCCGGCGGCGCCTTCCGCAGGAACGACCGCAGTGGCGATGTCGGGATTGGCGACAAACACGTTGCCGAGCGGGGCCGGTGTTTTGATCAGCGTGCCCGAGCTCGGCTGCATCACGATCGGCGGGCCGGCGGGGCGGATCTCTTGAGCGAGCGCCGGGGCGGCGAGCGCGACGGCGAAGGCGGCGGCGGTTAGAATGCGGTAAGCCATGATCGACTCCTTGACGGTCGGTTGTGGTCAGGCGCCGGGCGGTTGAGGTAGCCGCTCGGCGCCGCCCTGAACCTAGTCAGGAGCCGGCAGCCGACGCTTGATAGCGCCGGCCATTTTTTTGATATCAGCTAACGGCGCAGTTGCCGATATTCGATGGCGAATCTGATCCGGTTATCGGGCCGTTCGCCTTCGCAACAATGCGCCCCAACCCGAGCCGCCGCAGGCCAGGCACGGCAGACGCAGGGCGACGATCTCGGCCGGTGGCCGATCCACCCTCTCGGCAACCGCAATCGGATCGTCCAGTTCGTGTCTCTTTAAGCCGGTGCCGTGGCAATCTTCGCAGCGCATTTCCCCACCAAATCGGTTTGTTAGGCGATTTTCCGCACCTAAGTGTATCAACGGGTTAGACTGTACCCCTTGGTTTGTAAATTTTGCCGGCTAACGGGTTGATTTATCTTGCATGCGGCGGCAATCTCCGCAATCGCCGGGAAGGCAAAGTATCATTTTCGAGCATTGATATCGCAACCGTTTTCGGCCTATTTACAAACCGGGTCGCCGAGAACCCAGGTCACAGGATGAGCCACACGATCACGAGCGCGATCAGCCCGCCCGACAGCGTCAGCAGCGTCCCGGTCAGCACCCCCCGCTCGAAGGGTGTCATCGTCATCGGGTCAGCCATCAGCCAGCGCCTCCGCTCCGCAAATGTCGCAGACTTCGCCAGGGCGCAGATGACACTCTCCGCAGGGGGCCGCCTCGGGTCGTCGACAAACGCATGACACCGGCCGCAGTAACGGTTCGCGATGTCGCCCGGGTTGTGGCTCACCGCGCCGCAGCGGGGGCAGGTGAAGCTCTCAGCCATCCGCCGGTGCCTCCGCTTTCGGCCGCTCGCCGCGCTCGTCAGGCGGCAGCTTGCCGTCCGCTTTCCACCCCCGATAGACGGCGTAGATGTCCCTGACCGTCAGCGCGATTTGCACGTTTGCGCAAATCTTGTCGAGCCGGCAGCAGTAGACCAAGGGCGACCGCTTCACCAGCAATGCCCGCGGCACCTCGTCGTAGAACAGCTGCGGGCGCTCGACCCCGTGGCTCATGACGATCCCGAAGTAGACCGGGCTGCCCGTGTTCATTTTTTCGACCTCGATGGAGGCGGAACCGGCTGCAGAAAAACCACCGTGCTCGACCGGAACAGCCGCAGGATCTCCTCGACCGTGATGTCGCCGAGTGCCGTCGACCAGTCACCCGCAAAGGCGTGCCAGCGCCCCGCAACCCGCCGAACCCGCGCCTCGGGCAGGTGCCAGGTGCTCATGCCCCCGGCACCTGGGTCCTGTCGTAGACGCTCACCCCGCCGTCCAAGGCCTGTATGGCCTTTCCGAGCCGCATCGAGGCGTCCTCCAAGTGCCGGTAGGCCAGCATCACGTTGGCGATCGTCTCGCCCGGCACGGTGCTGAGATTTGCGCTGCGCATCGCCCGCACCTTGTCGGCGACGGCCTTGATCTCGCGCCGCAGCGCTTCACAATCCGCCTTGGTCATCCGCACCCCCAGGTCTTTTGGTGCTCGATCAGCAGGTTGAGGAAGTCGCGCAGTTTTGGCAGGTCGGCCGGCTTTAGGTAGCCGTGCAGGTCCATGCTGAACGAGCGGTTATCCTCGCCGACCGCCTTCCCCGCATAGAGGCCGATCACGATGCCCAGGTGATCGGAGTATTCGTCGTCGTCGTTGAGATACATCTCAAACCGAAGGCTTTCGACGGGCGCCTCGTCCAGCAAGTAGGCGGTGTCCCACTTGTCGTTTTCCGTGGGTTGGCGTTCTCTCAAGTCGGCCTGACCCTTGACGCGGAGTTCAAGGGCTATGTGACCAGTGCTCATCCGCTCCTCCCCGATGTCGCAGAAGCCCTATTATGTAAAATCCGGCGAAATGCTCCTGAAGGAACAAACCAGGCACCTCGCGGAAAAATAAATTCAGCCGATTTTTTTACTGAATTACCACCCTTTCGGTGGGCCAGGATCGGGCCGCGAATACTGGATTGTGATCCGATGATCCGGCTCATCCGCAGCCTCCGTCGAGCCTGTCCATGCGGCGGACCGCCTCGTCGAGTTGCGCCGTTAATTTGCGGAAATGAATTTCCTGCCAGATGACTCCGAGTGCGAAGCCAAGGAATGCAGCCGCAATCAGGTCGATCAATCCGCAGCCTCCCTTAATCCCCGAAATCGACCATGAAGGTGCCGCACTTCCAACAGCACCGACCATGTTCTTGAAAGGTCCAACCGGCGTGGTCGCAGTCGGCAGCTTTTTCCGCGAGGGTGCGGATACGCTCGGCGACGCGGTTTGCGGTAATAGCGGCAGCTATCAAGACAACGTCTGGATCATCTACAGGCTTGGCGCTTCCGTAGAGGCGTTGCCAACAGCCTAAACTTCCAAGCAAGTCCCGCGCTTGCTGCATCACCTCGTGCGGCGCACCGGCACCTGCGAGATCTGCGAGGAGTGCTACGCCACAGGGGGGTGCGGATGAGCCGCCGCTACGATGACGCGCGCCGCTTCGACCGCCGCCGCGTGGCCCCGCTCGGCTTCGTCCCAACTCGCATAGCGGTCGCAGTAATGATCAAGGCCATCGGTATCGTCGAAGATCATCGTCTCGAACAGGATCGGCGTCGTGTCGGGAAAGTTCGAGAAGCTATGGTCGATGCCGAGGAACACGGTCGAGACGTGCAGCGGCCCGACGTCGGTTCGGGCGACGCGGCGGTCGGCCGTCTCGAACCAGGAAGCCCATTCGATCAGGTCCGCGACCGGCACCGGCAGCCGGCCGATCAGCTTGTAACGCTCCGTCGCCATCATCCGACCCTCCGCTGCGCCCGCCCTTCGGCGATCTTACGCGCCGCCCGCTCGGCCGAGGCAAGAACAAAGCCGCGACCGCTGTGACCCCGTTGTGTCCCGGTTGTGTCTAATTCTGTGTCTAAATGCGTTTTCGTTCCCGATTCGGTGCTCTTGCGCGGCCTCGCCCCAATCGCTAAAACGCCTAGGAAAGCCTTGGGTTTTTGCCGTTTCGGGGCGTAGCGCAGTCCGGTAGCGCGCCTGCTTTGGGACTATCCGTTGTGCCAATGCTCAATACTTTGTTTTAATTACGTGTTTCGTTTGGTTGACACAGCCGGGGCTGGGTTTTGTGTCAAATTCTGTGTCAAATTCATTTTTTCGAGCCCGATGCGGACGTCGCTGAGCTGCGACTTCGCGTAGCGCACCGTCGTCGCGATGGCCTCATGGGTCAGCGCGCGCTGCACCAGTTCGAGATTGTTCGTCGCGCGCAAGAGCCGGGTCGCGAAGGTGTGGCGCAGATCGTGAAAGCGGAAGTCCTCGATGCCGGCCGCCTCGAGCGCCTTCTTCCAGGCCGCCCGCCAGCCGTCATGCGTAAACGGATACCGCTCGCCCTTGTTCTGCACGATCCCCTGCTTCGGATCGTGCCGGTTGCGCTGGCATTCGTAGGTAAACACGCGCTGGAAATTGCGGCCCCGCTCGGCCTCGAGGATCGCCAGCATTGCCGAGCTGATCGCAATGGCTTTCTGCTTACCACCCTTGACACGCAGCCGGATCTCGCGGGCATCCCAATGGACCTGTCGCCAGGTGAGGCTGACGACGTTGTCGAGGCGCAATCCCGACAGCAGCGCGAAGCGAACAAACGCGTGATAGTCGGGACGCAGCTCGGCAAACAGCCGCGCCTCCTCCTCGGCCGGCAGGATCGACTCGCGCTCGCCATCTTCGGGCAGCATGATGCTGTCCTTCTTCCAGCGGAACTCGGGGACCGGCAC